>CAYREK010000070.1:7946-11514 GCA_964423305.1 uncultured Halobacteriales archaeon | reverse complement strand
TTGGGCACATGAAAGAGCAGATCATCGAGCGCTACGACGACGTCTACCGGGGTGTCCCGCTTACCTACACCCACCAGCGCGAACAACAGGGGCTGGCCCACGCCCTGCTGACCGCCGAGGCCCACGTCGAGGACGACTTTATTTTGATGCTCGGGGACAACGTCTTCCGGGCGAATCTGGGGGACGTGGTCAACCGACAGCGCGAGTCCCGGGCCGACGCGGCCTTTCTCGTCGAGGAGGTGTCCCACGAGGAGGCCTCGCGGTACGGCGTCTGTGACACCAACGAGTACGGCGAGATAATCGAGGTCGTCGAGAAGCCCGACGACCCGCCGTCGAATCTGGTGATGACCGGCTTCTACACGTTCACGCCGAAGATCTTCCACGCCTGTCACCTCGTCCAGCCCTCGGATCGTGGCGAGTACGAGCTCAGCGACGCGATCGACCTGCTGATCCAGTCCGGCCGCACCATCGACGCGATCCCGATGAACGGCTGGCGGGTCGATGTCGGCTACCCCGAGGATCGCGATCGGGCCGAGCAGCGACTCCGCGAATCCGGCGGCGACGGCCATCCCGTCGAGAGCTGACGAGCGCGCACCAGACGAGCAGCCCAGACGTGCCGGTCAAACGGGTCGCTGGCCTACCCACGGGGGTTTTCGGGTACCCGGGATCCGGATCACAAATCTCATCTCCGGCGCCGGTGAAAGGCGGCTATGCACGTCAGCATCGTCGGCTCGGGCTACGTGGGGACGACAGTCGCGGCGGCGTTTGCCGACGCCGGCCACCGCGTCACCGCGATCGACATCGACCCCGACGTGGTTGCATCGCTCAACGCCGGCGAGTCCCCGATCGAAGAGCCGGGGGTCGACGCGCTCATCGCCAGGCACGGCGGCGAGGAGCTGGTCGCCACCACTGAGTACGGCCGTGCCGCCGGAACGGACCTGACACTGGTTGCAGTCCCGACGCCGACCGACGCAGACGGTGCGATCGACGCGAGCTACGTCGCGAGTGCCGTCGAATCGCTGAACGCGGTCGTCGACGACGAGCACGTGATCGCCGTCAAGAGCACCGTCGTCCCCGACACGCTCGAAACCGAGATCGCTCCGCTACTCGACGGACCGACGCTGGCTACCAACCCCGAGTTCCTCCGGGAGGGGACCGCCCTCGAGGACTTCCGCAACCCACACAAGCTCGTGTTCGGCGCCGACGAGGACACAGAGCGGGCCTACGACCTGCTGGCGGAGCTGTACGGTCCGATTCTCCGCGCGACGGAGAAAGATCCGGCGGTGATCCGGACCGGCCGCGACGCCGCAATGCTGATCAAGTACGCCAACAACGCCTTCCTCGCGAGCAAGATCAGCCTGATCAACGACCTCGGTAACATCGCCAAGGACCACGGGATCGACGCCTACGAGATCGCCGACGCGATTGGCACCGATCCCCGGAT
Organism: uncultured Halobacteriales archaeon; assembly: GCA_964423305.1. Lineage (GTDB taxonomy): Archaea > Halobacteriota > Halobacteria > Halobacteriales > Haloarculaceae > Halovenus. Next base: position 10,070 of record CAYREK010000070.1, on the reverse strand, counting down.
CAGCGACCAATTTCTCCGCTCGGGGGTGGGCTACGGCGGCAGCTGTTTCCCGAAAGACGTCAGCGCGTTGATCCACACGGCCAGAGAGCGCGGCTACGAGCCGGCGATGCTCGCGGCCGGGGTCAAACTCAACGACCGCCAGCCAGAGCGGCTGCTTGAGCTGTTCGACGAGCACGTCGACCCGGCGGGTAAGCGCGTCGCGGTGCTCGGCTTGGCGTTCAAACCCGGTACCGACGACACCCGCAACTCCCGGGCGATCCCCGTGATCGAGGGGCTCCACGACCGCGGCGCCGACGTGGTCGGGTACGATCCGGTCGCAGACCTAGCGGGGTACGACATCGAACACGCCGACAGCGCCGCGGCCGCCCTCGAAGACGCACACGGCGCGCTGGTCGTCACCGATTGGGACGAGTTCGCCGCCCTTGACGAGGCGTTCGATCGGATGGTCGAGCCGGTCGTCGTCGACGGCCGCCGAATAATCGAACGCCGCGATGGGATCACCTACGAGGGGCTGACCTGGTAACCGGCCCGGAGTCACGTGGTTCGAGACCGCCATGTCTTGTCATTACGGAACTCAAAGAGTGCGAACGGACCCCAGAGCACTTGCCCTGATCCGTCCGTCAACGGCTGCTGGCATCGGTGCTCTCAGGACACCAGCGTGATTTCGGCTGCGCGCCGATCGCTCGCCGAGAGACCGTCTGCCTTCCGTGCCCTCGGATAGCATCGGCGGCTCACCACCGGGAGTCAGGACCTATTCTTGAATTCCTAGATTTTCACGCGCCCTCTTCGCGAAATCTACGTGCCTCAACGTTTGCCGGAAGACAGTCGAAGTCATCGTCCGCGTCTGCGACTAGTGTCGCATCACGTTCGTATGCGGTACGGATCCAGGCACGAACGCAAGGGAAGTCGCCACTCAAGATCCATGACTGCAACTGCAGAGACACCGACGGTGGGGTGTCGGGCTTGAACACGAGCCGGGAGACTCTGAAGAACACCCTCACCCCACCGGTTCCGCTGTTATGTAGGGAAATAAGGGCTAATTAGAAAAACAACTGTACCGTGACGGCTAACAGTGGAAGCAGGGATATTTATCCTGACATAGTAATCTGTGGCATTCACAGACTCCACCCTACCGCTTCCGCTGTTAGCGCTCCACCTCTCGGGGAGACAGGATAGCCTACACCCCATCGGTTCCGCTGTTATCACAGAAATGCCAGTGTATTAATAGAACCAGCGGAGTTTGTCGGAAAAATAAATCACCACGGAACAGAGTGAAACACGGTGATATTAACAGCGGAACCGTTGGAGTCAAACGTATATAAACAAACTGAAACAAAAGAAACAAAAGAACTGGTGGATTTAAATAGACAGGGCGAAATACCAGTCTCATGGCCGACTTTTCGTTCACCCCGAACGACTCCATCTTCGAGAATCGGGAGGCACTCCTTGAAGAGTGGACGCCCGACAGTCTTGTCGGGCGTGATGGGGAACTCAGTCAATATCACGCGGCCCTCCAGCCGGTCATCAACAACGAGACCCCCTCAAACGTCTTTCTCTACGGAAAGAGTGGGGTTGGAAAGACCGCGGCCACACGCTACCTGCTCCGTACGCTCGAACGGGACGCGACCGACGTGTCGGAACTCGAACTCACGACGATCGAGGTCAACTGTGACGGATTGAACACCTCCTACCAAGTAGCCGTGAAGCTGGTTAACGAACTCCGGGAGCCAGGGCGGCAGATCTCCAACACGGGGTATCCACAGGCGAGTGTGTATGAATTTCTCTTCGACGAACTCGACGCACGTGGGGGAACAGTCCTCATTGTGCTCGACGAAGTCGATCACATAGAGGACGATTCGCTGCTGTATAAACTGTCGCGTGCTCGCTCGAACGGCGATATCAGCGACGCGAAACTCGGCGTCATTGGGATCTCCAACGATCTTGACTTCCGGACGCAGCTGTCCTCAAAGGTCCGATCGTCACTCTGTGAGAAGGAAGTGTCGTTCAGCGCGTACGACGCCGACGAACTCCGACTGGTTCTTGAACAGCGCGAACGGGTCGCGTTCCACGACGGCGTTCTTGAAGACGGAGTGGTCGCGATGTGTGCGGCGTACGGGGCGAAAG
>CAYREK010000070.1:417-7936 GCA_964423305.1 uncultured Halobacteriales archaeon | reverse complement strand
AAAGACTCCGGTGACGCACGGAAAGCCTTGGATCTCCTCTTGGAGGCCGGCGATGTCGCACGCGAGAACGGTTCGAACGTTGTGACAGAAGCACACGTTCAAGAGGCCCGTGAGCGCGTGCAGACGGATCAAGTGATAGAGGGGATACAGAATTACTCCGAGCACGGGAAACTCGTGTTGTACGCACTTACCCTACTCCACGAACGCGATGAGACGCCGGCACGGACGCGTGAAGTTGTTGAAGCGTATCGACAAGTGGCTCACTCCGAAGGGGTGAGCCCGGTCTCGGAGCGTTCGGTGCGGGACTATCTTGGTGAGTTGGCGCAGTTGGGGATCACGAGTTCGACCGAACACAATCGCGGGAAAGACGGTGGGAAATACAACGAACACCAGTTGGAGCAGTCCGTTTCGGCGGTCCGGAGTGGATTATCGGCGCTGCTTGAGTCTGCGTGAGCTGAGGCCGTTCGTTTCTGTCGGTGACGGTGGTATCTGTTTTATGTTAACAGCGGAAGCGGTGGGGTGGGGGTGTGGGGTACCGACGTGGTCGTCATGATGATCGACATCCGTCCACAACGGCTGTGTCTCGCGGTAGGACACGTCGACTGACATCGGCGACGACCATCCGAGTGCCCGAGTTCACCGCTGCGGAGATCCACTGCGGTGCGACCATCGGTCGCTCCCGACGCCGTTCCCCGACGGGCGCAGTTGTGCATCGGGCGAGACTATCCCGCCGACGGTGAGTCGATCCGGCGGGGCCCCCGAGCTGGGACAGACGCCACCGAGCGCGGACAGACTGGCCCCGAGTGAGTCACTCGACGCCGCTTCCTTGCATCAGCTCCTGGACTTCGCGTTGCTGTGAGACGACCGCCGGGTCGCCGTGGTCGACGATCTCGCCGCGTTCGACGACGTACAGTTCGTCGACCATCTCCGGGACGTGCTGGACGTTCGACTCGGCGATGAGGACGGCGATGCCACGGTCGTTGATCTTCTCGATGTAGCCTTTCAGGCGCTCGACGATGATCGGGGCCAGTCCCTCGAGTGGCTCGTCGAGAACGAGCAGGTCGGGCTTGAGCGCGAGCGCGCGCCCGATCGAGACCATCTTCGCCTGGCCGCCGCTAAGATTCTCGACGTTTGCCTCGCGCCGGTCCGAGAGCTCCTCGAAGATCTCGTAGACGTCCTCGACGGCCCGGTCTTCGTCGTCGATGCCGCGCTCGTCGCCGAGCGTCCAGATCGGCATCCGGAAGTTCTCGTCGACGGTCATCCCGGTGAACAGTTTGCGGTCCTCGGGCTGGTAGCCGATCCCGCGTTGTGGGATCTGCTCGGGGCGGAGATCGGTCAGCTCCTCGCCGCGGAACCTGATCGAGCCATCGAGTATCTCGGCCAGTCCCATCACGCTCCGGAACGTCGTCGTCTTCCCGGCGCCGTTCCGACCGACGTACCCGACGGCGCTTGCGGCCTCAACCTGGAGGTCCACGCCGTAGGTGACCTGGAACCCCTCGACGGCCGCGTCGAGATCGGTGACCGAGAGTAGCGGCTCGTCGTTCATTCGCCCACCTCCACCCCGAGGAGGAGCCGCCGCAACTCGTCGTCGGTCTCGAGTATCGACGGCGGTCCCTCGCCGTGGACCGAGCCCTGGTGGAGCGCGACGACCCGGTCTGCGTACCCCCGCACCAGGTCCATGTCGTGTTCGATCGTCACAGTGGTCACGTTCTGGCGATCGCTGACCGCCACGATCGTCTCGATGACGTGGTCGGTCTCCTGTGCGGAGACCCCGGAGGTGGGCTCGTCGAGCAACAGGTACTCGGGTTCGAGCGCGAACGACATCGCCACGTCGAGCAGCTTTCGGTCTCCGTGTGGAAGCTGCTCGGCGACATCATCTGCGACATCCGCCAGCCGAAACTGATCGAGCAACTCTGCGACGGTCGCCTCGACGCGTTCGTGTTCGTCGTCGAGCGAGAACAGTCCGCGCAGCGCCGTTCCGGGGGTGAATCCGCCGGTCATCCCCTCGTTGATCAGGGCGGCGGTCCGGATGTTCTCCTCGACGGTCATCTCCTCGAAGATCTCGACGACCTGGAAGCTCCGGGCCAGTCCCCTGTGGACGCGCTCGTCGGGCCGCAGGTCGGTGATGGTCTCACCGTCGAGAACGACCTCGCCTTCGTCGGGCTCAAGTAGCCCGGTCAGGAGGTTGATCAGTGTCGACTTACCGGCCCCGTTCGGCCCGACGATAAAGACCATCTCGCCGTCGTCCTTGCCGAACTCGACGGAGATCCCGTCGGTCGCCACGAGCTTTCCAAACGACTTCCTGAGTCCGCGTGCTTCGAGCATTCAGTATTATCTCCCAGCGAGGATCCGAACGGTTTCTATCGCACGGTTTACTGCCGCGACGCTGCCGCGTACGGCCCGGCCGAGCCACGACCGGACGAGCGTGGGATCGTTCCGCAGGTTGGCGGCGGCCCGTCGGACGCGTCCGCCGCGTTTGAGCGAGCCGACGACGCCGCTCGGGAACGCAAAGACGATAATCAGCAGCGCGATCCCGGTGAGCATGCGGCCGATCTCCTTGGTCCCGCCAGGCCCGGTGAGTTCGAAGTCCGAGGCGACGTTCGCCAACACCTCGAAGACGATTCCCCCGACGAACGGACCGGTGAGCGTCTTGAACCCGCCGAGGATCGCGATGTACAGGATATCGCCGGAGACAAACACCTGGAGGGTCGCGTCCGGGCTGACCCCCGAGGTGAAAAAGACCGCGTACAGCCCCCCGGCGACGCCGCCGTAAAACCCCGAGATGACGAACGCGGCCCAGACGTACCGCTTGACCGGTAGCCCGAGGAACCGCGCCCGGGTCCGACTCTGCCCGATGGCATCGAGCGCCCGACCGAACGGCGACTTCGAGATCCGCAACATCACCAGCAACAGGGTGATCGACACGACGATCGTGACGGCAAACAGGATGCTGTTTGCGACGTCGCCGCCGGTCAGGGCAATCCCGGCCAGCCGCGGGAACCGTTCCTCGACCGACCCCCCGCTCGCGGCGAGCACGTTGAGTCCGTCGGTCCCGCCGAGTTCGCTGATTCCCCGCGGGATCGAGTACAGCAGCTGTCCGAACGCGAGTGTCACCAGCGCGAAGTACAGGCCCGTGTGTTGCAGCGTAAAGTAGCCGACCAACACCGCGACCAGCGTCGCGGCGACGACCGCCACCGGGAGCAACACGAACACCGACTGGATCCCGTAGAACTGGATCAGGGCTGCCGTTGCGTAGGCCCCGGTCCCGAAGAAGGCGGCGTGTCCAAAGGAGACCAGATCAGCATGGCGCAAGAGGAGGTTGAGCCCGACGGCCGCCAGCCCGAGTACCATCCCGCGATAGACCGGCCGCTCGCGGATCGGGATCGCCTCGGTCGACCGTGCGATATCCGGAAGCGCAAACAGGAGTCCGACCCCGAGGAGTATGCCGAGCAGCTGCAACGGCGTCACGACCAGACCCTTCATTAGCTTGATCCGGAGCTGTCCGTCTTCGCGGTCGAGTCCGGGGCCGGGTCTGGGTGTCACGTCCGCTCACCCCACGATCCGAACAGGCCCTTGGGCTTGAGAAACAGGATGAGGATCATCACGGCAAACGGCGCCGCGGTCCGAAACTCGGGGTTGATCACGATCATCCAGTTCTCGAGGACGCCGACGACGATCGCGCCGACGACGGCCCCGCGCAGACTGCCGAGGCCGCCGACGACGACGACCACAAAGGAGAGAATGAGCGCGCTCTCGCCCATACCCGGCTGTGCGCTCGCCCGGATGAACTCCATTGCGCCGGCGAACCCGGCCAGAAACGCCCCGAGCGCGAACACGAGCGTAAACGTCCGACTCGGGCTCACGCCGATCGCGGTGGCCATCTCCCGGTCGATCGCCGTCGCACGGATGATCCGGCCCGTCTTAGTCCGGGAGAAAAACCAAAACAGCGCCCCACCGACGAGCAGGCTCACTGCGATGATCATCGCAACCAGCGACGGAACGTTTCCGAACCCGATAAGTTCGAACGTCGGGATGTCGTTGACGGCCTGCTGTGCGGAGAGCCCGGCGCCGCGGGGCTGGCTCCCCCAGATCAGTTCGATGAGATCCGCGATGATCAGCAAGACAGCGAAGGTCAAGACCAGCTGGTAGGTCTGTGACCGCTCGTAGATCGGCCGGATCAGCGTCGTCTCGATGACGGCCCCGATTGGCAACATGATTAGTGCCGTAATCAGCGCCACTAGAATCAACACGCCGACGAACGCGAACGACGCCACGGGATCGAAGCCGGTCGGCGGCGCCACGAGCCCGGTGGAACCGACGAGCGCGCCGGCGACCGAGGAGGCGATGAACGCCCCCAGCGCGTACAGCTCGCCGTGGGCCAAGTTGAGCACGTCGAGGATCCCGAGGATCACCGTCAGCCCCGAGGCGATCAGAAAGAGCACCAGCCCCCGCTGGAGCCCGTTGATCGTCTGCTCGACGAACGTCTCGGGCTGTAACAGCGTGCGCACGCCGGCGAGGGCCTCCCCTCCGAGTGTGGGCTCGAGAACGGCCGGATCCACCGCCGCACCCGTCATGGCACTCTGCGGGCGCGGACGCCGGACTCACTCGACAGCCGGGAGGACCAGATCGACCGGCTCAGTCCCACGAGTTCAGCCAGTCCATCGCGGTGCTCTCGTAGTCGGTTCCCATCGGCGGCGGCGAGATCCGTGTACTCGGGTAGACGTTGACATCCGTGAGCACCGGCGCGCCGAGATCGCCGTCCCACTCCATCACGCCGGCGTAGCCGTTGCTCCGGCCCGTGTGGTCCGCACAGACGTTGTGATAGCCCGCCGGCGTGTAGAAGCCGTGCTCTTCGAGGGTCATCGCGATCTGCTCCTGGCTCGGGTAGCCGCCGACGATCTCGATGGCCTTCTCGACGGCCGTCGCCCAGGCCGTTACGCGAGCCCGCGAGGATCGTTCCCCGGTCGGTTCCGGTGACGACCTCCTCGTCGATGGCATTGGCCGACCCGTAAAACACCGGGCCGACGACGACGTCGACGTTGTCGAACATGTTCCGCTGAAACGCCTGCGAGAGGAAATTCGAGGCGTCACCGCCCCAGCAACTGGAGAAGACGACGTCGGGCTCCTCGTCGTTGATACGGGAGATGTACGTCGAGAAGTCGCTCTCACCGAGCGCGGGAAAGCCCGAGTAGACCTCCTCGGCGCCGGTGATCCCCTCGATTGCGAGCGAGAACACTTCCATCTCGTCACGACCGAACGTGTAATCCGGATTCACCCCCGCGTACGTGTCGATCTCGGCGGCGTCGAGCCGCTCGACGACCTCGAGTGCCGCCGTGGTCGCCTCCATCACGTCGTAGTTCTGGAACCGGAACGAGTAGGTCGGGTTCGGGTTGGTCTCTTCGTACAGCGTCGTCACGGTCCCGTCGGTCGCGACGTTGACGACCTCGTTGGTCTCGATGTCCGGCGCGATCGACTCGTGGGTGCCACTCGAGACCGGGCCGAACGTGACATCTTTGCCGTCGTTGATGAACTGCTGGTAGTCGTCGGTCGGTGACTCGGTCTCGTCGACCACCTCGAGGCTCACCTCGCGCTGGCCGGCGACCCCGCCGGCCTCGTTGATCCGTTCGACCGCCTTCTCTGCGCCCCGCTGTGCCTGGATGCCAAGCACCGACGCCGCGCCCTGCGTGAACGTCAGCAGCCCCGCTTCGAGCTGGTCAGTCCCGACATCGGCCGCCTCCCCGGAGTCGTCGTCGCCGCCGCCCAGCAGCGCCGAACACCCCGCCAGCGCCGCCGTCGCCGCGGTGACCGCGCCCGCCTTCAGCGCGGTCCGGCGGGTAGTTCCGCTTTCGCCCGCCGCGACCCGGTCGGGGCGTCTCGTGTCTGTCCGATCTGTCTTCGATTCCTCGCCCGGCGACCCGGACGCGTCTGTCATGCGTCGACACCCACCGAGGCTCCCACGGCCTGTCTCTGTCGTCTCCCTGCCGCCACGTCAGTAGACTCGGTAAACTTCTTCATAACCGTTCACTGCATATCCGCCGATCATTATCAAACTTAGGCATATGATTTCTACCAACGAACATTAAGAATACTAGGTGTCACCGTCGCGGACCGACGGATCTCCATCGTGGTTGTCACCAGCGCCGGTGCGGTCGGCGCCGTCAGCGACCAGTCTGGGGAGCTGTCCGGTCGACACATCGACACCGTCGGCGTTCGTCCGGATGACGGGCGGGTGACCCCGACGCCGCTCGGTCAGGGACCCATCTGTCGGTCTGTCCCCAGAACGCACAAGGGCCGACGCGTCGAACGTCGCCTCATGTCGTCCGACACCATCGACGCGCCGGAGCTCACCGCCGAGGACATCCACCACGTCGACGATCCGTCCTTCCATCCGGAGACAGTCGCCTTAGTGACGGGCGCGGCGTCGGGCATCGGCCGGGCGACCGCACTCGCCCTGGCGGCAAACGGCCTAACCGTCGCCGGGGTCGATGTCGACGAGGACGGGCTCGCGGAGACGCTCGCGAAAGCCGACGAACTCGGCGCCGCGGGGCAGATCGAGCCGGTGCCGGCGGATCTCACCGACGACGCCGAGACCGAGGCGGCCGTCGAGACGGCGACCGAGCTGGGGGCGCTGTCGTATGTCGCGAACATCGCCGGGTTCCAGCACATCGACCCGATCGAGGAGTTCCCGATGGCCACCTACGACAAGATGCACGCGGTGATGGTCCGGGCGCCGCTGTATCTCAGCAAACTCGCCCTGCCGGCGATCCGCGAGAGCGGCGACGGCACCGGCTGCATCGGCAACATGGCCTCGGTGCACGGCCACTACGTGACCGCCGAGAAGGTGGGATACAACGTCTCGAAGTTCGCCCTCCGGGGGCTCACCCAGTCGATCGCCGCCGAGGGCAACGGCGAGGTGCGGTCGTTTTCGGTGAGCACGGGCTACGTCGCGACGCCGCTGGTGGTCGATCAGATTCCAGACACCGCCCGGAGTCGCGGGCTCTCCGAACGCGAGGTCGTCGAGGACGTGATGCTCGGGCAGGCCCGCACGAAGGAACTGATGGCGCCGGTCGACGTGGCGAACCTGTTCGTGCTCGGCTTCTCGGAGCTTGCGACCCATCTCAACGGCGGGGATCTGCTCTTTGACGGCGGGATGACCGGCACCTACGAGTGAATACCCGCGCCCAGACTGGCCCGTCGTCGAGTCGTTACAGCGGTAGCGAGGCGAAAGCCCACCCCTTCAGGGGGTGGATGAAGCCGACAACTGGGACTCTCTCCACGCTCGTAGCCACGGCTGGATATTCCACGCCGAGATGCCCAACATATATGTGATTAAAAATGCTCTACTTCTATACCGACGGAAAACAACGGTAACTCCGAGTCACCGGGGCAGAACCACGCTCCCACCGGAGGATAGGAGTAACGGCTGCTTGGCTCCGCCAGCGTTCGTCGGTCGCAAACCACAATATCCCACCCAAGCGGTGCGGTGCCGTGGGAATCCCACGACTTCAGTCGTGTGGAG
>CAYREK010000070.1:0-407 GCA_964423305.1 uncultured Halobacteriales archaeon | reverse complement strand
CGAACTCGGTGTATGAGCGATACGAGTGCAGCCGACCGCTGGCAGGACGAGCGGACAACATTCCAACGGGTCTACGACGTTCTCGTTGGCTCATAGTCGTTTCTCACGGCCCAGGAATATGCCGACCGAGCGGAGTGTTCCGAAACCGCAGCGCGCGACGCGCTCGAACAGTTGGCCGAAATGGGTGTTGCGGAACGCCGTGACGGGCGGCCGGTCCACTACCGGCGGAGTGACTCGTATTTTCGGTGGAAGCGCGTCGAGTCGCTCGCACGTGAGCACAGTCCGGACGAACTCCAGGAACGGCTCGAGGATCTCATCGCGGAGGACGAAACGTTCCAAGACGAGTACGGTTTTCCTGCCCCCGACGCGGTGCCCACAGCTGCCGATCTGCCGGTCGACGATCACGA
>CAYREK010000069.1:0-11518 GCA_964423305.1 uncultured Halobacteriales archaeon | reverse complement strand
CCCGCTCGACCCGCGAGCCGGCCTCGACCACCCCGTCGGTGCCGAGAATCACCCGCGAAGCGAAACGGTTTAATCGCTTTAGGCAGGCCTAAAACCTATGGATCACTCTGACGCCGTGACCCGACGACGGCTCCTCGGCGCGCTCGGAGCGGGCGCGACCGCCGGGATCGCCGGCTGTTCGGACCTCTCCGGAGACGACGACAGCTCCTCGCAGAACGTCCAGATCCCCGAGTTGAGTGCCTTCCGGGGCTCGGGCGCGCTGATCGAGGGGCGGCCGGCACCTGGCGGGACGTCGATCAGAGACCTTCCGGACCTGTCCGGGTCGCTCAACCTGTACATCGGCGGCGGCGAGGGGGGGATCTACACTCAGTTCATCGACCGACTCCAGGAGATCTACCCCGACTTTCAGGTGTTCCGTAGCTCCGCGCCGTCCTCGTCGCTGGCACAGACGACAGTTAGGGAGGTCGAGGCCGGCTCCCCCGAGGCCGACGTGTTCTGGTCGATCGACGCGAGTTCGCTCGGCTTCGTCGCCGACAACGACGCCTACGAGTCCCTGCCCGCGGCGGTCGTCGATCCCGTGCCCGAGAAGTTCCGCGGAGCGGACAACGCCTGGGTCGGGGTCGCGGGGCGAGCGCGGTCGATTCCGTACAACACGAACGAACTCGACGCCGATGAGATCCCGACGACGGTCCAAGAGATCCCGGAGACCGAGCTCCTGCGCGGACAGATGGGTTGGGCACCGACCTACGGCGCGTTCAAGTCGTTCATCACCGCGATGCGCCTGGTCGAGGGCCGCGAGACGACCCTCGACTGGCTCGTCTCGCTCCGGGAGGCCGGCACCGGCCGGTTTCCGAACGAGTTCGTCATCGCGAACCAGGTCGCAGACGGCGCCCTGAGTGCCGGGTTCGCGAACCACTACTACGCCCTTCGGGTTCGAAACAGCCGACCGGACGCGCCCCTGGGGTTGGCCTTCACCGAAAACGACGCCGGAGCGCTCGTCAACGTCGCCGGGGCGCTCCGAATCCGCGGCACGAATAAGGGAACGCTGGTCAACAACTTCATCCGGCATCTCCTCTCCTCGGAAGCACAAGAGTTCTTTACCACGATCAGCTTTGCATACCCGATGGTCGCCGATATCGCGCCCCCCGGAGATCTCCCGACGGTCGACGAGCTGAACCCGCCGGATATCGATCTCGCCGCCCTGTCCGATCTCGAACCGACCCTCGAACTCATGCGAGAGGCCGACGTGTTGGCCTGAGATGAGCGTCCGGGAGCGCGTTACGCGGCTGGGCGATCGGCTCGCACCGCGAGCGGTGACGCTCCGGACCGGACTGACCGCGCTCTCGGTCGCCGTCGCGCTCGTTCTCGTGGCGCCGCTCGGGTGGCTCGCGGTCAACGTTCTCGAGCTGGGCCCGGCGGCGATCGGCCTGACCGTCGCGCCGACGACACTCGAGGTGCTCGCCCGCACGGTCGCGCTCGTCGGCGTCGTGACCGGCGCGAGCGTCGCCCTCGGCGTTCCGCTGGCCGTGCTCACCGTCCAGACCGACCTGCCCTTCCAACGGTTCTGGACCGTCGTCGTCGCCCTGCCCCTCGCCGTTCCGAGTTACCTCGGGGCCTTCGCCGCGATCTCGGCGTTCGGGCCCCGCGGGGCACTCACCGACGCGCTCGCGGTCGTCGGCGTCGACCGGCTGCCGACGATCTATGGCTTTCTCGGCGCGGCGATCGTCCTCACGCTGTACACCTACCCATACGTGTTTTTGACGACGCGGGCGGCGCTGCTGTCGCTCGACGCCTCGCTCGTCGAGGCCGCTCGGACGCTCAACTCCGGCCGACTCGAGGCTTTCCGCCGGGTCACGCTCCCGCAGATCGCGCCGGCCGTCGCCGCCGGCGCGTTGCTCGTCGCGCTGTACACGCTCTCGGATTTCGGGACTCCGAATTTCATGCGCGTCGAGGTGTTCACGCAGTTCATTTACGCCCGGTACGACGGGTTCTTGAACAACTACGTCGCGTTGCTCTCGGTTCAGCTGTTCGCCGTCGCGGCGGTCATCCTCGTGCTCGAAGCCAAGATCGGCACCGACGACGCCGACGCCTACACGAGCCGCGGCCGGCGGGGGGCGACGGTGCTCTCGCTGGGGCGCTGGCGATACCCGGCGATGCTCTTACCGGCGGCGATCGGACTGGTCGCGATCGCGCTTCCGATCGGGATCTTCGGGATGTGGCTTGTCCGCACCGGCCCCGGGTACGCGACGGGTGCGCTGCCGTTTGCCTGGTCGTACGCCTGGCAGTCGGTGTACGTCTCTTCGCTCGCGGCCGCCGCGGCGGTGGCGATCGCGCTCCCGATCGCCCTGCGGTCGGCCGCCTCGGACTCCCGGCTCGCGCTGATCGCCGATCGGGTTCCCTACATCGGATACGCTACCCCCGGTATCGTCGTCGGGATCGCGCTGGTGGGCTTCGGCCTCGATTTCGTTCCCGGGCTACACAAGACAATCCCGATTCTCGTGTTCGCCTACGTCATCCGGTTCATGCCCCAGGCGATCGGCTCGATCAAAGCCTCGCGCATGCAGGTCGACGGCCGGTTCGTCGAGGCGGCCCGCACCCTCGGTCGGTCGCGCGCCGGTGCCTTCCGCTCGGTGACGCTCCCGCTGATCGCGCCCGGAGTCGCCGCCGGCGCGGCGCTTGTCTTTCTCACGACGATGAAAGAGCTCCCGGCGACGCTGATCCTCCGCCCGCTCGGATTCGAGACGCTCGTGACCCACATCTGGCAGGTTCGGGAGGCGGGGCTGTACGGCCAGGCGGCCGTGCCGGCGCTGGTGTTGGTCGTCGTCTCCGGGCTCTCGATGGCCGTCATCCTCCGCGGAGGTGAGCACGGTGCCGGCCGGTGATCCCCGAGCGCGGACGGTCCGGGAGTCGACGGCAGCGGTCAACGACACCCGTCGCGGGGGAGACGCTGCCGAGCCCGTCCTTGAACTCGACGGCGTCACCCGGACCTTCGACGCCGAGGTGGCCGTCGAGGACTTTTCGCTGTCGGTTCGGGAGGGGGAGCTGCTCACGCTGTTGGGGCCGTCGGGCTGTGGCAAGACCACCACGCTCAGGCTGCTCGCGGGACTCGAGCGACCCGACGGCGGGACGATCCGCCTGCGCGGCGAGCCCGTCGCCGGCGAGGGGCGGTTCGTCCGCCCCGAGAACCGGGACATCGGGCTCATCTTCCAGAACTTCGCGCTGTTTCCCCACCTCTCGGTCGAAGAAAACGTCGCCTACGGGATCCGGGACCGGTCGAACGATGAACGCGAGCGCCGGGTCGAGCGGCTGCTCGATCTCGTTGACCTCTCAGAGTACCGCGAGCACGACCCCGACTCGCTGTCGGGTGGACAGCGCCAGCGGGTCGCCCTGGCGCGGTCGCTCGCCCCCGAGCCGGACGTGTTGCTCCTCGACGAGCCGTTCTCGAATCTCGACGTCGGGCTCAGAACGGAGATGCGCACGGAGGTCCGGCGGATCCTCAAAGAAGCCGGCGTGACCGCGGTCTCGGTCACCCACGATCAAGAGGAGGCGCTCTCGATCAGCGACCGCGTTGCGGTCGTCAACGGGGGCCGCCTCGAACAGGTCGATCGACCGGAGACGGTGTTTCAGGATCCCGCCTCGCGGTTCGTCGCCGAGTTTCTCGGCAAGACCGGATTCGTCTCGGCCCGACCCGCGAGCGGTCGCGTCGAGACGCCGCTCGGGGCCCTCGAGCCCGAGATGCTCCGGAACGGCGGTCCGGATACCGGCGCGGCGGTGGACGTTCTCGTCCGGCCGGACGACCTGCGCGCGACCCTCGCCGAGACCCCCGAGGCGAACGGTCACGTCGCCCACCGCCAGTACGTCGGCTCGTCGTTCGTCTACCGGGTCGAGTTAGAGTCCGGTGACGCGGTCTACTGCGAGCACAACCACGTCGACCGGCTCGAGGTCGGCGATCCGGTCCGGGTGGATGTCGCCGCCGGGCACCCCCTCGCGTGGTTCCGGGCCGGCTCGGCCGACTGATCGGATGGACCGCCGCCGATACCGCCTCGCAACGGCCTGCATCGCCCTCGCGGGCGCACTCGCCGCGTGGCTGCTCGCGACGGAGCTGTTCCCGTATCACTCGCTCAACCACGACGAGGGGGTCTACCTCCAGCAGGCCGCGATGCTGCTCGAGGGACAGCTGACGCTCCGACCGCCGGTCGAAGACGCGTTCCGCCCGTGGTTTTTTGTTGCCGACGGCGACCGGCTGTACCCAAAGTACGCGCCCGTTCCGGCGGCCATGTTCGCCCTCGGAGAGTTTCTCGGGGGATACCGGCTCGCGCTCGTCGGGATCGCCGCCGCCATCCCCGCGCTCGTCGTCGGCGTTGTCCGCGAGGTCTTCGATCGCCCGACGGGGCTGCTGGCCGGCGCGTTCGTCCTGGCCTCGCCGCTGTTTCTCGTCGATGCGTCGGTGTTTCTGCCCTACGCTCCGACGACAGTTTTGAACCTCCTGTTTGCCTACGGATACTTCCGCGCGGACCGGACCGCCGACCGTCGGTGGGCGGCGCTTGCCGGGGTAGCCGTCGGGCTGGCCTTCTTCGCGCGGCCCTACACCGCCGTCCTGTTTGCCGCGCCGTTTGTCGTCCACGCGCTCTGGCAGCTCCCCCGCGAGTGGCCCGGGCGAGTCCCCCACCAGTTCGTCGTCGCGGCGCTCGGGCTGACCGGCGTTGGCGTCGCCCTGGCGTATAACGCCATCCTGACTGGATCGCCGCTTCGCTTCCCCTACGAGGCGTTCGCGCCCCTGGACGGTCCGGGCTTCGGACGCCGCCGGATCCTCACCCGCGAGATCCGGTACACCCCAGCGCTCGCGGTCCGAGCGAACCGCATCGCCCTCGAGCTGTTTTTCACCCGGTGGATCGCAGGCGGACTCGTCGGAGCCGGGCTGGCTGCCGTCGGCGTCGTCCGCGCCGTCGGGGTCGGCCGTCTCCCGCGCGCGGCGGTACTCGCCGGGCTGTTCGGCTCTGTCTCGCTCGGGAACATCTACTTTTGGGGCAACCTCAACATCCTCGGCGATCTCGCCCGCCCCGGTGACGGACTCGTCTCGGCGTTCGGGCCGTACTACCACTTCGATCTCCTGCTCCCGACGGCGGCCTTCGCGGCCGCCGGGGCGGTCTGGAGCAGGCGCCGCCTGTCAGATGCCCTGGGTCGGCGCCTGGACCGCCGGCTGGCCGTGGCGGGACTCGCCGTCGTCGCACTCGTGGGCGTCGGCATCGTCGGCGGGGTGACGGCGACCGCCCTTGAGACTCCGATCGAGAAAAACGCCGCCGCGACCGACGCATACGAGGAGGCCTACGAGCCGTTCGACGGCGGTCCCCCGGAGCGGTCGGTGGTCCTGCTCCCGGATCCATACGGCGACTGGCTCAACCACCCGTTCCAGCCGCTCAGAAACGAGCCCGGGTTCGACGGCCCCGCCGTCTACGCGATCGACGACCGGCCCTTCGCCGTCGCGGACGCGTTTCCCGACAGGGACCTCTACCGGTACGCCTACCGCGGGGCGTGGGCCCCGTACGCGGGGTCACCCCGGGAGGCCCGGCTCCAGCGGGTCAGTGACGTCTCCGGCTCCCGCGTCCGTCTCGAGACGACCCTCGGGATCCCCGACGGTGCAGTCGGAGTCACGGTTCGGCTGGGCGAGGAGACCCGCGAGCTTTACACCGCCTCTAGCGACGCCGACAGCCTCGATCTCGCGCTCACGATCGAGGACGGCCGGGCCCGCCTCGCCGGCGACGTTCGCCCCGTTACCCCCGGAGACGAGACGGCGATCGCCCTGGAGGGCCGAGAGACCGTCGAGCTCGCCGCGTTCGTCGACTACGGCCCCCGCGGCGGGTTCAGTTACCGCCTCGATCTTCCGGTCGCGCTCTCCGAGGGCAAAGTCCGCGCGCTCTCGCCCCGCACCGAACGCTGTCGCGCTCCCCAGTTCTGTGGCGGGGCGGCGGCGCACATCCCCGCGGCTGCTCCCGACGGCGTGTTCGTCCGCAGCGAGCTCGTAGCCGTGGATCCAAACGGATAAGTTTAGGCTGACCTAATCCCGCGGCGATGGAACTGTCACGGCGGGACGCGATCGCCGCGTTGGCGGCCACCGGCGCCGCCGTCGGCGGTGTCGGGTTCGCTTTGTCCCGGGAGGACTCCGGGGACGAGACGCCTCTCGGCGGGGAGGCGGTGACGACGCTGGTCGCCGGCGCCGAGGTGCTCTATCCCTCTGCGGTCGATAACGTCGAGCCGTTCGTCAGGCGGTACGCTCGCGGCCGGGCCGAGGACCGCCCGGAGCACGCACGGGCGATCGGGGACGCCGTCGCCTACCTCGATGCGTACACCCGGGCGTGGTACGACGAGCCGTTCGCGGCGCTTGCTCCCCCCGAGCGAGAGGAGGCACTAGAGCGGATGGGCGCCGACGCCGCCGATCCGGTTCCCGACGGCTCGGACGTCGAACGGGTCCGGTACTACGTGATCAACGAGTTGCTCTTGGCGTTGTACGCCTCCCCGACGGGTGGCGAACTGATCGGTCTCGAGAACCCGCAGGGACACGCCGGCGGGCTCGGCAGCTACCAGCGGGCCCCGCGATGAGCACGGCACCCGCAGACGACACGGATTCGCTGGACCGGACGCCCGTCGCGGACGCCGACGTCTGTGTCGTCGGGGCGGGACCGGCAGGAGCCCTGGTCGCCGACCGACTCGCGGCCGACCGCGAGGTGGTCGTTCTTGAGGCCGGACCCCGGTTCGATCCGGCCGACCGGTTGGCTCGGCAGGAACGGGCGCTCCGACCCGCTCACGACCGCCCCGACGTCTGGGATGTCGGCGGCGACCGCGACGCGTACACGAACGCCGGCGAGTGGTTCTACCCGTTGAACCAGGCCCGATCGAAGGGACTCGGCGGTTCGACGCTCCTCTGGCAGGGGATGGTGATGCGGCTCCACGAGGACGATTTCAACTCGGCCAGCGAGCGCGGCGTCGGGGTCGACTGGCCGATCGACTACGCGGACCTGCGGCCGTACTACTCCGCGGCGGAACGCGAACTCGGCGTCGCCGGCGCGATGGACAACCCGTACGCGCCGCCCCGTGAGGAGCCGTATCCGATGCCGCCCTTCGAGCCCTCCTACAGCGACTCGCTGTTCGCCGAGGCCTGCGAGTCGCTCGGGATCGACATGCACTCGGTGCCGAGCGCTCGCAACTCCGAACCCTACGACGGGCGCTCGCCCTGTGTCGGGTACGGCACCTGCCAGCCGGTCTGTCCGAGCGGCGCGAAATACGACGCGACCGTCCACGCCGATCGGGCGGCCTCGAAGGGTGCGACTGTCATCGACCGCGCGCCCGTTCAGCGCCTCGAACACGACGCCAACGCGGTCACTGCCGCCGTCTACGCGACGCCCGACGGGGCCGAGCACAGACAGCCGGCCGACGCCTTCGTTCTCGCCTGTGGCGGGGTCGAGACGCCGCGGCTACTGTTGCTCTCGGCCTCGGATCTGTACCCCGACGGGCTCGCGAACACGAGCGGACACGTCGGAGAGCACTTTACCGATCACCTGTTTGCCGGCGTCGGCGGCACCCTCGACCGGCGGACTCGACAGCACCACGTTGGGTTCTACACGAGCGGCTGCGACCAGTTCTACGACGACGCAGACGAGACGACCGCGCCGTTCAAACTCGAGTTTCTGAACTACGCCGGCCCGTCGCCGACCGAGCTGGCGCTGTCGAGCGACGCGTGGGGCGACGAGCTGCTCGGACAGCTGCGCGAGGAGTACGGCACGCACGTGGCCGTCGGCGGGCTCGTCGAACAACTCTCCGACGACGACAGCTACGTCGGTCTCGATCCGGACCGCACGGACGACCACGGCAATCCTGTCCCGGAGATCCACTGGAACGTCGGCGACCGCGCGCTCGAGACGATCGAGCGCGCAAACGAGATCCAACGAGAGATTCTCGAGGAGCTCGGGGCCGACATCGAGTGGGTGGCCGGCCCCGACGCGACCGGGCCAGCCTACCATCACATGGGAACGACCCGGATGAGCGACGATCCGGAGGCGGGCGTCGTCGATCTACACTGTCGCACCCACGACCTCGACAACTGCTGGATTGCCTCGAGTTCGGTCTTTCCGACCGGCGGCGCGATGAACCCGACGCTCACGATCGCTGCGCTCGCGCTCCGCGTCGGCGACGACGTCGCGGACTGGCTCTCGAACTCTCCGTAGTTTTAGGTAAACCTAAAGGCCAAGTACCGGCGGCGCGGGTAACCCACGATGAGTGACTCACTGCCGCCGAGCGGAACGACCCGAGACGCCCCGGTCGCGGAGCCCGACGCGGGGAGGACTCTCCGGCGAGACATCGGCGAGCCGTACACCTTCGGGGACGTGAGTGTCGTCATGGGGACGTACAACGAGGCGGCGGCGATCAGGACCGTCTTGGACGACATCGACCGGGTGACAGACGGGCGCGCCGAGGTGATCTGTGTCGACGGGTCCTCCGACCGGACGCCGGAGATCGCCCGCGAGCACGGTGCGACGGTCATCGAACAGGAAGCCCGAGGGTACGGCGTCGCCGTCCGGGCGGCGATTCTCGCCCCCGATCGACCCGTCGTCGTCACGACCGACTGCGACGACACCTACCCGATGGAGCAGCTGCCGGCCTTCCTCGCCGCGATCAACGACGGTGCGGACGTGGTCAGCGGCGACCGGCTCTCGGGCGGCGCCGAGACGATGCCGGCGCTCAACCGACTCGGCAACCGCGCGTTCGCCGCGCTCGCGACTGCGCTGACCGGCGTTCGGGTTCACGACACCACCACCGGAATGCGCGCGTACCGCCGGGAGGTCGTCGAGGCGATCGAGTGGACCGAGAACACGGGCCTTTCAGCGGAACTCCTGATCCGGCCGCTGATGCGCGGCTACGAGGTGCGCGAGCGCCCGATCGAGTACGACGAGCGACTCGGCGAGACGACGCTGGATCCAATCGAGGGCGGCGCCGCGATCGCGAAATCGATCGTGGCGGTCTGTCTCGAAGAACGGCTCCGTCGACCCTGACCGCCGATGTCTCCTCCGTGTTACGACCGAGAGCGCCTCTCGACGGGATCCGCACGGCGAGCGCCGGATTCGACGAGACGGCGGTCCGCGTCGGTCCGGTCGCTCAGGGGTCGGACGTGCCCGGCTCCGGCCGCTCGCCGGAGTTCTCGAGAAGCGTCGGGGACAGACCGAGCGCGAGCCCGGCGACCGCGCCGCCGGCGAGGGTGACGACGTTTTTCAGCAGGTGATCGAGAACCGCCGCCGCCAGGGCCGCGCCGGCCGCGATCGGGGTGAGTCCGACGACTACGCCCGCGAACGCGGCTTCGTACAGCCCGAGCCCGCCTTGCGAGACCGGGATTACCTTCGCGAGGTTGCCGACGCTGACTGCGAGGGCCCCGACCGCGAGCAGTCCGGCGACCGAGAGCCCGCTTCCGCCCCGGTCGACCACCGCCGCGAGAACGACGACGGCCGTCAGCACGTCCAGCCCCCACACAACCAGGCTCGTAGCGTAGATCCTGCCGAGCGCGGAGCCGTCGGCGACGACGACGCGAACGTCGGCCCACACGCCGGCGATCGCGTCGACGCCACGTGTGAGAACCGAGTCCCCGAGCCGGACGCGCACAGCGGCGAGACTCCATGCCCGCCCGGCGAGGAGGAGTGCCGTTGCACCCACCGCGATTGCCCCGGCGCCGACTGCGGCCGCTCCGGTCGCCTCGGGGCCGACCCCCTCGATCGCGGCGACCGGTCGGCCGGAATACTGCACTAATGCGGCCGCGAGCCCGCCGATCGTCGCGAGTGCCGCTAGGTCGAACGCGCGCTCGACGAGTAGTGAGGCGGCCCCCGTGGCGTACTCGATCCCGCGCCGACGCTTCAGCAGGTACGCCCGACCCGCGTCTCCGGCCCGCGCCGGCACGACGAGATTCGCGGTCTGGCTCACGAATACCGCGGCGGTGAGAAACGGGCGCCCACACCGGTGGCCCATCGCTCGGAGTACCGCGCCGTACCGTACTCCCCGGACCGGCCAGGAGAGGGCGTACGCGAGCGTCGCCGCGATAACAAGTCCCGGGTCGGCCTCGGTTAGCGTCCGCGCGAACAGACCGAGATCGACCGTCCGGGCCGCGATTGCTCCGGTGCCGAGCACGACCAGCACCGTCCCTGCGATCGAGACCGACCGCCGAGAGAGAACCCCTCGGACCCGCTCGCCCGGAGGGCGGTTACGCATGCCGTCTCCCCGTTCCCCCCGGCGCCCGATCGGATCTTCTCCTACGGTCGAGTCCCGCCGGTGCGACGGTTCGATCGACTCGTCCCGAGACCGCGACACGCTCACACTGTGGGTCTCTCCCGGCCCTCTGCGTCGGATACATCTTTCTGGACGGCTCTACGACCGTTCGCCGCCTCGTAGATTAGGGCGGCCTAAATTAGTTGCTATCGCTCCCGGCTCCCGTCGCCGGCGATCAGCGCCTCTCGGCGAGCTCTTCGGCGGCCCGACGTACCGCTGGCGTGCTCTCGTAGGTCGGCTCCCACCCGAGTGCGGTGAGTTTCTCGATCGACAGCTGGACCTTCGGCACGTCGCCGGTCCAGCCGCGGTCGCCGCCGGTGTACTCGAAGGTCGGGTCCACGCCGAGGCTCTCAGCGACGATCTCGGCGATCTCGTCGACGGACGTGGTGGTGTTCGTCCCCAGGTTGACCGTCCGGAGCGGTCCGCTTTGTTCGGTCGTCTGCGCCAGCACGTGACACATCGCGTCGACGCAGTCGGTGACGTGGACGTAGGACTTCCGTTGGCGGCCGTCGCCGAGGATCTCCAGGGTGGTTGGATCATCGCGGAGCTTCTGGATAAAATCGGGGATCACGGCCCCGCGGAGCCGCTGTCCGACCGGGTTCGCGATCCGGAACACGACGCCGGTGAGCCCGTGCGAGTGGGCGTACGTCGAGACTAGTCCTTCTTCGCCGAGTTTGCCCGCGCCGTAGACGCTGATCGGCTCTAGCGGCCCGTACTCTTCGGGCGTCGGCCGGGGTGCTTCGCCGTAGACCGCAGACGACGAGGCGAACGCGACCGTCCCCACGTTGACCTCCCGACACCGCTCCAACAGCAGGTGGGTCATCGTCGTGTTCTCCGCGAACTGCGCGCGCGGATCGTCGTCATTTACCGCCCTCCGAGCGGCCAGGTGGACGACAGCGTCTACGTCGGCGGTCACGGCCCGCTCGACCGTCCCCCGGGCCGTCAGGTCGCCCTCGATCAGTGTCGCCCCCTCGGGAACCCACGCCCGGCGTCCGTTCGAGAAATCGTCCACGACGCGGGCCCGGGCACCCCGATCGAGCAGCGCCTCCGTGAGGTGCGATCCGATGAACCCCGCGCCTCCGGTCACCAAGACCTGCCGTCCGGAGATATCCATAGCGTCGTAACCGTCGGGTGAGAGAAACCCGTTCTGGTTTTCTAGTCTGTTGGCTCCTCAGGATCCGATTCGAGAGCCCGACTCGTCCGGACGACGCGTGAC
>CAYREK010000068.1:0-11841 GCA_964423305.1 uncultured Halobacteriales archaeon | reverse complement strand
GGCCGGCGTAGCGCTTCTTTTTGCCGGCCTGGAAGAACCGCCGGTAGAGCTTCTCGAACTCGATCTGGAAGCGGTGTTCTGCGGCGTTCAACTGCTCGCGTGCGAACTCGTCGTAGGACTCGTTGATGCGCTCTTCGAGCTCGAAAGACTGATCGATCGCGTCCTCCTTCGAGATATCCGTGCCGACACTTACCATGACAGAGTCAGTGTTATGCAGGACGATCCCTCCGACACCGTCGACGAAGTTCTCGTTCTCGGCAACGCTAAGATCGTAGACGTATCCGTCGTGATCTTTCTCTCTGTAGACCGGGGCACGCCCCTGGCGGTAGGAGTCACACGTCCGGACTGTGTACGAGTCTTTCTCCCGTCGGTAGTTCAGCGAGTATTTGTCCCCGCGCTGGATGAGCAGCATCGCAACGCCGGCCGCGAGTTCGCGGCTCGTCGTCTCGAAATCGAAGTTCCGCCGTGCGTACTCCTCGGAGTACCGCGGGAACTCGCGGGATCCGTCGCCTTCGATCAACGTCTCGAGAAACAGCTCCTGCTCGCTCTCGGGCAGGTGGAAGACGAACGACGGGATTCGCTTCCCGCGGGAGGTCTGACCGGCGAACTCCCGGAAGAACACTGCCGCGAGCTCGTTCATCATCTGTATCTTGTGGGTCGTGTCCCCGTAGACGAGTTCTGCTCCGCCGTCGTTTGTCTCGTACTCGACGGTTCGCCGGTCCGCAGAGTCGCTCTCGATGATCGACGCGGTCACGTTCGAGAACAGACGCTCGTAGTCCGACCGCAGCGGTTCGAGCCATTCTGTGCGTTTCTCGGAGATGCTCGCACCGTACCGAGTGTCCGTCGTCTCCGCCGTCGACGCGCTGCCCTCGGCGATGTACGCCGCTAACAACCGTATCAGAGCGTGGCCGTCTCTGCTCTGCAGATCGACGAATCGCGTCACCTTCGGCGTCCCGTCGAGTTCGCCGTGGTGTTCTTGTCCGAACCAGACGTGCTCGTCGTCAGCGTGGACTTCCTTGCGTTTCGTAACGGTGTCTCCGGAAACACCACCCCGGCCGTCCTCGTACTCTCGAGTGTACCCATCGAGCACCTCGTAGACATCGACGGTGTCTTTTCGATCGACCGGCGGGAGAGACGGAACGCGGACCGGTTCGTCGAGTTCCGTCGGTGGCACAACGTGGTACCCGTCGTCGTCTTCGGTAACGTACGCGTGATCCCGCGTGGTCGTCGACTCGCCGAACTTGTGCTGGAGCGTGAGCACGTCTTTTGCTGTCTCGTGGCGCATCACTCGTTTGATCGGTTGCCACTGTGACTCACCGTTCGAGGACAGCGAGAGCGCCTCCCATCCGGGGAGCGGTCGGTACTCCTTGGGCTCGGTCTCGACCACGTTGCCCCCGTCGCTCGTCTCCAATCTCACGGATCCGCCGTCGGGAGCGCGTTCGAACAGCTCTTCGATGGGAACGATTCGGACGTCACCTGACGGATCTCGGACGACGACCGGCCTGTCGCCGGTGACGCTGTCTCCGTAGATGACTTCTTTTTCGAGTTCGTTCGTAACCTCCTCGGTGAATTCGATGACTTCCCGGCCGGTTGCGGTCACCGCCGAGCCCATCTCCCGGTCGTAGAGACGGAATCGATCCCACCCCAAGACACCATATAAAGAATTTGACACGTTTTGGAACTTACCATTCCTGCCAGCAACCAATGTATTGTTATCTTCGACAGTGACACAGTATACACCGTTATCCGCGGTGCTTTTTGACCCGTCACGATACATGCGGAAAGAGTTCTTCCCATTTTTCGTACATCGGATTCGCCAGACACCGCTATCGGAGCCGTATGATGGAGTCAGTCCGAGGTGTAGACACAACCGCAGAATATCGTCTCGAAGCTTCTCGCTTTTAGTACTGTAACGCCAGGAATTCGGTTGCCGGTCACCGTCACCATCGATGAGTGTTTCAAGAAATCGCTCTTTTTGTTCCTTTGAGGCAGCAAACACGAGTTCTGGAATACGTTTGTTATCACTTCCTGGACCGCAAAGTGTCTCAAGCAGATCGGCGAATACCCGGCTGGAGAAACTTATTGCACGATCGGTGATGTAATAATAATCAACTATCGAATCAATTAATGATTCAATCTGGTCTCTGTGTTGGTCGTCTTCCTGTGCTATTTTAATACGGTAGTTACCGGTCTTCGCACTATAGGTACTCCCCTCGGTAATGTACCATGCGAGCAACGATAGAAACTTACTAGTAGAAATATAGCGTGATAGATTTGCTTCTCCGTAACGTGCTCCAACTGCACTTCCGCCGTCACTGATTTTCAAATTCGTTTCCGTGTGTTGCCGAGCCAACTCTACGAGGTCTATTTTATCGGGTAGCCCCTCTTCATGATCAAAGCCCCAATCGTGAGGCATCTCATAGTGACAGTAATCATATAGATCTCCTGCCTCGACGAAGCCCCATTCGTCTTCTGTGATGCCGTTTGTGTCGTTTCTCCGAACGAGCATCCGGTGGTTGGGCGTGACGCTGAAGTCTATCTTGTTAGTCTCGATGTCGACGAGTTCCCCACGATAATCCGGATACGCGTACGTCTTGACGACAGGCTTTGTCTCCATCTCCATGGTGTCCGGGTTCAGCGAGTAAACCTGATCACCCACGTCAAGTTCGCGAATCCCACAGATCCCTTGCGGTGTCAGAACTTCGGTATCCGGCGTGAAGCAGTTCATAATTACCTTGACAGCTTGTTGCTGCCGGTCGTACTGCTCGTACTCGTCCTCGTTGGGGTCGTGCTCGTTGCGAAGCGTCTTCTTTTCTTCCCGCTCGGTCAGGAGCTCGTCGACCATCTCCCGAATGACACCGTCTGGCTCCTTCCGGAAGTGAGTGCCGTTGGGCGCGACGTAGGTGTCGCCGTCGTAGGTCGCCGGGTCGACCTTGGTTTCCGGGCTGGCGTTTGTCGTCACCATGCACATCGGGTAGAGTGACTGCCCGATCCACTGGAACTGGCCGTTTCGCCCCGCGAGGACGATGTGGTTGTCCTTGGCGGTGATCGAATAGACCTGCCCCTCGTGGTCCTCGACGCGTGCGTTCGTGGCCTTCTTGAACGACCCTGCTTTGCCGATCGAGACGTACCACAGCCCGTCTGACTGGTTCGATACGGTCGGTTTCTCGCCACACCGGACGGCAAGATCGACGATATCGTCTTTGAGTTGATCGCTCTTCGTCCAGAACTTCCGAAGCCCCGATTCGACCTGTTGTCCGTCCGCACGAATCATCGTCTCGAGTAGGTGTGACAGTAACTCGCTGTCCAGATCGAACACCCACTCGGGGAGGTGTTTGTCCGCAGCCCCGTCCCCACAGTTCTCCGCAAGCCAGCTCACGAGGTACTGGTCGGAGACGGTTAACCCTCGATCGTCGACACTGTACTCGAGTCCCATCTCCTCGAGCAGCGACCGAATCGCGTCTCGGCCGTCGGTGTCGTGTTGGTGGAGCGTGAGTCGCCCGCGTTCCGTATCGAGACTCCCCTCCGTGACGAACCACCCGAGAAACTCGAGCCACGCCGTCATCGAGAACGACAGTGGCGTCTCTCGGTGGCCCTTATCGTATTTGAGAAAGAGCGTGTCGGCGTGTGCCCGAACGGTCTCGCTGTGTGCTCTGAACGCAGAGATCGGGACGAGATACTTACCGACCTTCTTCTGGATGCCCATCGCCCCGGAAGGTCCGTGGACGAGGCTCAACTCCTCGAGCAGCTCCGAGGGCATCTGGCTGCGGAAATGCCGCAGATCGTCGTCCGAGTAGACGACGACGTACCCGTCTGATACCTCGTCGACGAGCTGGAAGGTGTCTGGCGATCGACCGTCCATCGGCTCGTGCTGTGGAAAGCCGAATCGTTCTCCGTCTGGGATCTCTCGGTACTCCTGGAACGAGAAGTCCTCCCCCTCCAAGTCATCCCACCCCCGCTCGCTCGAAATGTAGAATCGGTGATTCTCTGTGAGTTTAAAATCGTGGGTGTTGCCACTGAGGTGGTGTAACTCGCCGTATTTGTTCGGATACTCGTGTGTTAGATCGACTGGCTTGATCTCACATTCCAAGGTCTCGGGATTGAGCGTGTACACCGGGTCGCCAACCGCCAGTTCGGTGATGTCACGGGCTCCCTCGGGAGTGAGCAGTTCGGTATCGGCGCTGAAACACTTCAAATCGAGTACGCTGACATTTTCGCGCACGCCGGTGATCGGGTCGAAGACGGCCCCGCCCTCGTAGTCCTCGCTTTCCTGCTGGCCCTTCGAAGGGAGGACATACTGGTCGTGGAGCTTGTGCAACACGTACATATCGACGGCGTCGCCGGGTGTGGTGGCGTCCTCGATCTTGCAGCCGACGAACTGCCGGACCTCGTTCCAGAACGGGACGATCCCCTGATCGCGGTCGAGTTCGACACACAGCTCCACGTCTCGGAGGTTGTACTTGAGCAGCTGTTCGGGGTCGTCCTCCCAGAGGTCGCCGATGTCGCCGGGATAGCGCTCTTTGCCGACGCCGAGCTCGCGCTGGCCGACGTCCTCGAGACGGTACGAATCGAGCTCGGTGAACTTGGTGCGCTGGTAGGCGTAGAGCAGATCGAACATCACCCGACCCTTGACGCTCGGGCCCTGCCAGTCGCTGCGCCAGACCTCCCGCACCCGGGAGAACCGGTCGGGGTCGAGATCGTACTCCGTGTCGGGGTTCAACACCTCCAGGCGATCCAGCAGGTACGGGGCGTCGAAGTCGGTGAAGTTCCAGCCGGTCGCGATGTCGGCATCGTAGGTCTCGAAGTATCCGAGAAAATCATCGAGCATCGCTGTCTCATCCGTGAACGACCGTACCTCGACGTCGAGTCGGTCGGCCGCGATCGGCTCGTAGCCCGGCAAGGCCTCGGGAACGGCCCCGTCGCCGTCGGGCGCCTCGTAGAGCCAGAGCACGTACTCGTCACGATAGGAATCGTGACCGGTGAGACAGACGATTGGCTCCTCGCCGTCCTCGGGGAAGCCCGACCGGTCGTCGACCTCGATATCGAAAGTGTTGACGCGCGGCGTGACGTCTATCTCGATCGGCTCGATCTCCTCGTGGTGGACCCGCAGCCGACGGATCCCCTCCTCGCCGTCGTCGCCGGCGGCTCGGTCTGGGAGCCGGACGCCGCTCGTGATGTCCTTGTCGATCAGCAGTCGGTTAGGAAAGAGGATGTCCGCCTCGTAGTGCTCGAAGTCGTCTCGGATCCGGCCGACATCTCGAGGGGTCCGGCCGAAGATCTTCGCCAGCCGGTCCCCGCGGATCGACGCGTAGGGCTCGCCGTCGGGGCCGGTCTCCTCGAAGCCGGTGACCCGGTCGTACTCGGCCAGTCGCTCGTCGGTCACCCGCTCGGCCGGCGCGTAAAAGTACGGACGGAAATCGAGGATCCGCGCGTGGACGAGCTCGCGGTCGTCGGTCCGGCCGAAGACGTGTACGACCGGATACTCGTCGTCACCGCTGCCCTCGACGGTGTAATCGACCTGCATCACCGCGATATCGACGGTTTCGGCGACCGACTCGAACCGGCCGTCGGGCCGATCCTGGGCGGAGGACTCGGAGCCGGTCCCCGATCCGGCGTGAGTCTCTGCGTCCCCGCCGGCGACCGCCTGCGCCTCGGCGCGCACCGGCCGGTCGCCGTCGGCGTACTCGCCGAGTTCGGATTGTCCCATCGTTGGATCGCCTTGCTCGTCGGCGGGCAAAATACCCGCGGTTCGCCCCGTCCCGGTCGTCGGCTGGGCCCCGCGGAGTTACCGGTCGCCCGGGTGGGTCGCGGTGACGATGTGGTACTCGACCGCGCCCGCCGAGACGAGCTCGTGCAAGGCGTCGTAGGCCTCGAAGGCCGCCCGCCGGGTCTCGGAACCCAGTCCGATCGCCCCCAGCGCCCGGGAGACCGGGCCGGCGACGCCGGCAAACTGGCTGCGCCGGCGCAGCGACGGCTCGACACCGTCGGTGCGCTCGCGGAGTCGCACGTCCTCGAAGCCGGTCGCGGCCAGCGCGGTCTCGAAGGCCTCGATCGAGCCGACCCGGACCCCGAGCCCGTCGTTGACCGTTTTGAGAAGCTCCGTCTCGGCGCCCGTGAGATCGCGCGCGAGAAACAGGTCGGCGACCGCCAGCCGACCGCCGGCGACCAGCACCCGCCGGGCCTGTTCGAGGACCCGTTCGGGCTCGGGGGAGTGTGCGAACGCCTCGAGCCCCCAGACGACATCGATCGAGTCGTCCTCGACGGTCGCAAGCTCGTGGAAGTCGTCGGTTCGGAAGTCAGTCCGGTCGGCAACACCGTGCTCGCGGGCGTTTCGTTTCGCCGCCGCGAGCTGGCGCTCGCCGACATCGACGCCGACGACGACGGCGTCGTGGGCCTTCGCGTTCCAGACCGAGTCCTCGCCGGCGCCACAGCCGACGTTGAGCACCCGCTCGCCAGACTCGATCGCTGCCGCCGCCGAGAGCGCCCGCATGGCGTTTATCGACGCCGCGCCCGGATCGTCGTGTGTCTCGTCGTACAGTCCCAGGTGGAGACTCTTGTGCCCGCGGTACTCCCAGGCCGTCTCGTAGGCGTCGAGTAGCTCGTCGTAGATCTGGGCCACCTCGTCCGTATCGACCGGTCGACGATCCATTGCCGTTGCTTGGGCCCGCGCCAGTAAGTGCCTCTCGCCGCTCGCCGTGACCGGCTTCGTGCCGGAACATACTTGTGACACAGTACCATGGTTTCAGGTACGACAATGACCGACCAGACCAACACGCACGCCGAGCCAGACGGCGAGACGGCCGGCGGCGCCGACGCCTACGAAACCGACGACAGCACGGTCATCTACGACATCGACAGACCCCTGGCGTGGATCCAGGGCGACAACGCGGTCGAGCTGCGCGAGATGCACTGACCGCCGAGATCCCCCGAGCGGACGACACGCCTTTTTATACCACGCACCGATGATCACTCGTGGACGAGACCAACTCCGGGGGACCCGAGACGCCGACGAATCTCGAGCGGACCGCGGAGGCGCGGGAGTCGGATGGGCCGTCGACGGAGCCGACGGACGGAGGTCCGGACGGGCGACCCCGAGACTCCGAGTCGTCGGAGATCGACCCGGCGGTTCGAGTGGGGTTCTGGCGGCTCGTCCTCGTCGTGGACGCGGGGATCGCCGGACTCGCGCTGGGCGGATTACTCATCTGGTTTCGCGCCGACCCGCTCCCGGGGGGAGCGCTGTTCGCGGCCGGACTCGCTGCGGCCGGCTACGCCGCGTTCCGGTACCGGGAGCTCAGACGGCAGCTGGCCCGCGATTCAGAGGGCGACGGGTGACCGGTCAGTCGGTCGCTTCTGCCAGCCGTCGCCGGGGCGGGGCGGTCTCGACGGTCGAGCGGTTGGTCGTCGGATCCTTCCGGACGTGTAAGAGCCGGTCGGCCGCCGCGACGAGCTCCTCGTCGTGGCTGACGACCAGGATCTGTTCGACCCCCAGCTCGCGCATGGCGTCGATCAGCTCGACCAGCTGGGAGACGTGGCTGTCGTCGAGAAAGACCGTCGGCTCATCGAGGATCAGCGGCGGCATCGGCGCGGTCCCCTCGATGCCCTCCGCGAGCAGCCGGTAGATCGCACACCGCAGGCTGAGGTTAAACAGGGCCCGCTCGCCCCCGGAGAGCTGCTCGGGTGCGAGGGGCTCGCCGTCGTTCTGGTAGACCGTCAGGCGGTACTGCTCGTCGAGTTCGATCCGCGAGTAGCTGTCGTTCTCATAGACCAGCTCGAAGGTCTCGTTGAGCATCCGCTCTAAGCTCGACAGGTTCTGCTGGCGGAGATCCTCGCGCAGTCCAGCGTAGGTCGACTCGAGTGACTCCACCTGGTCGTACAGCGACACGAGCCGGTCGCGGCGGGCCTCGAGAGTCTCCCTGCGCTCTCTGAGCTCCTCGAGGCTGTCGAGTTTCTGCTCGATGGCTCCGAGCTTGCCCTGGAGGGTCTGTTGTCGCTCGTCGAGTTCGGCGAGGGTCTCCTCGACTTCCTCGAGGTACTGCTCGGCGCGGTCGCGTTCGGACTCGGCGGACTCGATTCGCTCCTCGTCGACGACGGCCGCCAGCTCCTCGCGGCGCTCCCGGAGCCGGTCCAAGCGGTTCCGGCGCTCGTCGTTGATCTCTTTCTTCTCGGCCCGTTCCTCGCGGAGCGCCTCCACCTCGTCCTCGAGGTCGGCGATCTCGGCCAGCCGGTCTGCGAGCGATCGGACGCGCTCGAGACGATCCGACCGGTCGGTCTTCTCCGCTCTGCGGTCCTCGATCCGATCCTCGAGTTCCTCGAGCCGGTCGGCGCGATCGGCGGCCGTCGCGCGTTTCGATGCCGCCTCCTCGGCGCGGTCGTCGGCTTCCTCGCGCAGCCGATCGATCCGGTCGCGCCGGGTCTCGAGGGCCTCTGCGCGCTCCTCGATGATCTGCTCGATGGTATCGCGCTGGGCTTCGAGTTCGTCGAGACGCTCGGCCGCATCCACGAGCTCCCCGGCCCGGTCGAGGTCGGCCTCCCGTTGTGACTCGGTTTCTCTGAGCTCCTCGAGATCGGCTTCGAGTTCCTCGACCCGGGCTTCGCGCTCGTCGATCGCCTCGACGTGTGGCGAACCCTCGACGGGCTGGCCACACTCCGGGCAGCGTCCTGCTGCTTCGAGCTCGCGGGCGTCCTTGAGTGCCTCCGTTGCGGTTTTTAGCTCCGTCTCGCGCTCGGCGATGGTTTCTCGAACCGCTGCGAGTTGCTCTCGGCGCTCGGTCTCGTACTCGGCGGCCGTCTCGGCCGTGGCCGGCGCGTCCTCGAAGGTCGCCCGGAGCGTTTCCTGTGTGGTCTCAAGCTCCTCGAGTCGCTCCCGGCGATCCTCGAGTTCGGCTGCCGCCTCCTCGCGGTCGGTCTCGAGTTCGCCAGCCTCCTCGCGCTTTTTTCTCGCCGCTTGCTTGAGTTCCTCGGCGCGGCTTTTGAGCTCCTCGCGCTCGCTGTCGACGGCCTGTCGTTCGACGCTCAGCTCCCGGATCTCCTCGGTCAGGCTCTCGATTTCGGCCTCGATCTCGTCGGCCCGTTCGGTCGCCCACTCCTCGTCGAGTTCGTCGCTCGGGACGTCGAGTTCCGCGGTCAGCTCCTCGCGGCGTTCGCGGAGTCGCTCCAGACGGTCCCGGCAGTCCTCGATCTCGTCGGCGAGGCGCTCGCGTTTCTGGGCGGTTTCGGCGATCCGGTCGCGTAGCTCCTCGAGTTCCGATCGGACGTCGGCCAGCTCCTCGCGGCGCTCGGCCTGTTCTTCGAGCACGCTCTGTGCCTCCTCGAGGGTCTGTCTGGCCTGCTCGCGGTTCTGTTCGTAGCGCTCGCGGTCGTCGGCGAGCTCGGACAGCTGTTCTCTGACCGCGTCGCGGCGCTCGAGCAGCTCGGTCTCGTTGGCGGCCTCGATCTGGCTGTCGACCTCCGAGAGCGCACCGTCCACGTCGTCTCTGACCCGTCCGACTCCGACCCGAGCGTCGCTTGCTCGCTCGCGGTACTCCTCCAGGCGGCCCAGCTGGAGCAGGTCATCGAGGATGTCCTGGCGCTCGCTCGGGGCGGCGTTGATCAGGGCGTTGACCTCCCCCTGCCGGACGTACGCACAGTTGCGAAAGGCCTCGGCGTCCATCCGCAGCAGTGCCGTCACGTACTCGCGGACATCGGTCGCGCCCTCGATCGTCTCCGCGTCGGTCTCGAGCACGCACCGGGCCGTCCGCGCGCTCCCGTCCCGGACCCGGACCTCGCGGTCGATCCGGCCGGTCGTCCCGTCGTGGGTAAAGGAGAGCCCGACCGCCGAGTCGTCGGCCCCGACGGTCACGACCTCGTCGAGGGTTCCGTCAAGCGCGCGG
The DNA here is from genome assembly GCA_964423305.1 of uncultured Halobacteriales archaeon. Taxonomy (GTDB): domain Archaea; phylum Halobacteriota; class Halobacteria; order Halobacteriales; family Haloarculaceae; genus Halovenus. The sequence continues at coordinate 1,972 of CAYREK010000068.1, read as the reverse complement.
GCGCCGTACAGCGCAAAAAACGCCGCCTCCAGCAGCGAGGATTTCCCGCTGCCGTTGAGCCCGTGGATGACCGTCACCCCGGGCTCGAACTCGACCTCGGCGGCCTCGAAGGGCTTGAAGTGCTCGAGGCTGAGCCGGTCGAATCTCACAGGTACTCCTCCATCGTCGCCTGATCGTCGCCGTCGTCCGCTCGCTCTCTCTCGGCGGACTCGGGCGGGTGCCCGTCGTCGCCGGACGGCTCACGGGAGTCTGTTTCAGAGTTCTCCCCGGCCGCGTCGGTTCCGTCGGCGTCCTCGTCTGGGATAGCCCGGTCGGCCGTGGCGGCCGTCGATCCGTCGTCGGCCGTCCCGTCGCCGGCGGTCTGTGGCGCCGAGTTGGACTCGCCCGGCTGAGACGGCTCGTCCCCGGAGCCCCCGGCGTCTGCGCTCGGGGTCTCGACGGCGGCGAAGGCAGCGGGCTCGTCGGCCAGCTCCCCGACGCGTCGTTCGACGTTGTCGGCGACGTTGCTGTCGGCGAGCGACCCGTCCCGGACCAGCTCGTCGATCTCGCGGGCGGCCGGGCTCAGTCCCAGGGTTTCGATGCGCTCCCGGACCGCGGCGTCGGGATCGGCGAAGCTGACCTCGACAGTATCGTCCTCGACATCGCGCCGGTCGGTGACGCGGGTGACGAGCGCCCCCCGCTCGGCGGCGAACTCCTCAATCGCGGCGGGTGCGATCTCCGATCCCTCGCCGGTGATCGTAACGATCACGACCGCGTCCTCGAGGTCGTACCCCTCGATCGCCCTGCGGACCTGCTCGAGACCCTGGTCCGCCCCGAGCTCGACATCAACGTAGACGAACGATCGCGTGTCGAGCCCGCGTCGCCGAACGTCGACGCCATCCTCGAAGGCCACCACGTTGTACCCCCGGTCCTCGCGCTCGCTCGCGCTCGCCCGCTCGGTCGAGCCGGCGTAGGTGAGCCAGGTCTCGGTCGGCTCCTCGAGCCGGCGGACCCGGTGGGTGTGATCGTCCCCGAGCAGGAGGGCGTCGAACGCGACCGGCGACTCCCGGAGCAGCCGGCGGGCGTCCCAGTCGCCGTGCTCGAACGGCTCGAACAGTCCGTGGGTGACCAAGACGGCGTGGGCGGCGTCGGTGGGCTCGAACTCGTACTCCAGGGCCTCCCGACGAGACCGGGGGACGAAATCGAGCCCGTAGACCGCCACATCGCCGACCTCGACTGGCTCTGGGCCCAGCCTGGTCGCGACCCCGACCTGCTCGAACAGGTCGAGCCACTGGCCGTCGCGTTTCGACTCGTGGTTGCCGACGACCGCGAGAAACGGAATCCCGGCCGCCTCGAGCCGTTCGAGCGCCGACAGCGCGCCCGAGATGTCCGGTAACCCGGGTTGTCGGTCGTCGAAGAGGTCACCGGCGTGGATCACGGCGTCGACCTCGGCCGCGATCGCGTCGTCGATCACCCGCTCGAACGCCCGCAGGAAATCCCGGCGTCGCTCCGGGCTGTGGTACTGGCGGTAGCCGAGGTGGGTATCGCCCGTGTGAACCAACCGCGTCATCACCCCCGCTTCGTCGGCCGGGGGCTTATCGGTTGTCACTGTCTCCGTCGGGCGGTTCGGTCCCCGCCGGGCCGCGTGGATCCGAACACTCATTATCGTGTGAAACGTACTCAGGGAAGATGACCGATACCGTCGACGATGTCGAGATGCCCTACGACGACGGGGCGTCAAAGCAGGAGAAAATCGAGTCACTCGAAGAGCAACTCGATGTTCTCGAGTCACAAAACGAGGAGATGCGGGACAAGCTGCTCGACGCGAACGCGGAAAACAACAAGTACCAGCAGAAACTCGAACGACTCACCCACGAGAACAAGAAACTCAAGCAGTCGCCGCTGTTTGTCGCCACCGTCCAGGAACTCACCGAAGACGGGGCGATCATCAAACAACACGGCAACAACCAGGAGGCGCTGACCGACATCACCG
>CAYREK010000067.1:0-11891 GCA_964423305.1 uncultured Halobacteriales archaeon | reverse complement strand
ACGAGCGCTCGGTTTTGCTCCGCCCGATCTGGAACTCCTCGACCTCGAACGCCCCGTCCATGTCCATGATGATATCAAACGCCGCCTCCATCATCCCCGAGTCGATGATGTGTCCCTCGAGCTCGACGGCACGCGTCACAGCCATACAGCAGGGTACGCGGCCCCCGCAAAGACGGTTGCGCTCGGACCTCCGCCAATTATCACGAATGAGAACTCACAGGCAAGAGTAATACGATCGGTTCGGGACTCTCAACACGAGGATCTCGCGATCCCGATGTCACGTGTCCCCGCTCGGCTTAGCGGTCAGCGCGGTATCTCGGCAGTTGTGGGTGTCGTGTTATTGGTGATGATCGTGATCGCGTTGGGGGCGACGGTGGCGGGACTGGCGCTGTCGATTGCCGAACCCCCAGAAGAGCCGGCCTTTGGGACCGACGACGGCTCTCAGTCGAACCCCTTCGGCGACAGCGACGCGTTGGTCGCCGCGGAGGATCCGACCGCCGGGGCCGAGGACGTCCGGTACCGAATCAGATTCGAGATCGCAGACTCGGACATGGAAGGGGACTCACTCAACGAACTGAAACTGTCGGTCACGGAGCCGCCATCGGTCGACGGCGTCGACAGTATGTTCTCGGGAGTCGCGCGCGAGGACATCGAGATCTTCGAGGTCGACAGGGAGGACGGTGGAACCGAGAGCATCAGCGGAGACGTCCAGAGCTCGGACAACTGGGAGTCTGGAGACGGCGAGGTAGAGATGACACTCGGCGGCAGTTACACGAACCTGTCGGTCGGCGACGTGATCACCGTCGTCTTCGGCGGCGTCGACAACCCGACCGAGCCCGCCACCTACGAGGTCGAAGTGACGCTGAACCAGGACGAGGACACCCAAGACGGAACGCTCGAGATCGTCTCCGACGACGACACAGACCACCTGACCCCACCGCGCAGGTCGGCCGATCTCGGCCCCGTGGCCGTGCCGTGGTGACGGTACTGCTGATCGTCCTGGGGACGAATCTCGATCGGCCGCGGCCGCTCAGTCGGTTCGTCCCCGAGTCCTCTCAGCTTGGTACAGCTCGTCGTCGGTCGGTGACTCCTCTCCGTCCCCGGGCGTGCGCTCGCCGGGCAAACAGAGCGTGACGATTGCCCCGCGCGGCTCGCGGTCGTCGAGGCGCATCTTGCCGCCGAGCTGGGTCGCGATCAGGCGAACGATCCAGAGGCCGAGTCCGCTCCCGTGTTCGAGGGCCGTCTCTCGGCCTGCCCGGATCGCCTCTTGTTCGGCCGCCGGAATCCCGGGGCCGTCATCGGCGACGGCGAGTTCCACCGGACAGGTTGTCCCGGGGTTGTAGTCCGCCGAAACAACGATCAGCGGCTCGTCTCTGTCGCTGTGCTCGACCGCGTTCTCAACGAGCGTCTGGAGTGCCAGCCTGAGCGGCGCCGGCGGTGCCGCGACGATCAGCTCCCCTCTGGCGCTGGTGTCGAGTTCCGTTTGTACTCGGCACCGGGCGGGCAGCGTCTTCGTCACATCCGCGATTAGCTCTCCGAGTGACGTCCGGGCGTCGCTGGCGTCGATCTCGAGGATCTGTTCGGCTTCGCGGGCCTTCTCAGAGAGCTCCGACAGGTCCCACCCGATTCGCGTGATCGTCTCGAGGCTCTCGACGCTGGCGGGGTCGTCGGTGCGCTCCTTGGCGAGGTTGGCGTGTCCGATGATCACGTTCATCTGGTTCCGGAGGTTGTGCCTGAGCACGCGGTTGAACACGTTCAGTAGCTGTCGCCGGCCCTGTTGGTCGGTCACGTCTCGAAGCACCACGGCGTGTCCTAAGAGGACGCCGTGCCCGTCGGTGAGCCGCGAGACACGCGCGGTGAACAGTTGCCGGCCGTCCCGTCCGTTGAGCTCAAGTAGCCCGCCCGCGCTCAACTCTTCGATCGAGCGTCCGAGCAACGCCTCGACCTCGGTGCCGTAGGACCTGCCCGCGCCGCCGAACGCGGCCTCGGCGCTCGCGTTGAGTTCGGCGACCCGCCCCTCCGGCCCGAGTACGACGACGAGGTCGTCGATCTCCTCGATGAGGCGGCGCGCCCCGACCCGACCGGCTGACGGCGCGCGGTCGAACAGGGCCGCCGGTCCGACCAGCCCGGCCGCCGCGCTCGCGCCGGTTCCGAACCCGACAACGGCCATCACGCCGAGTACGAGCACCGACGCCGATTCGAGCTGCAACCCGAAAAGCAACGACACCCACGGCACCACGCCGAACGCCCCGATCACGACCCCCGTCGCCGAATCGAGGTGCCGGTACCGTCTGAACGTCCACAGGACTGCGCCGGCGCCGGCGATGACCAGCCCGCCGGCGTACAACAGCCCGAACCACTGGCTCAGCTCGAGCGCTGCCAGTCCGACCGCCGTCGCGCCGGTCGCGGTTTCTTCTGTCGGGAGCGTGTACCAGGGCACGACCGCGGCGCCCGCTCGAAACGCGGTCGCGAACGCGCCGAAAAGAACCGGAGCCGCGACGAGCCCGGCCACTCGCGCCGAGAGAAACTCTTCCTGGCCGATGTACTCGAAAATAAAAAACAGCCAGACGAGCGGAAGCACCAGCCCGGCCAGCACGACGGTCGAGACGAGCGCAAGCCGCGAGTTGAGGACGAATCCGGCGCTGACGCTGGCCGCGGCGACGCCCATCGTCGCCGCCACGAGCGCAAACGACCGCACGGCCGGCGCCCGAACCCGTAGCCGGGCGACGATCGCCACGCCCACCAGCGCGGCGGCGGCGGCCGCACAGCCTGTGGCGATCGCCGAGTAAATCACGGTGAAACTATTCGGAGGGATGGTAAAGTCTCCTTTGCTCCGACCTCACCGGTCGATCCGCCGCTCGACGTTCCACTCTACTGATGATCGGTCGACGAGCCGGCGGTAAAACGCTCGTAGGCCCGCCGGCTCGGTCGCCGGCAGCACGTGCAGCCGGATCGCCCCGTCTCGGACCGAGACGCGGAACACGTCACCGGTCTCCTCGTCCCGGACCAGGTACAGCGCCATCGGTAAATCCAGAAAGTCCCCGTACCGGTAGGGGCCGTCGGTCAGCGCCGCCGCGACGAGCCCACCGAGGTCTCGCTCGGATCCATCGTCGGGCCGGCAGACAAACAGTACCTCGCCCTCGTACTCGACGCCATCCCGGCGGAACCGACGGGTCGGCCGGGCGGGGATCGCAAACGACGGCGACGCCATACCCCTGATAGGGCCCGCGTCCCCTTAGCTTGGCCGGCGATTTATGCCCCTCGCCGCCCTCGTTGGGGTATGTGTGGCCGCTATAGCCTGTTTGTCTCGCCGGCGGAACTAAACCGGCGGTTCGACGTCCGCGTCGGCGACGCCTACCAGCCCCGGTACAACGCCGCGCCGGGCCAGTCCCTGCCGGTGATCACCGACGCCGAGTCCGACCGGCTCTCGACGGCCGAGTGGGGCCTGGTGCCCCCGTGGGCGGACGACGACGGCGAGGGCAACCACATCAACGCCCGCGCCGAGACCGTCGCCGAGCGCCCGAGCTTCCAAGCGGCGTTCGAGCGGACCGCTGGCGGCCGGTGTCTGGTCCCCGCCGACGGCTTCTACGAGTGGACCGATCGAGACGGCGCCACCCAACCGTACCGCGTGACCCGCGAAGACGGGGCGCCGTTCGCGATGGCGGGCCTGTACTCGCGATTCGAGCCGGCGACCGCTCAGGCCGGGTTGGACGCCTTCGGCGACGGCGACCCGACGGTGACGACCGAACCAATCGAGACGTTCACCATCGTCACGACCGAGCCAAACGACCTCATCGCCGAGCTCCACCACCGGATGGCCGTCATTCTTCCCCGCGAAGCCGAACGCGAGTGGCTGACAGCCCCACCGGAGCGCGCACGGCAGCTGCTCGAACCCTCGCCCGCGGACCCGCTCGAGGCCTACCCGGTCTCGCAGGCGGTCAACGATCCGGCAAACGACACGCCGGCGGTCGTCGAGCCCCTCGAGTGAGTTCGGGCCGTCCTGTGACCCCTTACTTGCGGTCGTCGCGCTCGCTCGCGGCTTCGAATCCCAGCTCGGCCTGCTGGCGGGCCCGCCGGCGCTCCCGTTCGGCGATCGCCTCGGGATCGGGCCCCACGTCGTCGTCGATCCGGCCCCAGGAGTCGTGGACGGTCGCGTGACACCACCGACACAGGAAGACGGTGATCTCGTGGCTGTCCGGGCCCGAATAGGAGAGGTGGTGTTCCTCGAGCAGTGGGTGCTCGTCGTCCACGCGGAGCTCTGCGAGCCCGCACCGCACACACTCGCGGTCGTGGCCGTGGCTCCGCGAGCGAAAGTGCGGGCAGTCGGGAAACTCCCACGGACCGGTCGCTCCCGACTCGTCGGGGTCGCCCGCCACCGGGCACCGGTACTCCTCGGCGCGGCGCTCTCGGGCGAACGCCGGGTCCCGGTCGCCGTGCTCGACGGCGAACCGACACCGCCCCGCGGACAAAAAATCACACCGGTCGACGAACCGGTAGGGATCGTCGACGCCGACGGTCGGCTCGTCTCCGCTCACGCCCCGTCTGCGGGCCTCGTCGGCTTGAGTCTTCGGCCGAACTACTTTGTCCCGCAGCCGTACACGGTGTGTGACTCCCGATCGACTGACTCGGCCGTCTCGTCAGCCTCCTCGAGCTCGGCTGCCTCGGCCACCGCCGGTTTGGCCGCCGCTTCCCCCCGTGAGTCGTCGTCTGCATCGCGTTCGGTGCTCACACACGCATATACCGCCTATGGGTATCTTACCTCACCGGCTGGGTTTGATCCCACGGCGTGACACAACGTACCAGTTAGCGTATGTTTCTCCTACTCTCACAATCTGCCGCGTGCCAGGCCTGTGGACGGTCTCTCTGCATGGGCGGTCTCTCTAAGCTCTTTTGTTCATAGCGTATTATACTTTCACGTGGCATTTCCTGCTCGTGATTAACTCATAAGTAATCGTTCAGGAACCTTTATTTTGGACCGCCCGCGTCAATCATATACCAACCGCTTGGCGGCCGGTGGCACGGAGAGCAATGACACTCCCAAACGTCCAAGACCGACTCGAGACGCTCGCCCGCCGCCGTGAGTACCTCGACGCGCTCGCCGAGTCCCCTCGGTGTAAGCGCGACTTGGTCGAGGAACTCGGCGACTCGCGGTCGACGGTCGACCGCGCGATCGACGAACTGCTCGAGGCCGGATTCGTCGAGCGACCTGCCCAGGGGTACGTACCGACCCAGTCGGGTCGGGCTGCCCTCGCTCGGTACCGATCTTTTCTCGCCGACGCCGGATCGATCGTCGACGCACAGCCGATCGTCGACGCCGTTCCGCCGGAGTACGACCTTCCGATCGAACTCGTCGCCGATGCGGGCGTCGTACCAGTCGACGGCGAGTACGAGCTGTTCTCCTGGGTGACACGGCTCGTCCGGGCGGTCGAAGAGTGTCGGATCGTCTGGCCGCAACTCGGCGACAGCCGACACGTCAGGCTCTGGCACGACGTGACAGTCCAGGGAGACACCACGATCGAGCTGCTTGCCCCGGAGCCGGTCCTCGAACAGCTGGGAACGGAGTTCCCCGAGTTGGGGGCGGATCTCGCGGCCGCGGACTCCTTTACCGCCCGGACGATCGAGTCATCACCGTTCGGTCTCGTGCTCACCGACGAGCCTGTCGCCCTTGCTGACTCGGGGGCGTCCGGTGCTGACGATTCCAACGACTCGTCCTCGCCCTCGAGCGCGACCGCCGCGGACGCGGGAACGGGAACAGTCCTGGTGCCCGTCTTCGACGACGAGGCCGCTGGCGTCCTCACCAGCACAGACGACGCGGCCGTCGCCTGGGGACAGACACAGTACCAGCGGCTCCGAGCGGAGGGCTCGCCGGGCGACGATCGACTCGCGGGCGGCGACGAGACCGGACTGTCGGCGGTCTCGACCGGCCTGCCCGCACAGCTCAGAGAGGACGGGTTCGTCCGCGTCGACGAGGCGTACTTCGAGCGCCGCAAGCCCCTTCGGCCGGCGGCGGCGTGGTGGGCCGGACTCGGGCTTCCGGAGGTGGCGGCGGGGTACGCCGTCGAACGGATCACCGACGACGGACGGCGCTACGCCGACGTGATCACGGACCGCCTCGCCGACGGCGAGAACGTCGCACTTATCGGGCCGCCCGGAACGGGTAAGAGCACCCTCTGTCGGCAGGTCGCGTACCGGTGGACCGACCGGGGGACGGTCCTGTACAGGGACGGTGACAGCCCCGAGCCGTTCGAATCGGTCGCGGCGCTGTCGCGGGCGATCGACCGGGCGCCGACGCCGGTGTTGGTCGTCGTCGAGGATCTACTCCGACCCGACGCCAGGGCCGCCATCGAACTCATCGAGCGCACCGCCGGTCGGGACGAGGTCGTCTTCTTAGTCGACGCCCGCAACTCCGAGTGGCACGCCACGAACACGGAACTCGATGTCCGGCTGGACGCGATCCGACAGGATGCCTTCGAGGTGCTCGCGATGCCGCGGCTCGACGAGACCGATGTCCGCCGGTTCATCGAGCGCGCCGAGTCGCTGCTCGAGACCGATATCTCGGCCGATCCGGAGGCGCTACTCACCGAGATCCGCGCGACCGACTCGGAAGGCCCCGCGCCCGGCGGTGTGCTCCTGTTGCTCAACCGACTCGCCCGGTTCGGCGATCCGGCCGGCGAAGTCGGTAACGTTCTCGACGCGGATGTCGATGCGGTCCGAGAGAATCTGGCCGCCGAAGGCGAGACCGCGCTCGCGGCCGGGATCCTCGCGAACGCCCTCAACGCCGCCGGACTCGAGGTTCACGACGAGCTGCTGTACGCCCTTGCGGTCGCCGACTCGGAGGAGTCCGGTACCGACGACTCCGACGACCGGATCCGCCAGGTCGAGGCGGCACTCGACCGACTGCGCGGCCACGTGCTCTTCTCTCGGCCGGACGAGCGGGGCTACCGCGGAATCCACGAGTCCTGGTCTGTCCGATTTCTCACGCGGCTGCTCGAAACCACAGACGAACACCGCGCACGCGAGCGATTCGGGACGACTGTCTCGGCGCTGCTCGCGCTGGCCGACGAGCCCGCTACGTGTGACCGGATCGCTGAGTTGGTCGCCGGGACGACCCCGGCGCTTGAACAGATCGCCGCCGATCCGACCGGCTGGGCAGACCGCGTCGCCGAGGCGCTGTTCGAGGTCGGGGAGACGACTCCCGCCCTGGCTCCGCTGTACGGCAGCACCGACGCCTCCGGCCCCGCGCTCCCGGCGGCGTGCTCGTCCCGGGCCGAGGGACGCTGCCTGCGGGCTCGCGGCCGGATGCAGACCGTCGCCGGCGCGTACGACCGGGCCGCCGCCGAGTTCGAGCGTCTACTGACCCTCGCCGAGGCTGCCGACCGCGAGAGCCTGACTGCCGAGGCGATCGCACAGCTTGGCCGGGTTGAACGCGAGCGCGGGGAGTTCGAGGCCGCGACCGAGCGCTTCGAGACCGCGGTCGAGCGCGCCGGGGCGGCCGAGGACCTCCGGATCGAAGCGATGGGTCTCGACGGCCTCGGAACGATCGCACAGCGCCGGGGTCAGTACGTCCGCGCAGGCGAGTATCACGAGCGGGCGCTCGTGATCCGCCGAGAGGCCGGCGACCGCCACGGACAGGCCGTCTCGATCCGGCGACGCGCCGCGGCCATGCGAATGCGCGGGGACGCCGACGACGCCCGCGCCGAGTACGAGCGGGCCCTCGAAATCAGCCAGGAGGTCGGCGACCGCCACGAGGAGGCCCAGGCGCTGACCAACCTCGGAATTCTTGCCTACCGGACCGGCGAGTACGACCGTGCCCGGGACCGCTACGAGGCGGCCCTGAGCATCCAGCGCGAGATCGGCGACAAGCAGGGGCGGGCGAAGTCGTTGTACGGTCTCGGCGTGATCGCACAGAATACAAACGAGACTGACTCGGCTCGGGACCGCTACGAGGTGGCGCTGGGACTGTACCGCGAGATTGGCGATGTGCAGTGGGAAGCCCGGACGCTCCATGCGCTTGCCTCGCTCAACCGCCGTCGGGGCGCCTACCGGCAGAGCCGCGAGCAGGCCGAGCGGGCCGTCGAGCTCTTCGAGACCATCGGGGACGCCCAGGGGAAGGCAACTGCACTCGCCGGTCTCGGGGCAATCGCCTACCAGCGCGGCGCCTACGAGCGGGCCCGCGACTACCACACCGAGCGGCTCTCGCTGGTCCGTGAGACCGATGACCGCCGCGGCGAGCTCAACGCGATCTACAGCCTCGGCGTGGTCGCACTCGCGCAGGGTGCACTCTCCGAAGCCCGCGAGCGGCTTGAGTCGGCGCTCGCGATCGCCCGCGAGCTCGAGATCTCACAGGAAGCGGCGTGTCTCCGATCGCTCGCGGCGCTGGCCCGCGAGGAGGGCGCTCTCGACCGGGCGGCCGATCGTATCGAGTCCGCTCGAGCCGTCCTTGGGCGGTTCGACGAGCCGACCAGGCGCGGGAAACTCGCCGTCGAGAGCGCGCGGCTGTCACTCGATCGCGGCGAGTTGTCCGCCGCACAGGAGCACGTCGCGACGGCGATAGACGTGTTTGACGACTCCGAGACGCCGTACTGGTACGGCCGTGCGTGCAGGCTCCGCGGGACCATCGCCGCGACCGGTGCCGACCGGGGCGAGGGGCCCGATCAGGAGAGTCTCGACGGGGCGATCGAGGCCTGGGAGGACGCGGTCGAGACCTTCGAGTCGATCGACACTCCGGGGCCGGCGCTGGTCACGCTCGAACGGCTGGTCGAAGCCACCGCGGGGGCCGGCCGGACCGACCGGACGCGAGCGTACCGCGAGCGGGCCGCGGGGCTGCTCGAGACGGCTCCCGCCGAGGTTGCTGACCGCCACCGTGAGTGGATCGAGGTCGACCCGGAGACGACCGCCGTCGAGTCGGACAACTGACCCCGCTCTGCTACAGCACCGGATTGAAGACGGCGAGCAGCGTCGCGAGCAGTCCGACGGCGACGATCGCCCCGCCGGCTCTCGTCCGCCCCTCACGGGCGTGCAGCTGGTACCCGAAAAACGCCGCCGCGAACCCGAACAGCGGCGCAAAAAACCAGGCGAAAAACAAAAACAGGACCGCGACGGCCGCGGACATCACACCGCCGAGGAGATACAGCAGGTCGTCGTCGCCCCACTCAGTCTCCGCGGTCGCGTCGGATTCGCTCATTACCCGGAACTACCTGACCCGCCGTCATAAACACTGCGAGCCAACCGCGAGACCGGGCTGACCGACGGCGGGGAAACGCGGACGCTTATTTGGGATGACGGCACCACCCGTCGTATGGAGGCAGCGAGAGCGATCCTCCGGGCCGTCGGGGTCGACTCGGTCGCGGACCTGACGGCGCCGGCTTCCCACACCGTCTCGGTCGAGGGCTACGAGGACCTGACAGTCGAAAAGATCGCCCCCGGGCGGGTGAGCGTCGCCCACCACTACACCCAGCGCGGCGATCTCATGTGCGACCCCGAGATCGTCTTCCGGATCGAGGAGGGGACGGGCGCCCGGACGCCGGTGGCCTACACGCGCCACCCGGACGTTCACCGCCACGATCCCGCCGGACTGCCGATCGACGAGTTCGTCGGCCGGTGGAGCGACCAGCTGTACGATCAAGGGTTCGTCGCGGCCGCGGGCGCCTCGGAGACGGCGAGTGACTGATTCCCCCGACGGGCTCAAGCGCCCTCGGCACGAAATAACCTCGTGACTTCGGTACTCCGTGCTCCCGGCGACACGATCGTGCCGGAGGTGCCGCCCGATCCGAACCGCCGGCGACCCTTGGGCCGGTCTCGTCCCCAGAGGAGACGGTGATGGCGGTCACGCCGCCGACCGTTCTGGAGTACGATCGGGCCGCGCCGAACTCCGACGCGACCCGGACGGCGGTGTTCGGGCTGGGCTGTTTCTGGGGTCCGGAGGCGTCGTTCGCGGCGCTCGATGGCGTGGTCCGAACCGCGGTTGGGTACGCCGGCGGGGACCGCTCCGATCCCACCTACCACGATCTGGGCGCACACTCCGAGGTGGTGCGGGTGGCCTACGACCCCGAGACGATCCGGTACCGGGAACTGCTCGCACACGCCGTCGACGCACACGACCTCGACCGTCCCTCCCAGCCCGACAAGCGCCAGTACCACCGGCTCGTGTTGCTCGACTCAGAGCGCCAAGCCGAGACTCTGGAGGCGTTCCTGACCGATCGCGGGATCGACCGCGAGGCCGTCGGCGCCCGAATCGACGAGCTTGATGAGTTCGTCCCCGCGGAGCCGTACCATCAAAAGTACGGCCTCCGGGGCAAGCGGTGGGTAACCGACGTCTTCGACGAGGCCGGCTACGGCGACCGGCAGTTTCGCCGGTCGGCGGCGGCCGCGAAGCTCCACGCACACGTCACCGGACACGACGTCGATGTCCCGTTCATCGGCGCACGATCCCGCGAACGCTCCGAACGCCGGTAGCCCCGGGCCCTTTATCCCGCCCGCCAGCCAAGCTACTCCGATGCTCTCAGAGGGAGCCCGTGCCCCCGAGTTCACCCTCCCCGGCGTGTTTCAGGGCGAGACCGAGACGTACCGACTCGGCGAGTACACAGACGACGGCGAGTGGGTGCTGCTCGCGTTCTACGCCTTCGATTTCCATCCGATCTGTACCGCCGGGACCTGCGCGCTCCGGGACACCGAGTTTCTCCAGTTCGAGGACGATCTTCGGATTCTCGGGATCTCCGGCGATAGCCTCTACGCCCACGAGGCCTACGCCGACCGCCACGGCTTCAACTATCCGTTGCTGTCGGACACCAGCAGAACGGTCGGGCGAGCCTACGACGTCATCGTCGACCGCGAGGAGGGAATGGCCGACACCCACCGGCGTTCGGTGGCGCTGATCGATCCGGACCGGACCGTCCGACTCACCGCCGACACCGACGCCGACCGCCCGCAGGACATCGAGGTCGGCCCGCTGCTCGAGGCGATTCGCGAGGTTCGGTCCTGACGCGTCGTCGCCCCTCGCCCCAGCGTGGTGGCACAGAGCGGCTGCTCACGCCGCCGGCAGCTCGACGGTTCCCTGCCGTCTCCGCGAGTCTTATACTGCTCGCCGCCGAGCCACGTCGTATCGATGGCAACGAGCGCAGTCGGTGACGCGATCGAAACGTACAGGACGGCCCGCGTCCGGGCGTTCGCGTACCCCCGCGAGGCGGATCTGCTCCACGTAATCGGGCTCGCCGCTCTCGGGGCCGCGCTGACGGGCATCTCGGCTCAGATCTCGATTCCGCTCCCGTTCACCCCGGTGCCGATCACGCTCCAGACGTTCACGGTGCTGGTGGCCGGCGTCGCGCTCGGCGCCCGGATCGGCGGCCTGAGTCAGGTGCTGTACGTCGGGGCGGGCGCCGGCGGTGTCCCGTGGTTCGAGGGGTTCGGCGCCGGGCTTGGGGCACTCACCGGGCCGTCTGGGGGCTATCTGATCGGCTTCCCCATCGCGGCCGTACTCGCCGGGCACGCCGTCGACCGGTACCCGCCCACCCGTCGGCTGCCGGTACTTGTTCTCGTGCTCGGGGTCGCGAACGCTGTCGTGTTCGCCACCGGCCTGCCCTGGCTGTACGCCTGGCTGACGCTGGTCAACGGCGAGACGCTCACGCTGTACGAGCTCGGGGTTGCCGGACTCTTCCCGTTCGTCCCCGGCGGGGTAGCGAAGGTGATCGGCGCCGCCGCCGTCGGCGCCGCGATCCTCCCCCGAGAGGACTCCGCTGCCTGATCGTCTAGGAGCTCCCGACTTCCCGCTCGACGTACGTGATCGCTCGGCGGGCACTCGGACGGCGACGATGGAAGGCAATTCGGTCGGTCGTCGACGTATAAACAACCGAAGAAGTGGGCCAGCACGGATTTGAACCGTGGACCTCCCGGTT
>CAYREK010000066.1:1728-11963 GCA_964423305.1 uncultured Halobacteriales archaeon | reverse complement strand
TGTTGTTGGTGCTCCCGAACGGCCGCCCAGTCTTTGTTGACCGCGTCCCAGACGAGCGACTCGTAGGCCTCTGTCGACAGCTCCGCAAGCTGGGCGTTTGCCGGCGCCGGATACTGCGTGAGACACCACCGCTTCGAGAGCCGTTCGGCCCGCACTGGCTGCAGCGCCTGCCGATATGCAGTTGTCGCCGCCGCCGGAACGTCACCGGTCTCGGTGACGTTGCGCGCCGACCGAACGCCGATGTGGACGTCGGCGGCCTCGATCAGCGCGAGCTCGTGCTCGGGGGTCGCGATTCCCTCGGTGTCCGCGGCCCGCAGGTACGCTCGCTGTGCACGCTTGTTGGTCCGCCTGCTGATCGGGACCGGCGTCCCGCCGCGCTCGCCGATCGCCTCGTGCAGCGCGATTAACAGCTCCTCTCCGGCTGGATTCGCGTCGATGACAACATCGTCACCCGGCTCGATATCGACCGAGTGATCGACGATAGTTTCGGCGTGCTGACGACAACGCGGGTCCATGCGACTTATTCCCGTCTCTGCCGGCAAACACCTTTGGGTTCGGTCGCGGGCCGGTCAGTCTCCCCCGCGCTCGACACCCTCTCTGAACCCCTGGACCGTCCGGCGGAGCAACAGGTACAGAAAGAACACGAACAGCAAAATCAGTCCCAGCCCGGTCACGAGGATCGGATCCATACCACGGGTTCGGCGCGTCCGCCCAAATCGGTTTCGCCCCCTCCGAACCGGTGCTCTCGGTGCCTTCGCCCGACCGTGTGGCTTTTCGCGGTCGAGGGCCGATCCGAGCTATGCGCGTCACCGAGGGCTCGGTCGAGCTTGAGGTCCCCGAACAGACCGAGGGCGCCGGCGACGAGGTGTTTTACAACCCCGAGCAGGAGCTCAACCGCGATCTCACCGTCGCAGTCCTCCGGGCCTACCGCGAGCGCGAGTCTCGCGCCGAGACCTACCTCGATGCGACCGCCGCCTCCGGCGTCCGGGGCGTCCGGGCGGCCGCCGACGGCTGGACGGCCACCTGTGCCGACGTCGATCCCGACGCGGTGGCCCTGGCCCGGGCGAACTTCGAGCGCAACGGCCTTGAGGGGACCGTCGAGCACCGCTCCGCGATGCCCCTACTCCACGAGTCGTACTTCGACGTCGTCGATCTGGATCCGTTCGGGACGCCGATCCCGTTTCTCGACGCCGCCGCCCAGGGGGCCCGGAACCTCCTCTGTGTCACCGCGACCGACACGGCGCCGCTGTGTGGCGCGCACTTCGAGCCGGGCGTGCGCCGGTACAGTGCGGTGCCACGAAACACCGAGTACCACGCCGAGATGGGCGTCCGGATTCTTCTGTCCGCACTCGTCCGGACCGCCGCCCGGTACGACGTCGCGATCACCCCTCTGTTGACCCACGCCACCGATCACTACGTGCGGACGTACCTCGAGCTCGACCGGGGCGCTGGCCCCGCCAACCGATCGATCGACCAACTCGGCTACATCCACCACTGCGAGGCCTGTCTCGCCCGCGAGACCGAACCGGGCCTGATCGCCGACCCGCCCGCAGTCTGTCCGAACTGCGGCGAGGGCATCCAGACCGCCGGCCCGGTCTGGCTCGGGTCGATCCGCGACCGCTCGTTCCTTGAGGCCGTGGCCGACGCCGTCACCGAGGAGTTTGGCACTGCCGACCGGGCCCGGACGCTCGTCGCGACGCTCCGAGGCGAGCTCGACGAGCCGACCCACTACGACCAACACCGCCTCTCGAAGCGCTGGGGGCGCTCGGCGGCGCCGATGGCGGACTTTCTCGAGGATCTCCGGGCGGTCGGCCACGAGGCCTCACGAACCCACTACGGCGGCACGACGTTCAAGACGACGGCGTCGGTCCCGCAGATCCGGACCGCGACGGCCGCCGACTGAGCTCCGGGGCTCAGCTCCCGACCCGGGTTGCGAGCCGCAGTCCGTACACGTATACCGGCCGCACCACGTGGTTTCCGAGCCCGAGCATCCCGACTACGCCTCCGACCGACTGGAGTTCACTCGGCGAGAATCCGACCGCGAGCGCAGCGACGCCGCCGGCGACGAGTGCACCGATCCAGAGCCGGCTCGCGTACCACCCGAGGTCGTAGCCGACGACCGTCGGGGCGGCCGCGAGCCGATCGCCGGCCCACCAGAGGAGTCCGCCGGCGAGCCCGAACCCGCCGGCCAGCGCGAGACCGCCGCCGAGCCCGGCGAGCCCGGCGGCGATCAGCCCGGCGCTGGCGGCCACCAGCCCGACCGTCCCGCGGTGCGCGCTGTCTCGCACCCCCTCAATGTCCATGTCCGAGCGAGCCCGCGCCCGGACTAATGGGTTTCGAGCTCGCTTCTCGCAAACGGTATATGCCACTCCCGCTCGAAGTGTCTCCGTGTCACGACACTCTCCGCTCGGGACCGGACGCGCGTTGGTCGCGCTCGTCCGGCGCGAACAGCTTCCCTTTCTGGCGGCGGCGATCGCGTACTACGCGTTCGTCTCGCTGGTGCCGCTGCTGATTGTCGCGCTTGCGGCCGGCACCGCGATCGCCGGCGAGTCGCTCACGGTGCGCGTGCTCACCGCCGTCGGAAATATTCTCACGCCCGCGGCGACAGAGCTTGTCGAGAACGCGCTGTCGAGTGACCGGACCGGCGTGACCGTCGTGGGCCTTGCCGTACTCGCCTGGAGCGGCCTCCGGGTGTTTCGCGGCCTTGATGTCGCCTTTGCCCGGATCTACGGCTCCGACGATGCTAAGTCCCTCCTAGCACAGGTCACCGACGCGACCGCCGCGGTCGGGGCGATCCTCCTAGCCGTCGCCGCGACGGTGCTGATCGGAACGGTGCTTACCGCGCGCTTTGGCGCCCTCTCGCGGGCCGCGGCCCCGGTCGGGGTCGCACTCACGCTGCCGGTGGTCTTTTTTCCGCTGTACTACGTGCTCCCCGATCGCTCGATGTCGGTCCGCGAGGCGCTCCCGGGGGCGACGATCGCTGGCCTCGGGTGGACGGGTCTTGGCGTCGGATTCGGACTGTACGCCGGCCAGGCGAGTACCTTCGAGCTGTACGGCGTCCTCGGCGGGGTCTTTCTGCTGCTCGTGTGGTTTTACGCGGGCGGACTGTTAGTGTTGTTCGGCGCCGGACTGAACGCCGTCGTCGCCCGAGACCGGCAACTACAACACGAGCCGTTCCGAGAACACAGATATCGGCCAATGAGTGAGTCTGAGGACGACCCCGACCCCGGCGCCGAGTCCACAGACACCCCGTCCGACTCCGACGGCGATCCGGTGGTCGGCACCGAGACGGCCGACTCCGACCGGACACGGTCCCCGCCCAGGGCCGACGCCATCACCCAGGAGGAACTCGACAGTCTCCGCCGCGAGATCGACGCGCTCGAAACCGACCTCGAGGAACGGACACTCCACCGCGACGAGGTCGAGAGCGATCTCCGGAAGTACGTCCGCAGCCGAGTCCGGCGCGGCCACGCCCGCGGCTGGGGACCGTACCTCGTGCTCGGGTACGGCACCGTGATGACGCTTGGAGCCTTTTATTTCCTCGGGGGCGGCTGGGCGATCCTCGCGATGCTCGTGGTCTGGCTGTCGACGCTCGGACTGTACGCGCTGATGCTCGCGGTCGGGGTCACGGTCTCTGTGGCCGGCGCGCCCGGCCGACTGCTCGATCGGTTCCGCTAGTAGGTCTCGAGGTACCGGTCCAGCTCCCAGTCCGAGACGCTGACCAAGTAGTCGGTGAACTCCTCGCGCTTTGCCTCGACGAACTTCTCGGCCACGTGCTCACCGAGCCCGCTCCGGACGACCTCGTCGTCTTCGAGCGCGTCGACGGCGTCGCCGAGGTTCTTCGGGAGCGTCTCGATGCCGTACTCTTCTACTTTCTGCTCGTTGAACTCGTAGATGTTCTCCCGGATCGGATCGGGCGCCTCGAGACCGCGTTTGACTCCGTCCATTCCGGCGTTGATCAGCGACGCGAACCCGAGATACGGGTTACACGACGGATCGGGGAACCGCGCCTCGATCCGGGTCGCTTCCGGTTCCCGCGCGGCCGGCTTGCGGATCAGTGCCGACCGGTTCCGGTCCGACCAGGCGACGTACACCGGCGCCTCGTACCCGGGGACGAGCCGCTTGTAGCTGTTGACCGTCGGGTTCGTGACGGCCGTGATCGCCGGCGCGTGCTCGAGGATCCCAGCGAGATACGAGAGGGCGGTCTCGCTGAGATCGAACTCGCCCTCGCCGTGGAAGGCGTTCTCGCCGTCTTTCGACAGCGACTGGTGGGTGTGCATCCCCGAGCCGTTGATCTTCGCCACCGGCTTCGGCATGAACGTGGCGTGGAGGCCGTGCTGGGCGGCGACGGCGCGCACGACGTACCGGAACGTGGCGACGTTGTCTGCGGTCGTCAGCGCGTCGGCGTACTCGAAGTTGATCTCGTACTGGCCCTTGGCGACCTCGTGGTGGCTGGCCTCGATGTCAAAGCCCATCTCTTCGAGGGTGAAGATGATCTCCCGTCTGACATCGCTCGCCAGGTCCTTCGGCGCCAGGTCGAAGTAGCCCCCATGGTCGGCGAACTCCGTGGTCGCGTAGCCGTCGTCGTCCTGTCTGAATAGGAAAAACTCCGGCTCCGGCGCCATGTTGACCTCGTAGCCCAGCTCCTCCGCTTCGGCGAGTGCCTGTTTCAGCACGTACCGCGGATCACCCTCGAACGGCTCGCCGGTCGAGGTGTCAATCACGTCACAGATGAGCCGCGCCGCGCCGCCGTCGCCGTCGTCGCCGTCGTCGGTCCGCCACGGGAGCACCGCGAACGTCTCTGGGTCGGGCTTGAGCCGCATGTCGGACTCCTGGATCCGGACGAAGCCGTTGATCGAGGAGCCGTCGAAGTAGATTCCCTCCTCGAAGGCCTTCGCCGCCTGCCCTGCTGGGATCGAGACGTTCTTGACCACGCCGAGGATGTCGGTAAACTGCAGCCGCAGGAAGTCGATTCCCTCCTCGTCGATCGCGTCCAGTACTGCCCGTTCGTCCTCTGAGAGCGTCGGTGACATCTGTGTTCGTCCGTGACCACGTGATCGTCTCTTAATACCTGTCCTGTGTGGGCAAAACCTGCAGCTATTCTCCAAGACAGACAACGAACGTACAACGTTCGACGGTACACATGAAATTATTCTATATCTGGGGCGACTCTCGCCGAGAAACCAGGCACGCGTCAGGTTCGTCGATCCCCGGCGTCACCGGCCGGTCCACCGGAGCAGGAGTAAGGTCAGCTCGAACAGCCCGACCATGGTCAGGCCGACCAGTATCGGGGCCATGCCCGTCGGGTCGGGACTAAAGAGGAACGCGACCCCGGCGAACAGCCCCCAAAAGAGGATGCGCTTGTCTTCGAACCACTGCCGGCTCACCACGCCCATGAGCACCCCGAGCATCATAAAGAGCGGAATCTGGAAGATGGCGGCGAACAGCCCCATCATCAGGAGGATGAGATCGAACGTGTCCCCGAGCCCGAACGCGATCCCGGCGACATCTTCCGAGTAAAACAGGAAATACCGGAAAATAAAGGGCAAGATCAGAAAATACGCGAACGCAATCCCGACAACCGCGAGCAGCAGGCTGGTCGGCACCGACGAGAGGTAGTACCGTCGCTCCCGGGGGTACAGCCCCGGCCGCATGAACCGGTAGGTCTGGTAGACAAACACCGGCAGCGCGATAACGAAGCCGACAAGCGAGGCGACCTTCAGGCGGGCCAGCACCAGTGAGAGCGGGTGATAGATCCGAGGACAGGCGACCGAGCCAGACTCGGGTAGGCTGTGGACGACGGCGTGGGCCGACATCGTCTCGTAGGCCGGCCGGGCCGAGCAGGCGGCCGGCTCGCCCGGCAAGTACGAGTACCACAGGAAGTTGATCAGTCGATCAGCGATCGGGAAGGCGACGGCGCTCACCGCCGCCAGCACGACCACGACGATCCCCAGCCGCCGGATCATCTCCTCGATGTGCGCGCTCAGCGGCATCTCCTCGTCGTCGGGGGCGCCGTCGAACTCCCCGACCGACTCTGCTCCGGCGACTGCCGCCGCGTCGTCGCCTCCGGCGGTCATCGCAGCTACGTTGCGCGTGGGCCGTTGTAAGCCTTCTCGTCTGCCGCATGAATAGATTGATAACTGCCAGTCGGCAACCCCGTAGTAGAGATCGATGGCCGGGGCCCTCGACGAGGACACCGCGAAGACGCTCGCAAGCGGCCGCCAGACGGTGGTGTCGGTCCTCGGAAACGCACAGGACAAGCTCAAGCGGATCTTTCTGGTTTTCGTCGTCTTCTTCATGCTCGCCTTTTACAGTCTGCGAGCGTTCGTCTGGGACCGGCTCAAGGCGGATCTGGTCTACAACCGGATGTCTGCGGAGATCACCCGCCAGACCGACATCGTCGTGACCGACCCGTTCAACGTGATCCTCCTGCAGGCGAAGATTGGCCTCGCGGTCGGGATACTCGCGGCCCTGCCAGCGGTCGTCTGGTACGGCCGCTCGGGGCTCAAGCGCCGTGGGTTCTGGCCCTCGAGCACGATTCCCCGCTGGAAGCTCGCCGCCTTCGGCCTCGCGACCGTGGCGCTTTTCGCCGGCGGGGTATCCTACGCTTACTTCGTCTTTTTCCCCGTCATGTTTGAGTTCCTGGCGACGATCGCGGTCAACTCTGGGTTCAACCCCACCTGGTCGATCGTCATGTGGACGGACTTCGTGTTCTTTCTCTCGTTGTCGTTCGGGCTGGCTGCCCAACTTCCGCTCGCGATGACGGCCGCCGCGCGGACGGGCGTGGTCCCCTACGAGACGTTCCGGGACAAGTGGCGCTACGCCGTCGTCGGGATCTTCGTGTTCGGGGCCTTCTTCTCGCCGCCGGATCCGTTCACCCAGCTCATGTGGGGAGTCCCGCTCGTGGCGCTGTATTTCATCAGCCTCGGCGTGACCAAACTCGCCGTGCTCTCACAGCGGGCCGGTCAGCAAGTCTCGACGCCAGCGGTAGCCCGCGAGCGCTGGAACCTGCTTGCCGGGACCGCCGTCGCCGTCGGCCTCGGAGTCTCGCTCTTCTTGTTTGAGGGCGGGCTCGCGGCGACAAACGACGCACTGTCCTGGGTGGGCTCGGCCCGCCGGTTCCCCACTGTCGACGATCTCGGTGCGTTCGGCCTCGCGCCCGGCGTCGTCGCCGGTGCTCTCGCCGCCGCCGCTGGACTCCTTGCGGCCGGACTTGCGCTCTTTTATTTCCGGATCGTCGAGCTCGAGCGCCTGACCGGCGCCGACGATGCCGAAGAAAACGAGGAGTCGTCGCTCGATCTCGCCGGGATGGACGCGGCCGCCGTCCAGGATCTCGACGAGGACCGGTTCGCAGCGATCGAAGAGAATCGGGCCCTCGCGCAGGCCCAGCAGGCCGTCGACGCCGATCGGCCCGCGACTGCTCGGGCGATCCTCGACCGCCTGGACGAGCGTGACGCCGACGACTCCAAGGACTCTTCGAGTGAGGCAGGGGAGGCGAACGAGACCGGCGACGAAGGTGAGCCCGAGGAGCAGGACTCGGGGCTGCTCACAGAGACCACGGCTGGGATCGTCGATCCGTTCACCGAAGAGGAGACCACCGAAGACGACATCGGCGGGTACTACTACGACATCGCGTTCATCCTCGACTCGCTGACCTCGAAGGCCTTTTGGGTGGTCGGCGTGTTCATGCTCGTGCTCGCGGGGACTTTCACCTTCCTCTATCAGGGTGGGATCGAGACCGTCGTCGACGCCTTCCTCCGGAACCTGCCCGAAGAGATGGCCGAAGATGTCGATCTCGTCGTCTTACACCCTGTCGAGGAGCTCATCTTCATGATCAAGTTCTCGACGCTTCTGGCCGGGCTCTCGGTGGTGCCGATGCTCGCGTACTTCGCGTGGCCGGCGATCGAACAGCGCGGGCTCGCGACCGGCGACCGTAGCGTCCTGCTCGTCTGGGGGGGAACCCTCGCCGTCGCCCTGCTCGGGGGGAGTCTGCTTGGCTTCCTGCTGGTCGGACCGACGGTGATCTCGGCGCTCGCCCGGGACGTGCTCACCTCGAACATGGTCATCGCCTACCGGATCAACAACTTCGGGTGGCTCGTGATCTATCTCACCGTCGGCATCGGGCTGTTGGCGATGATCCCGGCGACGATGGTGCTGTTCCATCACGGGAGTATCGTCTCATACCGCCGGATGTACCGATCCTGGCGCGGGGTGGTGCTGGCGATCTTCGCGATCGCCGGGTTGGCCTCGCCGGCCGGCATCTTCACGATGTTCCTGGTCGCCATCCCGGCGTCGCTCGCCTACGGCCTCGGGTTGGGGTTGTTGTGGGCCTACGACCGTATCGGTCGGGCGGTCCCCCGCAGTCGCCGCGAGACGGCTGACTGAACTACGGGGTCACGAGCATCGCCAGGTTCCACAGCGTTACGCCGCCGCCAGCGACCGCGAGTGCGAGCGGGATCGCGACCCGCCCGGGCGTGTTTGCGGCCCACCACAGCCCCGCACAGGCGCCCACGAACCCGCCTTTGAGCCCGACGAGCCCGACGATACCGGCGGCCTCGAGTGCCGGCCCCGCGATCGGCCCTACCTCGCGGGCGCCGGCCGTCCGGAGCCCGACGACGGTCGTGACCGTGTCGCCGATCCCGTACAGCGCGACGGCTGCGACCCAGAGGATCCGCTCGTGGGCCGCGAGCTCCTCGACAAGTGACACGCCACGACGTTCGGCCGAGCCACAATTAGTTCCGTCGGCGGCTCGTCCCGCCGGCGGCTCAGAGAAACTCCTTGACCTCCGAGTACCACATCTCGTGTTCGTCGACCGCGTCGATCGCACGGGCGATCCGCACCGCGATCGCGTGCCAGCACAGCTGTTCGGGATCGTCGGCGTCGAGGTTGTACTCGGCGTCCTTGCAGGTACAGCTGTCCTCCTCGACGATGTACTCCTCCTCGTGGCCGACGACGACGGTGAAATCGCGGTACTCCTTGACGCGGCGCTCGCCGACGGCCTCGATCGCGCGCACCCCGCGGTCGCCGTGGACCGCGACGATCCGCTTGACGGCCTCCGGCGTGAGCTCCTCGGCGCTTGTGAGCTGTCGTTCCCACTCGTCGACCGCCGTCACGCCGTCCGGTTGGCGGGGCGGTCTCAAAATGTCGTCGGTCCCGTCGACCGGCGAGCCCGGCGTTTATGTCTCGTCGCGCCCGAGCGCGTCCATGCCAGCGACACTCGAGATCGCCTGCGAGAACGTCGACTGTGAGCTCGACATGGCCGAGTTGCACTACACCTACGAGATGCCCGACGATGTCACCGTCGCGGACTTTCAGTGTCCGTACTGCGGGCGCACGGACTCGCTGCGTGCAATCGAGCTGTGAGCACCGCGGCGGTGCCGGCGGTCACAGCTCAGCGATCGCGGCCTCGATCTCGTCGTAGGGCGGGAACTCGGGCCACTCCTTGGCGGCCCAGGTGTACCGGACCGTCTGGTCGCCGTCGACGAGCACGACTGCCGGCCGGGGCTCGGTCACGCCGGCCATCCCGTCGAGGTCGTGGACGACCCCGTAGCGCTCGGCGACCCCGTTGGCCGGGTCGCTAAACAGCCGGTACTCGAGGTCGTACCGGTCGATGAACGCCCCGTGTTCGTACGGCGTCGAGATCGACACCCCGACGACGGTCGCGTCCCCGTCGGCGCCCCATCCGCGGTCGCGAATCTCAGTCCACATGTACGTCGCCGGAAAGGCCCCGTCCATCGGGTAAAAGACGAGCACGACCGGCCCCGTCTCAACGAGCTCCGAGAGCGCAGCGTCCTCCCAGTACTCGGCGCCGACCAGTGGTCGGACGAACTCGGGGGCGGGCTCGCCCCGCGCCGGCGGGTCGGCCGGTGGGAGTTCGGTTACGTCGAAGGAAACCATCTACGCCTCCGACGGCGCGAGCCGTTCCTCGCCGTAGGTCCGGTCGAGGTACTCGACGATATTCTCGCTTTCCGCCATCGTCACCCCGGTGTGTTCGTCGACGATCACCGGCACCGTCCGGGTGCCGGCGACGCGCTTGACGGCGTTTCGCTCGGAGTGCAGCGGCTCGACGAACCGCGACTCGAAGGCGAGATCGAACTCATCGAGTCGCCGGACCACCCGCTCGCAGAACGGGCAGGCTTGGAGTCGGTACAGCGTGATCGATGGGTCTTCTCCCGACTGATCGCTCATACCCACGGTTGTGTCGACCGGCAAGTAAGGGCTGTGGCCGCCGCTAG
>CAYREK010000066.1:0-1718 GCA_964423305.1 uncultured Halobacteriales archaeon | reverse complement strand
TACTCGAGTTGGTTGTACTGCTCGGCGAGTTTCGTCGCCGCCTCCTCAAGTCCTGCCCGCTCGCCGTCGCTTAGCTCCCACTCGACGATCTCCTCGACGCCGTCGGCCCCGAGCTTGGCGGGCACGCCTACCCCGACGCCCGCCTGCTCGTACTCGCCGTCGAGCACCACCGAACACGGCAGTACCGCCCCCGTATCCCGGAGGATCGCCTCGACGACGTGGCCGACGCCGCGGGCCGGCCCCCACTCGGTCGCGCCCTTGCGCTTGATGACGTCCATCGCGCTCGCTTGCAGGCTCTCGAGGATCTCCGCTCGCTCGCCCTCGGAGAGCTCGGGATCCCGGCCGTCGACTCGGACCTTTGAGAAGACCGGCACCTGCGCGTCGCCGTGTTCGCCGAGGATCGTCGCCTCGACGTTCCCGACCGGGGTGTCGAACCGCCGGGCGAGCACGTGCCGGAATCGCGCCGAGTCGAGTCGCCCGCCGAACCCGATCACCCGCTCGCGGGCCCGGTCGCCGGTCTCGTAGATGTGCCGGTTGAGCAGATCGACGGGATTCGAGGTCGTAACCGTCACGTACCCCTCGGAGTGGACGGCGAGCGAGCGCTCGATCTCGGCGACGATCGGAGCGTTGTTGCCCGCGAGATCCAGACGCGTGTCTCCCGGTTCGCGGGGCAGCCCGGCGGTGATCACCACCACGTCCGACCCCGCGGTCGCCTCGTAGCCGCCCTGTCGGACGGTCGTGTTCGTGTCGTAGGCTACGGCGTGGCTGGTGTCTGCCGCCTGCCCGACGGTGACTTCCTCCTGTTCCGGGATGTCGACGTAGACGAGTTCGTCCGCGACGCCCCGCAGCGCGATGTCGTAGCCCGCCGCCGAGCCGACGGTGCCGGCCGCGCCGACGATGCTCACCTTCTTTGTTCCCATACTCGGGCTCACGCCGGCGGGATACAAAAGCCCCCGCCGGACGTGGCCGCTGCCTGCCGATCCCAAAGTCACTAACCCGTGGCTTCCGTTTTTTCTGTATGAGCGAGTTCGACGAGGAAGCCGAACGCGAGCGGCTCCGAGAGAAGTACGAACAGGACAAACAAGAACGAGAGGCCACCGAAACGATGAGCGAGCTCCTGCTCCAGGGCGCGACGATGACAAACGCCCACTGTTCTGAGTGTGGCGACCCGATCTTCCGGTACGACGGCCAGGAGTTCTGTCCGACCTGCGAGCGCCCCGTCGATCGCTCCGGGACGGAGGCCGACGCGGCCGGCGAGGACGGGAGCGGTGAGAGTGGGTCCGGATCCATCGAGGTCACGACCCCGAGCGACGACGCACGGGTTGCCTTCGGCGGCGCCGAGGAGTCACCCCCCGAGAACGGTGCCGACGCCGAGCCGGCGGCGACCGGGGCTGACGCCGAGTCCCCGGAGCCGGACCACGAGACGCCAGCCCAGGCCGACTCGACTCGCCAGGGCGACCGGCCGGCGCGCTCGGTGGAGTCCCGACAGTCGGCGACCGCCGCGCCGCAGTCTCCCGAGTCGACCGCGGCCGATCCGGCGGCCGCCCGGGAGCCGCTCGTTCGAACGCTGGTCCGGTTCTCCGAGCGGGCGGCCGCGACCGACGATCCCCGGCGTGCACGAGATCACCTCGCCGCGGCCCGCGAGGCCGCCGAGACGCTCACCGCGCTCCGGTACTGACTCACGATTTAGCTGAATGCAGGCGCTACGCCCCCTCCCT
>CAYREK010000065.1:1085-12077 GCA_964423305.1 uncultured Halobacteriales archaeon | reverse complement strand
GCCAGCTCCTCCGGAAGCTCGGCGAGCTGTAGTTCTACCCCAGGGCGGCCCGAGCACGTCTCGCCTCCCGTTCGAGGAGATACGACCGTGCGTCGGCGTACTCGGCAGCGGCGGCCAGCGCCCGTTCGGTTCCGATCTGTCTGAGCGCCCAGGCCGCGCTCGCACGGACTCGGAGAGTCCCGTCGTCGGCGAGCACGCCCTCAAGCGGCGCGATCGCCCGCGTGTCGCCGATCATCCCGAGCGTTCGGGCGGCAGCCGACCGTATCGCGGGGTCTCCTGCGGTGAGACGTTCGGCGACCGGCGCCGTCGATTCGGAGCTGCCGATCGCACCCAGTGCCTGCAACGTCGTCAGCTCGAGGCTTCGAGCCCTGCCGAGAAATTCCTGGAGGGTCTCACAGGCTCTGTCGTCTCCGATCCGGCCGAGCACCCGGATGGCCCGCTCGTCGCGGCGCTGGGCGAGCTCGTGGACGCCCTCGAAGGCGGCCGGC
The DNA here is from genome assembly GCA_964423305.1 of uncultured Halobacteriales archaeon. Taxonomy (GTDB): domain Archaea; phylum Halobacteriota; class Halobacteria; order Halobacteriales; family Haloarculaceae; genus Halovenus. The sequence continues at coordinate 11,589 of CAYREK010000065.1, read as the reverse complement.
GGCGCCGAGCGTTCGATCGCCTCGAGGATGTTCTCTTTCATAAACTCGGAGTCGAGGAGATCGAGCGCCTGCAAGAGTGGCTCGGCCTCGCCGCGCTCGCCGTAGATTTTCACCGCGTTCCACTCCGGGGGAAAGTCCCGCCGGCGGTCGGGTGTGAGCACGTCGTAAAACTCCTGCCGGCGCAGCTGCTCGCAAACCGGAAGGTCGGCAAACGCCTCGGCGGTTTCGACGCGCTCCGTGAGCTGTTCGGCCGCCTCGGCGAGCTCCTCGAGCGCGGCGGCGTCGGCGACCGGGTCGAGTTCGGCGGCTGCGATTGTGTCCGCTGTGGCGCGGATCGGGTCGCCCAGAGCGTTCCGATCGGCGTCGGTGACCCCCGCAGCGGCCGACTCCTGTCCGGCCTCGGGCAGGGCGGCGGCGATCCGATCGCGAGCGTCTCCGACCGCCTCCCGGACCCTGCCACGCCCTTCCTCGGTGAACTCGGTCTCGGCGATCGTCTCGGCGGCCGTCTCGAGACGGTCCCGGATCGTCGACGGTGCGGGCTCGCGAGCGTCCTCGAGTCGATCGCGAAGCGCCGACAACTCTGTCTCTAGCTCCTCGCGGTCCTCGCCGTCCTCGGCCGCAGATTCAAGCGTCGCGTCGAGGTCGTCGAGCCGGTCGGCGACGGCGGCGAGATCGGCGGCCGATTCAGCAACTTCGAGCGCGTCGGCGGCGGCTGCGAGCCGCCGTTCGATCGCCGGGTCGTCCGGTCTCTCGTCGTCGGGCATGGCGTCTGTCCGGGCGGCTGCCCGGTCGGGCTACTCGTCGATGTCGACCGCGGTCTCTTCTTCGGCCTGGATCTCCTCGGGGCGAGCTTCGAGAGTCAGCTTCTGGATCTCGACGCGGCGCAGCGGGTAGATCGTCTTTGCGTCGTTGTAGATCGCCGAGGAGAGTCGCGCCTCGACGACGCTGTCGACGAGATCCGCGAACGTGCGGTCCTCTGCGGCGGCCTCGACGCGGTCGATCATCGTCCGCCGGATCGCCTGCTCCTGGCTCTGGTCTGCGGACTTTGTCGTGAGCGCGACCGGCTGGATCTGCACGCGGTACCGGTCGGTCGTCGTGACGGTCACGTACGCCTGGACCTTCGAGGAGCCCCGCCGGACGAGACTGCGCATGTAATCCCGCGTCAGTTCGTGGCGAATGAACTCGGTGTAGGCCGTGTCGGTCGCGACCTCCGTGATCCGGAAGGTGAGTTTCGTGTTGTTCTCCGAGGGATCGTCGCGCAGCTCGCCCAGGGTCGTCTCGAGGGTCCGGCCGAGGACCTTTTCGGACTCGTCGGCCATCGTCTGCCCGAGGTGGGCGCGGTCGAACTGTTCGGGTGCCTGTACGTCGTACCACGTCTTCTCCCGTTTCTGCCGGGAGACTGATCTGTCGCTCATGTATCGTCTGTCGTCGTGTCGGTGTCGGTCGTCGTGTCGGTGCGGGCCTGCGGGTCGTCGGCGAGCAGTCGCGCGCCGGCCCGGAGATTGCGGACGTAGTCGTCGGCGGTCGTCGCGAGGCTGCCGGTCGTCTCGCGGCTGATCTCGGTCACGACCGCGCCATCGACGGCCCGCGTGTGAACGTCGTCGGTGTTGTCCGGGCGGACCGCGGCGGCCAGGGCGGCCGCACGCGGGTGTGGCGTCTCGATGCGGGCGGTTCGTCGCTCGGCCATCTCAGGCCACCTCCCGGAGCCCCGTGACGAGCTCCTCGGTGGCACCCGAATCGTCGAGTCGAATGCGGTCGGGCGTGCCGGCCGCGCCGTCGATCGATCGCGTCGCTGCCGCGAGGTCGGGTCCGCTCTCCGGGGGCGTCGCAGCCGTCGCCGTCGATTCGTCGAGCACGGCGACGACCGGCTCCGGGGATCGGTACTCCCGGATGAGTCGGGTCGTCGGCGCGAGCGGCGCCGGGGTTTCGAGCTCGGCGACGACGAGGCCGTCGTACCGGGACAGCTCGGCGGTCCGAACCGCCTTGTGAACGGCTTCGGCTGCGGTCCGCCAGGCCTCGAGGACCCGTTCCCGGTCGGAATAGCCGAGCGCGAGCCCGGCAGCCAGCCCCGGGGACGGTTCTGCGAGCGCGTCGAGGGCGTCGGCGAGGCTGGCGACAGTCCCGAGCGGGCCGCCCGACTGCGGGGAGAGGAACCGCCCGATCGCTTCGGCGGCGGTCGGCGTCTCGGCCTCCTCTGCGACGATCAGGGCCACGAGCGAGGCGACGGTCTCCCCGCTGGTCGTTGGATCCTCGGACGGCTCGTCGGCGAGCAGCTCCGCCGCTCGCTCCGGACGCCCCGAGACGGAGGCGTGGACGAGCGTCGAGTGAGCGAGCCCGTCGGCCGGCGATACCGGCGGCATCCCGAGGCCAGGCCGGGACTCGCCGAGAGACGGCCCGCCTGCCTCGCCCGGACCGGTGACCGCCTCCTCGGGAGTTTTGCCGGCGGCGATCGTCCCGGCGGCCGCGAGGATCGGATCGGACCCGCCGAGCGTCTCGGCGATCGCCGCGGCGCGTCGACTGACCGGTCCTGCCTCGTCGAGTGCGATCGCGGGGTCGCCGGCAGCGTGGCCGAGGCCAACGGTCAGGTCGGCATCGGTCGCTCGCTTGGCCGTCGAGGGCGGAGCGATCGAGAGCTGGTAGGGCGTGCCGGCGGCCGCGAGTCCCTGCGCGAGCAGCGCGGCCGCTCCGACGGCGTCGCCGGTCGGGATCGCCGCGAGTCGGACGAACCCGGCCTCGCGGAGCCGTGTGGCGACAGTTGGGGACGCGTCGGTTTCGGAGCGGCCGGCGGTCGCCATCCTACACCAGGTCCCGGGCGTCGCTGACGCTGTAGGAGAACTCCGCGTCGATCTCGTCGCCGCGGTAGTACTCGATCAGGCGGCGGATCTTCGACTCGGTGTTTTGCAGCGCACGCTTGTTCTGGTAGTCCGTGGGGTGCTCCTCGAGGTGATCGTGGAGCCGGACCGCCCGGGCCATCAGGTTGCGCAGGTCCTCGGGGATGTCCGAGTTGGCGTCGTGCTCCTCGAGGATCTCGGTGACCTTCTTGTCGGTCGCGAGTTTCACGTCGGGGATCGGTGTCCCGCCGACACCCTCGTCGCGGAGCTTCAACCCGATCTGGCTTGGGTCGTGGCCCTGCTCTGCTAGTTCGACGACGTGCTGTTCGATCGCCTCGGCGTCAACGTCGCTCCACTCCGGTGGGTCGTCTGCCGCCGGGCGGTCCGAACCGGACGAGCCGCGGCGGCGTGAGTGCATTCGTGCCATCGTATGATCTGATTGGAACCGTACGGACCGCTCGGTGATCGGCGCCCGGGCGGACGCCACCGCGCTCTCGCGCGACACCACCGCAATCCCGAGCCGCCAATCGGCGGCGTTGTCAGAGTTGCGGCCGTGCGTTCCCAGCCGAGTTTCGGTCGATCGGCTGTTAACCGTTTCCCTTCCGGACGCTCGCGCTCAGCTCGATCGGCGGCGGGCTCGCCGATCGGTCCGTTCACGGCGGAGCCGACGCAGGCCGACCGCTCCGAGGACGAGGACTACTCCGACACCGAGCATCAGCACGGCCGCCTCGCCGCCGCCGAGCTGGGTGATCTCGGGGAGCCGTCGCCAGCCCGAGAGGTCGATCCCGGCGACGATCCGGAGGCCGGTGATCGTCCCCAACACGACCGGAACGGCGTATTTCACCAGCGGGAGCGCGAGAGTATCGCCAAGTTGGGCCCGTACCGTCGCCCGGTCCTGTCCCCAGGCGAAGATTCCGATGATCGCGAGCGCTCCGAGGGGCAGCCCGAGCGTCCCGACGGTGGCGTCGAGTCCGTCCAAGAACGGCCGGCCAAACAACGAGAGTTCGGCTGCGCTGTAGCTCAGCGCCGAGGGCAACCCGCCGCCGACGACGACGGCGGTCACGACGACGCTCGCCCGCAGACGTGACCAGCCAGTCGGGCGCTTGAGCCCCGCGACGCCGACCTCAAGCATCGACACCGACGAGGAGAGTGCCGCAAAGAAGAGCAAGCCAAAAAACGCGGCCGCGAGGACCTCGCCGAAGGGCATCTCCGCGAATCCGAGCGGCAAGACGGTAAAGGCCAGTTCGGTCCCGCTGGCTGGCTCTAAGCCCGGCACGGAAAAGACGATCCCGAAGATGATCACGCCCGCCAGCAGAGCGACCACCAGATCGATCGTCGCGATGATCGTCGCCGAGCGGGGAATCTCAGTCGACTCGTCGAGGTAGCTGCCGTAGGTGAGCAGGATTCCCTGCCCGACCGAAAAGGAAAAGAACACCTGCCCAAAGGCGGCACTCCAGACGGCCGGATCACCCAACACCGCGGTGTCGGGCGTGAACAGAAACTCGAGCCCATCGCCGAACCCGTCACGGACCGCGGTAAACGCGAGCAGCCCGAACAGGATCAGGAACATTCCGGGGATCAGCAGCTTTGACATGCGCTCGATCCCGTCCTTGACGCCGATCGAGACGACCGCGCCCACGAGCAGTGCCGAGATCACGTAGAAAGCGACCGGCTGGTAGGTGTCTGTGAACGTGCCGAAAGAGGTCTCGGCGCCGGTCACCGAGAAGGTAAAGAAGGCCAACACCCAGCCGGTGATCACCAGGTAGTAACTCAACACGACGAGTACCGACCCAGTGATCAGCCAGCCAACGATCTCGTACTCGGCTCGGACGTGCCGGCAGGCCGTGATGATATCGGACTGGAACGATCGCCCCACCGAGATCTCGAGGATCATGAGCGGAAGGGCAAACGCCGCCGCCGCCACGAAATAAGGAATCAGGTAGGCTCCGCCGCCGTTTGCTCCGACGACCGCCGGGAACCGCCAGATGTTCCCCAGCCCGACCGCGGCGCCGACCGCCGCGAGCACGAATCCGAGTCCCGAGGACCACTGTTCCATCAACTTAGTGTTCGTCGGCAAGAAGTTATGCGTTGCTCACAGCCGCGGCCTCTCCCGGTTCGGGAGGTTCCGATGGGTTTAACAGACAGAGCTGGGAACTATATGATGTGGGCTCGTAGATCAGCGGTAGATCACTCCCTTGGCATGGGAGAGGCCCCGGGTTCAAATCCCGGCGAGTCCACGTTATTTCAATATCTTACTATCCGAGTCGCACCGCAATAAAACGGTTGTGGATGGGTCTATGAGAGACCACGGTCATGAGTTGCCAATCCTAAACAGCTGAGACAACTGGTAACTGTACGAGTTCCGCGTCATCAACATCAAGCCTTTCCTCACCGTTCTGTGGTGCTTGCTCGAAACTGCCCTCGGCGGCTTCCAGCGCGTCGACGACCAAGCTATTCTCCATCCACGTATATCTCTGCGCGAATATCGGACAACTGGTTCGACCCGATTAGTATCAGTCCCTCGTCGAACTGCTGTCGAAGGCGGTCACCGGTTCGCTTCGCGCTCTCGGTCGTTTCTACGAGGGCCTCGAATGTGTAGCGGTTACCGTCGAACTTCGTCTCCTGGAGAGTGCTCACGACCGACTGGACCGTTCTGCGAGCCTGTGTTTTGTCGTCTTCGACGAAAACGAGAAGATCGATATCGCTCGCGCGGTTAGCTGTCCTTCGCGCGACGCTGCCAAAGAGCAGGACACCGACAAGTTGGTTAACTTCTGCCTGGACTCTGTCTGCGAAGGCTCGGATAGGCTTGTGAAAGTCAGACTGGGGAATAGACAGGATTGGGTCAGGTTTTGTAAGTCGGTCGCGGTGGATACTCACATACTGCTTACGACCCTCTTTCCGGGTCTGGATGGTACCGAGTTCTCTAAGCAATTTCACTGCCTTCGAAACTGTTGCCTGATTTCCGTCAACCATCTTGGCAAGCTGCCCAATAGTGAACTCATTGTATGGCTCTTCAATCAGGCGGGACAGAACATCCTGCATTGCCTGATATCGAAAGACGCGCTTATTTGGGAAGGGATACTCCAGAGCAAGCGTAATTCTCTCTTTCGTATTGGGAATACTATTCCTATTAGGAATCTATTAATATAAAACCGAGCCTCAACCCCGCCGAGAATCTCGAAAGCAGCCTGGCGAACGTCGCCGACGCCGCAGCCGGTCGCCGAGCTTTTTTACGCTCGCCCGAATACGTGGCGGTGTGCACTCGCAGATGGTCCCCGAGCGGCGCCAGCCCCGAGCCGACGCAGAGCGGTCGCGCCGACGGGCCTCGGCGCTTCGGGAGAACGAACGGTCGACCCCGCCGAACACCCCCTCAGAGGTGAGCCGATGACGGACATGCTCCCGGCGGTCGGCCGGCTGACGGCCGCGCTCGCCTTGGTCGGGCTCAACGGGTTTTTCGTGGCCTCGGAGTTCGCGTTCGTCCGGGTGCGGTCGACGGCCGTCGACCAGCTCGTCGCCGAGGGAAGGGCCGGCGCGGAGACCCTGCGGGGCGTCCTCGACCAGCTCGACGATTACCTGGCGGCCACCCAGCTCGGAATCACGATCGCCTCGCTCGCTTTGGGGTGGGTCGGCGAACCCGCCGTCGCGGCGCTGCTCGAGCCGGTGTTGGGACAGTTCCTGCCAGAGGGGAGCGTCCACGCGATCGCGGTCGCGGTCGGGTTCGGCGTGATCACGTTCCTCCACGTGGTCTACGGTGAGTTGGCCCCCAAGACCCTCTCGATCGCCTCGCCCGAACGGATCGCGATTCTCGTCGCCCCGCCGATGAAGCTGTTTTACTTCCTGTTCATGCCGGCGCTTGTCTTTTTCAACGGCACCGCGAACAAGACGACCAGCCTGTTCGGGATTCCGCCGGCCTCCGAGACCGACGAGACGCTCTCGGAGGAGGAGCTGCGCCGGTCGCTGTCGACAGCGTACGAGCACGGAAAGGTCGACGCCGACGAGGCGACGATGATCGAGCGGGTGTTCGAGCTCGACGATCGGACCGCCCGCGAGATCATGATCCCGCGCCCGGACGTGGCACTCGTCACCGCCGACACTCCGCTCCCGGAGCTGCGCGAGTACGTCACAGAGACCGGCTACACCCGGTATCCGGTCGTGGACGCCTCGACGGGCGAGCAGCCGGTCGGGTATCTCGACGTGAAAGATATTCTCCGGGCGGGCGAGGGGGGCTCGGAGACGGTTACCGCGGGCGAGCTGGCCCACGAGGCGCCGGTGGTACCCGAGTCGATGGCCGCCGACGCGCTGTTCGAGGAGCTGCGCGGCGCGGAGCGACAGATGGCGATCGTCATCGACGAGTGGGGCACGCTCGAGGGGATCGCGACCGTCGAAGATGTCGTCGAGGTGGTCGTGGGCGACATCCGCGACGAGTACGACGACGCCACCGCCGAGCCGAGCATCGAAGCCGACGGGGACGGCTACGCCGCCGACGGCGCGGTCCCGATCTCGACGGTCAACGAGGCGCTCGGTCTCGATCTCGCCGCCGGCGCGTACGGCACGCTCGGCGGGCTCGTCCTCGACCGGATCGGCCGGACGCCCGAACCCAACGACGAGATCACCGTCGACGGTTACCGATTTACCGTGACCGCTGTCGATGACAACCGGATCGAGCGCGTCGCGATCGCCGACGCGTCCCGGGCCACCGACGGCGCCGGCGACGAGACCGACCGCGAGGACTGACCGGCAGTCTCAAGCCGACGAGGGGTCCGGCCGGGGAAGACAGCGTTTTCAGTCCACCCGGAGTACCGTCGGGTATGGACAGACGCGCGTTCCTGGCCGCGGGCGTCGGGGCGGCCGGGCTCACGGCCGGCTGTCTCGACCTCATCGTCCCGGACGAGATCAGCGAGCGGGCGCAGCCGGCGGGACTCGAGATGTCTGCGTTGGACGAGACGGGCTTTAGCCACGAGCGAACGGAGATGATCCGCCTCGAGGAGACGGTGTCCGTGCGCGGGGCTGATGTCGCGCTCGAGGTCGACAACTGGCTCGCGACCTTTCTCCGTCGGCCCGGGCCGACGACGCCACCGGCGCAGTTTGCCGTCCTCTCGACCCCAAACGTGTCGGTGCTCGGCCGGCAGGCAAACCCAATCGGTCGGGTGGACGAACGGGTTCTCCTCGAGGAGGTCGCCGACGAGATCGGCCTCGTCGGGAACGGGTTGACCGCCGCCGGGGAGACGACCGCGACGGTCGGGCCGGGGGAGACAGAGACGACCCTCTCGATCTACGAGACCGCGGCCGAGCTCGAAGGGCAGTCCTACGACGCGCGGGTCACGATCGGGAAGACGACACATGAGGGTGACTGGCTCGTGCTCGGGACAAGCTACCCGGCCGCGACCGACGACGAGCGCCTCGCTCGGTCCCTCGCAGCCGGCGTTGCCCACCCGGTCGACCCGCCCTGATGGGCCCGGCCAGTCGCTCGCTCCGCGTGTTCGGGACGCTCCGGGTCGATACCGTTTCGTTTGCCAGAGACCACACTGAGCGACTCGAGTCGTTCGCGACCGTGGCATAATAGTGCTCGTGGGTCCTACGCGGCCGGGATGAGTAACCGACCGAAGCCCGGACGCCGGGGGCCAAGACGGAGTCGCCGTCGCGACGACTGGAGGCGGCAGTGACCGGAACAGACGTTCGCGTCGCCGGGGTCGGCATGACGCCGTTCGGCGAGCAGCCCGAACGGACGACCCGGGAGCTGTTCGGCGCGGCCGCGCAGGAGGCAATCGAAGACGCCGAAATTGCCTCGACGGCCGTCGAGGAGCTGTTTTACGGCAACTTCATGGGTACGATCGCCGAAAACCAGGGCCACCAGGGGCCGATGGCGGCCGACGCGGCCGGGATCGACGCGCCGGCGACGCGGGTCGAGAGCGCCTGCGCCTCAAGCGGCGCGGCGATCCGGCAGGGAGTGCAGGCGATCCGGGCCGGCGCGGATCTCGTGCTGGCCGGGGGCGCAGAGCGGATGACGAACCTCTCGACACCCGAGGGCACGCGGGGGCTCGCGGGCGCGGCCGACGCGCTCTGGGAGAGCCGCGCCGGGGTCACGTTCCCGGGGGCCTACGCCCTGATGGCCCGGCGATACTTTGCGGAGTACGGCGGCGACCGGCGGGATCTGGCTCACATCGCGGTGAAAAATCATGACAATGCCGTCGACAACGAGCTCGCACAGTTCCAGCGGTCGATCACCGTCGAGGATGTCCTCGAGGCGACGCAGGTCTGTTCGCCGTTCGGGCTGTTCGATTGCTCGCCGATGAGCGACGGCGCGGGTGCGGTGGTGCTCGCGAGCGCCGACGCCGTCGCCGAGCGTGATCTCGACGCCCCGATAGCGGTCGCCGGCACGGGCCAGGGGAGCGATAGGTTCGCGCTGCAGGAGCGGGCCGAACTCGCCCGCACGCCCGCCACGGCTCGCGCGGCCGACCGGGCCTTCGAGTCCGCCGGGCACTCCCGAGAAGACGTCGATGTCGCCGAGGTCCACGACTGTTTCACGATCGCCGAGGTCCTCGCACTCGAGGATCTTGGCTTCTACGAGCCCGGGGAGGCAATCGGAGCCGCTCGGCGAGCGGAGACGACCGCCGACGGGTGGCTGCCGGTCAACCTCTCGGGCGGGCTCAAGGCAAAGGGCCACCCGGTTGGGGCCACCGGCGCCGGACAGATTTCCGAGCTGACGAAGCTGCTCCGGGGCGATCACGTAAACAGCGACGCCGTCCCCGAGGCGACGGTCGGGCTCGCACACAACGCCGGCGGCACCGTCGCTTCGTGTGTCGTGACGCTGCTGGAGGTGATCGAGTGACCCGCGATCGAGGGTACGACGACTTCCTCGACGCCGTCGAGGCCGGCGAGCCGTACTACCTCGAAGGGCCCGACGGCGCCTGGCTCCCGCCCCGGACCGTCGACCCGGCGACCGGCGCCGACGAGTTCGCCCGCGAGCCCCTGCCCGAGCCCGGCGAGTTACTCACGAGCACCGTCACCCACGTCGGGCCGCCGGCCTTCGCCGAGGACGTGCCCTACACCGTCGGAATCGCAACGTTCGGGCCGGTCCGGGTCACCGCACAGGTACAAGACGGGCTGGCGGTCGGCGACGCCGTGTCGCTTGCCGTGACCGAAACCGAAACCACCGGCCAGCGGGTGCCAATCTTCCGGGCCCCGTAGCTTACTCAAGAGAACCCGTGCCGGACGATCTCACGAGGACCGTACTCGCGGAGTGTCCCGAGACGATCGCGGCCGCCGTCGCGGCCGGGAGCGACGCCGCCGGAGTCGTCGGCTCGCCCTGTACCGATCCGGAGCGGCTCAGGACGGCGATCGAGCGGGCGCTTGAAGATCGATCCCTGCCGGGGCCGCTCGTCGAGACGCTGTTGGTCGCCGCCGGAGCGCTCAAAACGTCGATTCGGGGAGAGCCGGTGCCGGCGCCGCCATACCTCGCGATCACCAGCCGGGGTCCGGTCTGTCGCATGACGCTCGCCGACGAGCGCCGCCTGCTCGTCCGCGTGGAGCTGTTCGCCGTTGAGCGCCGCCCCCGGGAGTATCGCTTCCGGGACCCGTCTCCCGAGAGCGCCCTGACCGTGACGCTGACCGCCCCCAATTCGTAACCTATATGCTGGCCAGCCAGCAATTTTTTGTTGTGTCCGGGCTGGGGT
>CAYREK010000065.1:0-1062 GCA_964423305.1 uncultured Halobacteriales archaeon | reverse complement strand
GGACTCCCGGCGATCAACTGTCGGCGGTTGGCCGATAGCCGTCGCCGTTCAACGTCCCACCATTTATGCGCACGTCTACTAGTGCGTCTGCGCTCCCCGACATGGGCGAGGAACGCAGTCTGTGCTGTCGCTTCCGCATATACCGCAACCCGACGTTTTTCGCGCCGTTGTAGTCCGCGTTGATTTCGTACCCGCATTTGAGGCACTGGAACTGCTCGCCGTCGCGGTTATCTTCGTGGGTGAAGCCACAATCAGTGTGGGAACACCGCTGGCTCGTGTGATCTGGTTCGACCTGTTCAACCGCCACACCTTGTTCAGGAGCCTTGTACTCGACGTATTCGTACAGGCGACGGAACGCCCAGACGTGATGCCAGTCAGCGTGAGGTAGTCGCTCACGGATATCGGTCAAGTCCTCGAAAGCAATCACGTCGCACTCGTGAGCAACTGCTTCGTCCACGATCTCGTTGGCGATCGTGTGGATATACTGTTTGCGCCATGCTCGCTCTCGCTTGCCAAGCCGCAACAAGGCGTTATGAGCGGCCTGTGTGCCACGCTGTTGCATCTCTGCTCGGCGCTTCTCGAACTCCTGTATCCAGTGGTCGTACTCGTCACCGCTCCAGAACGTACCAGTGCTGGCAACAGCGAGACTGTTCACGCCGAGGTCGATCCCGAGGACAGTTTGGTGCTCGGTATCGTCCGAACCCTCGATTTCAACAGCCTTACCCTCTGTATCTACCTTCCGCGTTTTGACGTGGAAGTAGAACTCGTCGGTGGCTTGTTCGTACTGGAGTGTACTCGTCCGAAACTCGTAGTCTTCGGAAAGGACGTACTCCTCGTATGGTGTTGGACTGTCTGCTGGGAGTTCAAAATCACATTCGATGCGTCCGTTCACCGTCGAAAGCGAGATTTTGTTCCGGTAGAACGTTGCACTGCGCTTGTCGTAAACCATACTCCACGAGGTAAACTCTGGTTTGTTCGTCCGTTTGCCTTTTTTCCAGCGGTCAACACCACTATCGACGGCGTGGACGGCACGCCGGATGGCTTCTTGGACGAGATTCGCTG
>CAYREK010000064.1:0-12285 GCA_964423305.1 uncultured Halobacteriales archaeon | reverse complement strand
CGCTGACTCGTGTACGCAGGACTCACCTGTTCGACAGTCACGCCTTCGGATTCGCCTTTGTACCCGACGTACTCGTAGAGTTGGCAAAACGCCCACGCATGGAATCGCTTGGCGTTTACCATGCGGTCACGGATACCCGTCAGGTTCTCGAACGCGATGTGGGTCGCGTCCACTTGACCGGCTTCGCGCAGGATGTTGTTCGCAACCGAGTGGAGGACGTCTTGTATCCAACGGTGTTCGCGGTCGCTCATCTGATGGATGGTCAGCTGTGCCGACCGTGTGCCTGTCTCCTGGAGGCTTCCACGTGTCTTCTCGAACTCACGCCGACGATGGTTGAGGTAGTCCGCTGATTCGATGTACGCACCTGTGCTGGTGACGGCGAAGTGGCCCTCAACATTCAAATCCACGCCGAGAACCGTTGGGTTCTCGCTTTGCGTGTCCGAACTTGAACGCTCTTCTTCGACACCTTCTGTGGTGCGTTTCATGCGGGCGTGGAGGTAAAACTCGTCCTCAAAGCGGTCGTACTGAAGCGTAGACATTCGGAACGCGAAGTCCTCGTTCAACAGGTACTCACCAATCGGTGTTCCCTCGGGGGCATCGGGGAGGACGTACTCGCATTCGACCCGTCCATCCACGGTCGAAAGGGATACGTGGTCGCGGTGGAAGGTTGCACTTCGCTTGTCGTAGACAATACTCCACGCGTCGAAGTGTGGTTGGCTGGTGCGGTCGCCTCGTTTCCACGCTTCGACACCGCTTTTGACCGCTTCAGTGACATCCTCCTCGTCGTAAACGACGAGGCTTCCCGTACCGCAGCGTTGGGATATTTGCTGGTCTACGGTACTACCTGTTCTTGTGGGACTATCTCACCCGTTGATCTATCGAACAAGTAGACCGAAGGCTGTGTCAGACAGCCGTTACTCCTATCCACAGAGGGATTCGGAGTTATCTTTTGTCTAATGTTCTCTGCGCCATTGCAGTCGGCGTTGGCTATCAACCCGCAGGAGTCACACACGTACAGGCCACGTTCAACACGGTTACTATCGGCTGTGTCACCGCACTCACAACAGGTTTTTGAGGTGTTCCACTCGTTTTCTTTCAGTACCTCAACACCGTGTTCCTCACCCTTGTATCTGAGATACTGATACAGCCGGTCGAAAGCCCACGTATGCAACCACTTGTTCGCTGTCTTCCCGAGGTCTTTTGACCGAACGTCTTCGGGCCAGCCGACGACGAGTGTCCCGACGCCACGCTCCACGCACTCCTCGATGATCGTCTTCGTGAGTGTGTGGTAGAAGTGTGTCTCACGGCGTCTCCGTTTTTGTTGCAACCGTTCTGCCTGTTGTGACGGGCCGTTCTCGCCTTTGGTGTCGTACTCTCGCTGCTGGAAGTAATAGTTGTCCTGCTTGATCGTGTTGCCGGGATACAGCACATACTCGTTAGGAAAGGCGATAGTTGCAATATTCGACACACCAAGATCGACACCGGCAACGCCATCACCGGGTGATTCAGGCGTCTCTACCGTCTCTTTACAGACGAAATGCACTGTCCACTCGTCACCATTCCAGACTGTTCGCACATTCTGGACGGTATCAACGTCGCTCAGAGCAACGTCATTGCGGGTTTCAAACTCGCACAACACGAAATCACTCCACCCATCTTTCAGGTTCTCGCCTTTCGAGAGTCGTACCTGATCGTGTTTGGTGTCGAGCTTGAAGCCATTGTCTTTGAACGTGACCGTTGAACGTGGTCGGGTATCGTATTCCTTGCGGTAGCCAGGTGGGTTCGCTGTCTCGTCTTTGTGTCGCAGGTCAAACCATGACTGGAAGGCGTCGGAAAGTTCTTCGATGACTTTCTGACTTGAGAATGCGTTAAGGTTCTTCCAGCACTGTCTGGTTTTCATGTAGGCTTTGAGCGTGGTTTCATCGGGTATCTCACCGATGGCATCCCATACGCGGTCGGCTGTCCAGCGTGCGACATTCCAGAGTTTCGAGGCAGCGTCCCCAAGCGCATCCAGATCACTTTGCACCTGTTGGTGGTTCGTGATGTGACCAACATAGGTGCGAGTGACCTGAATCGCCATATATAGCGTATGTTGTTCGTCTTACTTATCGGTGTCGGTAGAATATCCAGTCGGCCATCGTTCGTGGTTTAGGAAACGCTCATGTCGAATTCACGCCCGGCCTGAAGGCCGGGATTCTCTCCTTGATACAGATAGCACGTCGAATCCCCTTCTGGACGAGGTTGGCGGTGAGGTCAGTCTCGTCCCGCAGCCGTTCGTAGAGAGCGTCTTCTGGCTTTGATTTACTGGTGACGCAGTATTCGTCCGAGGAGTCACGCCACGCCCACTCACTGGTCTGATTGGCGCAGTAGCGGAACTGGTCGGCGGTCTGATGGAGGTCGTCCCGTCGCTGATCGGGCACGTCGAGTTTGACCTTGACGGTGCGAATGACCTCCATCTCTATTTCACATATTGAACTATCTCTTTATCAGGCCTGGGTTTGTTCGGGAGTCGGGTTGCTCTTGCCCGTATTGGGTTGAGGCGTTGTCGGCTCCTCCCCGCCCTACTGCGCTACTCGCTCCCGCTGGTCGCTGCGTTGCTCCTTGAGGACGGGGCCTCCGCCTCGCAATTAGGTAAGAATCGGCGTGGACGCCGGCGTCCGTCTCCGTGGTCCACGCCAGTCGTGCAGCTGGCTGCGGCGTTGTGTGGAGGGTTCTGACTCGCGAGTTTCTCTACGCTGACCGATGCCGTCGGGGTTATTCCGATTGGGGTGGGATCCGTTCTGGTTCACACTCAGAGGCACGCGTTCGCGGGGTGATCGTCGGCCTCCGATCGGACCCGGATTTCTTGTAGGCGCGGTTAGCTTCCGGCCAGCTGGAGCCTGGTGAAGTCGGCGAGCATCGGCAGATCCGAGAAGTGCACGAGCTTTCGCATCGCGAGCCGGTCGCCGTCATTAACGCGCTTGAGTACGTCGTCATCTGCGGCCCGCAGGTCCTCCATCAGCTGATCGAACCGGTCGTTGGGGGCGAAATACATCAGCTCGGTCATCAGCAGCCGCGTTTTCGCGTTGGGGGCGACCTCGTCGTGCCAGAGCCGGTCGTAGACGGTCATGCTCTCGGCGGAGGTGTCCGGCTCCGAGAAGGACAGCGCCCGATCCGCGACCGAGGCGGCCGCGCGGGCCGATTTCATCCCCTTGTGGATCCCCTCGCCCCACAGCGGGTCGACCGTCGGGACGGTATCGCCGATCGCCATGAACCCGTCCGTCGACAGCGAGGCCGGCGGCTGGATGTGCGCCGAGCCGCGGTGATTCTTCCCCTCGAGCCGGGTCGCGTCGGCGAACCGGGGATCGGTGTCGATCCACCGATCGAGGTAGCCGTCGATACCCAGGCCGTCGGCGGCGTACCGCTCGTGGTGTTCGTTTTGCAGGTAACAGACCCCGACCTTGGCGCGGTCCTCGCCGGTGTG
This sequence comes from uncultured Halobacteriales archaeon, assembly GCA_964423305.1. Lineage (GTDB taxonomy): Archaea > Halobacteriota > Halobacteria > Halobacteriales > Haloarculaceae > Halovenus. The sequence continues at coordinate 8,822 of CAYREK010000064.1, read as the reverse complement.
GAAGATCCAGGAGTATCCGCCCGGGGCGAAGTCGTGATCCAACCGGAGCATCATCGCGTCGGTCAGGTCGGCGTAGCCGGGATAATCGAGCTCGACACCCTCGAACTCCCACTCGACGCCGATCGCCTGGCGCTCCCGTTCGAGCTCGACGACTCCAAGTTCCTGTGCGAGCGGCGCCGCCGGTCCGGTCGCGTCGATGACGATCTCGGCCCGCACCGCCTGATCGCCGTTGTACTCGATCCCGGAAACGGCATCGTCCTCGATGAGCGCCCCCGTCGCGCGGGCCCCGAACCGGTACTCGGCGCCGTTCTGTTGGCCGTCCTCGACCAGAAACTGCTTGAACTCCGCGAACTCGAGGACCGCGCCGGACTGCTTGCGCTCGAAGTGGTCGTTGGGAGATTCGATGACCACCGAGTCGGTGAAGTTCATCACCACGTCGTCGGGGACGTTGAACGAGGACAGCATCGAGGGGAAGGTTCCGCCGGTGGACTTGTTGCTCGTCCGGGGAAAATCCGCCTCCGATTCGGCCTCAAGGACGACGACATCGTACCCGCGGGCTGCCAGGTCTCTGGCGGCCTGTGCGCCGGCAGGACCGGCGCCGGCGATCGCTACGTCGTATCGCTCTGTCATATCCGTTTGTTGGGCTAATTGCTCATATGTGTTCCTGTTCCCGTCTTCCGGAGATCGGGCTCTGACTCGATCACGTCGGCCGCGTTTTGCCTGCTTCCGACTCGGGAGGCGGCGTTGGCTACCGCTGCTCGCGCTGTTCGACCTTGTTGAGCTCGATCAGCAGCCGGAAGATCGCCTTGACGAGGTTCGCGTCGACATCGAACCGTTCTGCGTTCTCGCCGGCCCGGTCCATCACGCGCTGTTCCTGCTGTTCGTCGGTCGTCGGCAGGCCCCGATCGGCCTTGACCCCCGCGATCGTGTCTGCGACGTACGTGCGCCGGGCGATCAGTTCGACGAGCTCCCGGTCGATGTCGCTGATCTCCGCCCGGAGCTCCTCGAGGTCCATCTCAGCCGGGTCCGAGCCGGGGTCCTCCGTCTCGGCCGTGAGATCTGTCGACTGGGCTCGGCCGTCGTTGGGATCGTCGGTCACGCCACCACCTCCGCTCCCGCGGTCTGTGTCTCGGTCAGCCAGGTCCGGCCGGGGCGGTCGCGCCATCGCTCGGCAACCGGTTCGAGAGCCTCGCGGTCGCCGACGGCGGTGACGCTCGGACCCGTCCCCGACAGCGACACGCCGGCGGCCTCGTCCATCGCCTCGACCAGCGGCTCGGTCGGGTACTCGAGTGCGGCGCAGTATGCGAGCCCGTTGACCGTCATCGCCCGGGCGAACGCCCCCTCCTTGGCCAGCTCCGTCGCCGTCTCGACCGGGCCGGCGACTCGGCGACACCGCTCGCGGTCGGCCGCGGCGCTGTAGGCCCGCTCGGGAGGCGTCCAGACCAGCACATCCCAGGACCGCTCCGCGTGGGCGACCAGCGCGTCTTCGGCGTTGTCGGTGACGGTCACGCCCCCGAGCATGCTCGCGCTCGCGTCGTCGAAGGCCCCGGTAACCGTGACGCCGGCGTCCCGGGCCGCGGCGACGCCGATCCGGGCCGCGGTCTCCCTGGAGACCGTCTCGCGGTCGACTCCGAGCGCCGTGAGGGTCGCGAGCACGGTCGCGTTCGCGGCCGCACTCGAGGACTTGAGTCCCGCCGCCATCGGCACCTCGCTTTCGGTCCGGACGTGCCCGCCCTGGCCGTCGCCAAAGCGTGCGGTGACCCGCTCGAGACAGCGCTCGATCAGTGTCGTGTCGGCCTCGTCCTCGCCGGCGACCTCGCCAGAGACCGTCGAGCCGCCCAGTCGGACCGTCGCAGTCGTGTACTCCTCGATCGCGAAGGCAGCGCCGGTGTCCGTCGCGAGCGCGTTGATGATCGTCCCCGCCGCCGGGGCGGTCGCCGTCGCCTCCATGTTCGCTGGTACTCCCCGCGCGGTGCATTTACGCGTGGTGGTTCCGGCGATGTCCCGACGGCGTTTAGTCGGTCGACGCGGTACCGAGCCCGTGGCTGATCTCGAGATCGCGCCGGCGGCCCTGCCCGTCGAGCTCGTCGAGGGCGGGATCGTCGTGACCTACCGAGACGGACGCGAAGTCCTCTACCGCGGGGTTCCCGAGCGGGTCGGCTCCGAGTACACGACCGGGCCCGGCAAGGAGATTCACCTGCTGGTCACCGACGGCGACACCGGACGCCTGGTGTACGTCGACGAGCGCATGACCGATCCCGAGATCCTCGAACGCACCGGCGTCGGGCGGATCCGGTTGGCCGTCGGCGATCCCGTCGAGGTCCTGCCGGGCGTAACCGCCCGCAAGACTGGCCTCCGGATCGAGCTCACCGTGGCGCCAGCCGACCTCAAGGGAACGGCGTTCGTCTTCGAGCAGGACCAGTTCGGCGAGCGCTCGGTCGAACTCGCCGCGACCGACGAGCCGGCCGGGACCGGAGACAGTTAAGCCTCGCCGGCCCCTACCCGATCACATGACCGACGAGATCGAGGTCCGCGTCGAAGGGGCCCGAAAATCCGACGCGGGCCGCGGCCGGGCGCGACTCCCGCCGGCGGTCCAGGAGCGACTGGGCGTGTTGAGCGGCGACCCCGTGATCATCGACGGAGACCGTCTCACCGTCGCGAAGGTGTGGCCTGGCGACGGCGGCGGGCGGGTAATCAGGATCGACGCCGATACCCGAGCGAGCGTCGGCGCGAACATCGGCGACACCGTCCGGATCCGGGCTGGGACCGTCGATGACGCCGCCGACGTGACTCTCCAGCCCGCCGACGACCGGGCTGACCCGGACCCGCCGACCGACGCCGTGACCCGAGAGCTGGTCGACGGCCTCGTCCGGGAGGGAAAACAGCTTCGCGTCTCGGGACACGGGGCTTATGTCGTGACCGAGACCGATCCGACGGGCTCGGTGCGCATCACCGACGACACCGCGGTCGCGGTCGAGCCCGAGCTCGCCGCCCCCGAGACGACCGGAGACGGGGCCGAGGCCCCGACGGGCGCGGCTTACGAGGACATCGGCGGGCTCGACGAGGAACTCGAGCTCGTCAGGGAGATGATCGAACTGCCCCTGTCCGAACCGGAGCTGTTCGCCCGGCTGGGCATCGAGCCGCCCAAAGGCGTGTTGCTGTACGGGCCGCCCGGGACCGGAAAAACCCTGATCGCCCGGGCGGTGGCAAACGAGGTCGACGCGCACTTCGAGACCATCTCCGGCCCCGAGATCGTCTCGAAGTACAAAGGCGAGTCCGAACAGCAGCTCAGAGACGCTTTCGACCGGGCCTCGGCGAACGCCCCGGCGATCCTGTTCGTCGACGAGATCGACTCGATCGCCGGCGCCCGCGACGAGGATGCCGACATGGAAAACCGGGTCGTCGCGCAGCTGTTGACCCTGATGGACGGGCTCGAGGCCCGTGAGGAGGTGATCGTGATCGGGGCGACCAACCGCGTCGACGCGATCGACCCTGCGCTCCGCCGTGGCGGCCGGTTCGACCGCGAGATCGAGATCGGCGTACCCGACGAGGCCGGTCGCAGAGAGATCCTGGCGGTCCACACCCGCGAGATGCCTCTCGACGAGACTGTCGACTTGGATGCGCTCGCCGCCCGGACCCATGGGTTCGTCGGCGCCGACCTCGCCACACTGGCTCGGGAGGCGGGCATGGCCGCGCTCCGCCGGGGGTCTGGCGACGAGCCGGTCGTCGAGTCGGGGGATTTCGAGACGGCACTCGCCGGGGTCGAACCCTCTGCGATGCGCGAGTACGTCGTCGAGTCGCCGACGACGACCTTCGCGGATGTCGGCGGGCTCGCGGAGACCAAAGCGCGACTCCGAGAGGCCGTCGAGTGGCCCCTCTCCTACGAGCCGCTCTTTCGAGCCGCGGCAGCGGAACCGCCCAGCGGCGTGTTGCTGTACGGGCCGCCCGGGACCGGCAAGACGCTGCTCGCGGAGGCGATCGCCGGCGAGAGCGGGGTCAACTTCCTTCGTGTGGCCGGTCCGGAGCTGCTTGATCGGTACGTCGGCGAGACCGAGGCGGCGATCCGCGAGCTGTTCGACCGGGCCCGCCAGACCGCGCCGGCGATCGTCTTTCTCGATGAGATCGACGGGCTTGCGGGGCGCCGCGGCGAGGGCAACGAGATCACCGAACGGGTGGTCTCGCAGCTGCTGACCGAGCTCGACCGGGCCGCCGAGCACCCCGCGCTCGTGGTGGTGGCGGCCACGAACCGCAAGGGGAGTCTCGACCCGGCGCTGTTACGTCCCGGCCGGCTCGAACAACACATCGAGGTGCCTGAGCCGGACGAGCCTGCCCGCCGAGAGATTCTGGCGGTCCACACCCACGAGACGCCGCTGGGGGAAGACGTCGACCTGGACGCGCTGGCGGCGAGCACCGAGGGACTTTCCGGCGCACAGCTCGAGGCGCTGGTCCGGGAGGCCTCGGTGCGGGCGGTCCGGGAGATCGCAACCGAGATCGACCCCGCGGCCGCGGCAGACCGCGCCGAGGACGTGACCGTCACCGCGGCACACTTCGCGGCTGCCAGGGACTCACTCGCCGACGCGTAGGCAGACCCCAGGGCCACGTTTTTTATCTCGGCCGCGAAACTCTGCGTAGGATGGCACAACATACCACCAACGCGGACCCGTACGGTCACTACATCGACGGGGAGTGGGTCTCGGGGTCGGGCGAGGACACCTTCGAGAGCACGAACCCGGCCACCGACGAGCAGCTCGCGACCTTCCACCGGGCGACCGAGGACGACGTCGACCGGGCGGTCGACGCGGCCGCCAGTGCCGCAGAGGAGTGGCGCGAGTTCTCGTATATCGACCGAGCGGAGATCCTCTGGGAGGTCTACAACGAGCTGCGGGACCGTCACCAGGAGCTCGGCGAGATCGTCACGATGGAGTCCGGGAAGGAGATCAGCGAAGGCAAGGCAGACGTCACCGAGGCCTGGCACATGGTCGAGTGGGCCGCCGGCAACGCCCGTCACCCCCACGGCGACGTGGTCCCCTCAGAGATCGCGAGCAAAGACTCGTACATGCGCCGCTCGCCGCGAGGAGTCGTCGGCTGTATCACACCCTGGAACTTCCCGGTCGCGATCCCGTTCTGGCACATGGCGGTCACGCTCGTCGAGGGCAACACCGTCGTCTGGAAGCCCGCCGAGCAGACGCCCTGGTGTGGCCAGGTCGTCGCGGAGATGCTCGCCGACGCCGGCGTTCCCGACGGCGTGTTCAACCTCGTGCAGGGATTCGGCGACGCTGGCGCCGCGATCGTCGACGACGACCGGGTCGACACGATCCTGTTTACCGGCTCGGCCGAGGTCGGCCACCAGATCGCCGACCAGATCGGCGGCGAGCCCGGCCGCGAGGCCGCCCTTGAGATGGGCGGGAAAAACAGCGTCATCGTCACCGAGGAGGCCGACCTCGATGTCGCCCTGCACTCGGCGGTGATGTCCTCGTTCAAGACGACCGGCCAGCGGTGTGTCTCGAGCGAGCGGCTGATCGTCCACACCGATGTCTACGAGGAGTTCAAAGACCAGTTCGTCGAGCTCGCCGAGAGCGTCGCGGTCGGCGATCCCCTCGAGGAGGACACGTTCATGGGGCCGGCCATCGACGAGGGGCAGGTCGAGAAGTTCCGCCGGTACAACGACCTCGCCCGGACCGAGGGGGCGAACGTCTTGGTCGACCGCGCGGAGCTGTCCCCCGAGGAGATCCCCGACGGCCACGAGGAGGGCCACTGGGTCGGACCGTTCGTCTACGAGATCGACTACGACCCGGACCTGCGGTGCATCCGCGAGGAGGTGTTCGGCCCCCACGTGGCCCTCATCGAGTACGAGGGCGGGGTCGATCGGGCGATCGAGATCCACAACGACGTGCCCTACGGACTGGCCGGAGCGATCATCTCCGAGGACTACCGCCAGCTCAACCAGTACCGCGACTACGGTGAAGTGGGACTCGCCTACGCTAACCTGCCCTGCATCGGCGCCGAGGTCCAGCTCCCCTTCGGCGGGGTGAAAAAGTCCGGCAAGGGGCCGGCCAGCGCCCGCGAGGTGATCGAGGCGGTCACCGAGCGCACGGCCTGGACGGTCAACAACTCATCCGATATCGAGATGGCCCAGGGGCTCTCTGCCGACATCAAAACCGAGGACTGACGACGACTCCGGAGCCGCTTGGGCGGGTCCACCCGCGGTCTCAAAGGCTTATTTCTCGCCCCCGATCCGCGCGTCGAGCGTGCTCGCGGCGATATCCTGTGCGATGCTCGCGAGGATCGCGATCATCGAGAAAACCATCGTCAGCACCATCACCAGCTCGATCTCGCGGCCCAGGATGCCCCGGTAGGTAAGCAGTCCAATCCCTGGAATCTCGAAGACGACCTCGACGACGAACACCGTCACGAGTAGGATGCTCAACAGTTCCATGACGAACAGTGTCACCAGCGAGAGGGCGTCGGCCCGGAGCACGTGGCGGGCGACCCGGCGCTTGCCGGCGCCTTTCGCCCGAGCGAATTTCACGAACTGCTTTTTGAGCGACACGCGGCTCTCGGCGCGGCTGTACCGAAAATACCCCGCGAGCAGGTGTGAGGCGAGCACGACCGCCGGCAGAGTCAACCAGAGGAGATTCGACGCGGTGAACCCGGCCCCGATCTCGTAGCTCTCGGGGAACCAGCCGGGTTCCGCGTCCTGGAGTGTAAAGAAAATCACGCCGGCGATGAAGAAGTTCGGCAGTCCGAAAACGAGGTAGAAACTCCCCGCGAACAGCCGGGAGCTCGCGGCCGTGGGGTTTCGGGCGGCGCGGTAGCCCGTCACGAGCGCTAACCCGAAGGCAAACGCGGTCGCCGGAACCGCGTAGGTGAGCGTCACCGAGAGCGCCTCGAGGACGGCGGTCAGGTTCGACACCGGCCCCTCCGAGGAGCCGATCAGCCTCGCTGCAACGCCCGACCGGCCCCATTCCAGGGTGAGAAAGGCCTCGAGCCAGTCGACGTACTGCTCGGACAGCGGTGGCGACTCGGGCAGGTCCGCGTCCTGGCCCTGCAGGCTGCGCGCCCACTGGAGCGCGATGCGATCTCGGTCGGGGCTGAGCACGACCAGCGCGAAAATCGCCGTCGCCGCGACGTACACGGTGGCGACCGCCCACGCCAGACGGCCCAGCGCGCGTACCGCGACCGACCGTGACGAGAACACATCGTTTCGAGGAGAGTGAACGTATAAAATTCTTGTTCCGGGTGCGCAGCGACGACCCGGGGCCGTAGTTTTTTATTGACACAGGAGTTCGGGGACAGTATCCTGAATGTCCGAGATCACCCGAGTCGGCGACGACCAGTTCGGGATTTCGGCGTGGCAACGAGCCAGGGCGGCGGTTCGACCGGCGATCGTGCTCGCGGTCTCTGTCGCGTTGCTCGCTGGCTTCGTCACCTCCTACAGGCCGAACCGCCCCGACGGGGGGACCGTCTCGGTGCTCGGCTCCGAGATCGTGATGCTCGACTGGCTCACCCTGTGTGCGGGCCTCGCGGCCGTCGTCGCGGTCGGTCCCGCCGCCGTTCGCCGGCGCCACGGTATCGCGGTCGTCGGACGGCGGCTCGTGGCCGATCGGGTCGTCGGGGGCGCCGTCGCCGTGTTACTCGGGGTGGTTCTTTTGGGCACGCTCGGACCGCTGACGGTCGCACGAAACGCGTTCAATCCGGCCGTGCAGTTCAATCCGCCGTTCGGCGCCTCCGTCCCGAACTACATCCCCAACGGGTGTTCCGGCACCGTCGTCGACGGATCCTGTCGCGGCGGAACCGAGTTCCCCTTCGGGACCGACGGCTCAGGAGGTGATGTCTTCGGTGCCGTCGTCCACGGGCTCAGAACCAGCCTCCAAGTCGGCGTCTCGGCTGCGATCGTCGCCGGCGGGATCGGCACCGTCGTCGGGCTCGTCTCCGGGACGGTCGGCGGCTGGGTCGACGCCGCCCTGATGTGGTACGTCGACCTGCAGATGGCGGTTCCGTCCTTTTTTGTGTACGTGTTGTTGACCCTGATCTTCAACACGCCTGGGGATCTGGCGCTGATCGTCGTCGTCTTTGGCCTGTCGAGCTGGGGCGGGCTCGCGAAGCTCGTTCGAAGCGAAGTCCTGCAGGTGAGAGAGCAGCTGTACGTGCGGTCCGCCCGGGCCGCCGGCGGATCGCCGCTGTATCGCCTCCGAAACCACGTGCTACCGAACGTCTCGACGGGGGTGATCGTCCCGGTCACGACACTCGTCCCGCTGTACGTCCTGTACGAGGCTGCGCTTTCCTTTCTCGAGTTGGGTGCGTCGGAAAACGAACGCGTCTCCCTTGGCGCCGAGATCGCTCAGGGCTTTGGCGGCGCGTACACTTGGTGGGAGACGTGGTGGGTCACCGTTTTTCCGGCACTTGCGGTGACCGCACTCACCGTCTCGCTGCTTCTCGTCGGCGATCGGGTGGGAGACCTGCTCGACCCTCGGACGCGGTGACCGGCGTCTCTGCCCGCCGCAGTCACCCGCGTCAATCGTTCTCGGGAGTCGAGACCTCTTCTACTCCGTCGAGATCCGCCAGATCGCCGTTCGAGTCGATATCGAGTTGATCGAGAATCTCTTCGATGTCATCGAGCCCGAGCATCTCGCGGGTCTCTTTGTCGAACTCTAATCCTTCGAGGACGTGACCGTTGGCCTTTGAATCGCTGCCCTGGAGGTATTTGCCGTACCGGCTGACAAGCGAGGTCAGCTCTTGAGGCATGACAAAGGTGTTTGCTTCCCCTTGGCCGATCTGCTCGAGCGTTTCCATGCCGCGTTCGATCACGGCGCGTTCGCCCA
>CAYREK010000063.1:7887-12349 GCA_964423305.1 uncultured Halobacteriales archaeon | reverse complement strand
CGACCTCGCCGGCCGGACGGAGGGCTACGTCGGTGCCGACATCGAGGCCGTCGCCCGGGAGGCATCGATGGCCGCGACCCGGGAGTTCATTACAAGCGTCGACCCCGAGGAGATCGGCGAGACCGTTGGTAATGTGTTGGTGACCGCCGAGCATTTCGAGCAAGCCTTAGATGAGGTCGGCCCGAGCGTCGACCCCGAGACCCGCGAGGAGTACGAACGCCTCGAAGAGCGCTTCGACGGTACCGAGCCGACCGGCGCGGTCGACGAGCAGGCCACCAAGACCTTCTACTGATCGGACCTGCCGGTCTCTTACCCTATCCCCGGAATACACCACACGCGCCGCCGGCCTTCGACACAAGTAAACCCCGGGACGCACAACCTCGGGTCGATGACAGCCGGGGGCGACGACGCGCTCGCACCCGAGGAGACCGCCGTGGAGCCCCAGCGCCGGTCGGGAGAGGGCTCTGTCACGCTCGTCGGCACCGCACACGTCTCCCAAGACAGCGTCGAGGAAGTCGAGGCGACAATCGAGGCCGAACAGCCCGATGTCGTCGCCGTCGAGCTCGACCAGTCCCGGTACCGACGGCTCAAAGGTGAGACGCCCGAGGACCTCGACGCCGACGACCTCATCGCCGGGCAGACCGTCTACCAGCTGCTTGCCTACTGGCTACTTTCCTACGTCCAGGCGCGGCTCAGCGACCGCTTCGATGTCGAGCCGGGGGCAGACATGCTCGCGGCCGTCGAGACCGCAGAGCGCCAGGGCGCCGGCGTCGCCTTGGTCGACCGGGACATCCAGGTGACCGTCCGCCGGCTCTGGTCCGGGATGGGCCTCCGAGAGAAGCTGTCAGTGGTCGCCGCCCTGTCGGTATCGGCGGGCGGGCCCTGGCAGGTCGCGCTCGGGATCGGCTACTTTTTCGGCCTGACCGGCGCGGTACTCGTCGGCGCGGTCTTCGGGACGGTGCTCGTCCCGTCGGTCGGCGGGATCCCGCTTGCCGGCACGGTCGCGGGACTGCTCGACAGTCTCCTGATCGCGACCGTGATCGCCGTGCTCATCGCGGTTCCGATCGGAACCGTGCTCTCGCGGGCAGCGGGCTCGCACGACCAGCTCGACGTTGACGTCGAACGGCTGACCGACGCAGACGTCGTCACGGCAATGATCGAGGAGTTCCGGCGGTTCTCCCCGGGCGGGGCCGAGGCGCTGATCGACGAACGGGACGCCTACATCGCCTACCGGCTGCTCGCACTGAGAAAGGCGGGCTATCACGTCGTCGCCGTCGTCGGTGCCGGCCACCGCGAGGGAATCGAACGGTACCTCGCCGATCCATCGACCCTTCCCCCGCAGGAGTCGCTGGCCGGCGAGCCCAGCCGGAGCCGCCTCCGGGCGGCGCTGTACAAGACGGTCGGGTACGCGTTCACGCTCGGCTTTCTGGTCTTTTTCATCCTGCTGGCGATGGCCGGCGTGCGCTCGCAGTTCCTGCTGACGCTGTTTCTCGCCTGGTTTCTGATAAACGGCGTCATCGCCGCCGGGTTGGCGCGGCTGGCCGGCGCTCACTGGACCAGTGCTGGCGTCGGCGGCGCCGTCGCCTGGCTCACGAGCGTCAACCCGCTGCTCGCGCCGGGCTGGTTCGCCGGCTACGTGGAGCTGCGGTACATCTCGGTCAACGTCGCCGATATCGGCCGGCTCAACGAGATGCTCAAAGACGACGAGACGCCGCTGCTCCGGCTCGTCGGCCGGATGCGCGACGAGGTGCCGCTCTTTCGGCTGCTGTTGATCGTCGGGATGACCAACATCGGGAGCTTCATCGCGAGCGTGCTCTTCGCGACAGTCGTGTTGCCCTGGTTCGCGGCCGACATCGGCGGGATCGGCGCGCTCGGCGACGAGCTGCTCACCGGGGCGCGAAACAGCGCCGAGCTGATCGTTGAGGCGGTGACGTGAGTCGGCGCGTCCGGTCGAACGCTCGACGCTCCGGCGCGATCACCGTTGGCGGGATCGCCTTCGAACGACGGGAGCTGCTCGATCTCGGGGCGGCCTGGCTCGCGCTCGCGGTCGCGTTTACCCTCTTTCTTGAGACGCCCGCCTCGGTCGACGGCGTCGCCGGGCTCCGCGAATTGGGTCCAACCTTCCTGGTGAGTCTCCTCGCGGTCGGGGCTGGATTCCTGCTCCACGAGCTCGCACACAAGGTCGTCGCGGTTCGGTTCGGACAGGTCGCGGGCTTTCGGGCCAGCTATCCCATGTTGGGGTTCGCGATCGCCTCGGGGCTTGCGGGCTTTCTGTTTGCCGCCCCCGGTGCCGTGTATCACCGCGGGCGTATCGGCGTCCGTGAACACGGGCTCGTCGCGGTCGCCGGTCCGGTGACCAACCTCGGACTGGTCGTCGTGTTCGCCCCACTCGCGCTCGCCCCCGGACTGGTCGGTGAGATCGGCCGGTGGGGCGTGCTCGTCAACGCGTTCCTGGCGGCGTTCAATATGCTCCCGGCCGGGCCCCTCGACGGCAAGACGGTTCTGGCCTGGAGCAAGCCGGTCTTCGGGCTCGTGTTGGGCGTTGCCGTCGCCGCAACCGCCGCGGCCGTCCTGGCGTTCGTGTAGTTCACAGGTGATGGCGGAGCTCCTCCAGCGGCGGAAAGACGAGCGTCTCCTCGGCGGTCTCGTCTCGGACTACCGGCGACAGCTGCCCGGCGGCCGGCAACAGCGGCGACATGAACGCCGCGCCGGTCACGTCGTTTACTGGCACGCCCGCGATCACGCGGTTGAACGTCGGCACGACGAGCACGTCCGCGCCCCGGTAGACGCCGTCGCCGGCGAGATAGCAGGGCCGGCGGTGCCCCTCGATGACGATCGTCGGGTGGTCGTGACCGATCACGTACCGGTCGGCCTCCGTTTCCGGTTCGGGGGTGGCGTGGCCGTGACAGATCACCGTCTCACCAACGCGGTGGGTCGGGGCCGTCGGGCCGTCCCAAACGGCCTCGAGCAGCGTGTCGTGGTTCCCGGGCAGCACGACCAGCTCGGCGCCGGCCGCCCGGACGGTCCCCCGGAGCGCCCCGAGGGTCCGCGTGACTCCTCTGGGGACTCCCTCGAAGGAGTGAAGCAAGTCCCCGGCGATCACGACCGTCGACGGGTCGAACCGGTCGAGCAGCGCGGCGAGACGGTCGCGCATATCCTCGCCGGCGCCGACCGGTAGCTCTACTGCCGTCTCAGTCCGTCCCAGGTGGAGATCGGCGAGAACGAGCGTGTCCCCGATCAGCGCCGCCCGGTCGCGCAGCTCGATCCCCGACAGCGCCTCCATGCCCCCGAGTCGGTCTCGGAGGCTCAAACCGTTGCCGACTCTTCGGTCGGCGGCGAGCGTTAGGGTTAGGACCGCCCGTCTCCGTATATCGGTATGACACGGTTCGCACGCCGCGTCGAGCAGGTTTCGATCAGCGGCATCCGCGAGGTCTTCGAGGCTGCGGGCGAGGACGCGATCAACCTCGGACTCGGCCAGCCCGACTTCCCGACGCCGACACACGCCCGCGAGGCGGCCGTCGAGGCAATCGAGGCTGGCGAGGCCGACGCCTACACCTCGAACAAGGGGACCGAGTCGCTCCGAACGGCGATCGCGGACAAACACGCCCGGGACAACGACCTCGCGGTCGACCCGGAGAACGTCATCGCCACGGCTGGGGGCAGCGAGGCGCTGCACCTGGCGATGGAGGCCCACGTCGACCCCGGCGACGAGGTGCTCGTTCCGGACCCGGGATTTGTCGCCTACGAGGCGCTGACTCACGTCGCCGGCGGGGAGCCGGTCCCGATCAAACTCCGGGAAGATCTCACGCTCGATCCTGCCGCCGTCGAGGCGGCGATCACCGAGGATACGGCGATGTTCGTCGTCAACAGTCCGGGCAACCCCACCGGCGCGGTCCAGTCGCCCGCCGACATGCGCGAGTTCGCCCGGATCGCCGACGAACACGATGTCGTCTGTCTCTCCGACGAGGTCTACGAGCGGATGCTCTTCGAGGGCGAACACCGCTCGCCGGCGGAGTTCGCGACCGGCGACGGGGTGATCGTGGTCAACGCCTGCTCGAAGACCTACTCGATGACCGGCTGGCGACTGGGCTGGGTGACCGCCGCCGAGGAGCGCATCGAGCGGATGCTCCGGGTCCACCAGTACATCCAGGCGTGTGCAAGCGCTCCCGCCCAGTACGCTGCCGAGGCGGCTCTCTCGGGCCCGCAGGCGCCGGTCGTGGAGATGCGCGAGACCTTCGAGCGGCGCCGGGACATCGTTCTCGACGGACTGGAGTCGATGGGACTCGCGTGTCCGCGACCGCAGGGGGCCTTCTACGCGATGCCGGCGGTGCCGGAGGGCTGGGTCGAGGCGGTTCTCGACCGGGGAGTCGTGGTCGTCCCCGGCGAGGCCTTCGGCGTGGGCGGCGCCGGCCACGCGAGGATCTCGTATGCCACGGACACCGAGACGCTGCGAGAGGCACTC
>CAYREK010000063.1:0-7877 GCA_964423305.1 uncultured Halobacteriales archaeon | reverse complement strand
CGCCCCCCAGCACGTTCCGGTCTATCGCTCGGCAGAGCAGCGCGACCGGATCTGGCAGCGGTGTATCGACGAGGGACAGCCGGTGGTCGCGATCCGCGACGCGCGCCGGGGACACATCGTCCGGTACGACCTGCAGCACCTCCGGGTCGAGCTCGTCCCGGAGGCCGTCCGCGAGCTTCGCATGGGAACTCGATCGTTTCGCTCCTATCCCACGAGCGGCGAGACCGCCGGCCGTGCGACCGTCGGCGCGGACCCCCTCTCGGCGGCCGAGGGTGTCGGCGGCGAGGCCGGCCCTGTCTCGGGGGCGCTTCACGCCGATTCGGAGGCCGCGGCGCGCCGGCTGGCCGCACGCCTGTCGTCGATCTTGTTCGACGAGACGAACCGGCGCTGACCGAGCGACCCGTTAAGCCGGCCCGGTCCGTACGCTCTGTCGGACCGGCAGATCAGTATGAGTGACACGCCGCGGTTCGAGACTTACGTCGAGGACGGAACGATCTACGTGGGCTCTCCCGACGGGCCGCTCGCCGTCGGGAGCGTCGACGCCGCGATCGAGCTCCTCGGCGGTCCCTCCTGGACGATCTCGTACTCCGATGCGGTCGTCGATCGTCACCCCGAACTTGATACCGAGGACGCCGGGCTCACCGTCGACGTCGTCGACATGATCCACGCGATGACCCACTCCCAGCGGTTCGTCGAAACGCTGGCCGCACAGCCGGCGACCGCTCGCCCGGCGACCGACGACGCGGTTGGCCCTGCCGGAACCCCGAGAAACTCCGAGACAAAGGACGCCTCAGCAGCGGACGCGACCGTTGACGTGTCCCCCCGGCTCGGGCGGTTCGTCGGAAAGCTGCTCGAGAACCTCGAGAGTGGTATCGACTGACCCGGCATCGCTATCACCGATCACTCGTCGACCGTCAGCTGAGCAACAGTCTCGACGACCCGTTCTACGACGGTCTCTTCGGGCTCGGTCGCGTCGACCCGGACGAACCGGTCGGGCTCGGCGGCGACGAGCCGCTCGTAGTTCTTCTGGACCTGCTCGAGGTGGCTGACCCGCTCGAACTTGTTGGTCGCGCCGCTTCGCTCGGCGGCCGTCTCGGGGTCGATGTCGAGGTACACGGTCACGTCCGGCGGGCGGGTCCAGGGGCGGTGCAGCTCGCGGACGAACTCCACCGGCGTCTCGAACCGATCGGCGAGACTCGCCCCCTGGTAGGCGTACCGCGAGTCCGAGTACCGGTCGGAGACGACCAGCTCCCCCCGATCCAGCGCCGGCCGGATCACGTCGGCGAGGTGTGCGGCGTGGTCGGCCGTGTACAAGAACAGTTCCGCGAGCGGATCGGCGTCGTCGTCGTTGAGTGAACGCCTGACCGCCTCGCCGTACCACGTGTGGGTCGGCTCGCGGGTGTAGGTGGCCGTCGGGATCGACGGGGACGCCTCGAGCGCTCCGATGCAGCTCGTCTTTCCGCTCCCGTCGAGCCCCTCGAGGGTCACGAGCACACCCGTGCTTGGCACCCGGCGCACCTAAACGCGCCGGTCGGTCGCGGCCGTCGGGATTATGTTTGCCCTCGACAACTGTCCGTATGCACGTTCTGGCCGTCGGTGGGTCCGGGTTCATCGGTCGCCGCCTGTGCGAGCGGCTCGTCGCCGCCGGACACGAGGTCACCGCCCTCTCCCGAGAGCCCGACCGGCCGGCTCTCCCGACGGAGGTCGCGACCGTCCGCGGCGACGTCACAGACTACGACTCGATCGCCGACGCCTTCGCGGGCGTCGACGCCGCAGTCAACCTGGTCGCACTCTCGCCGCTTCTCGAACCACCTGGTGGCAACGACCGCCACGACGAGGTCCACCGCGGGGGCACCGAACACTGCCTCCGGGCCGCGGAGGCCGCCGGCGTCAAGCGGTTCGTCCAGCTGAGCGCGCTCGGGGCCGACCCCGCCGGACCGACACACTACCTCCGGGCGAAAGGCCGGGCCGAGCGGCTCGTCAGAGAGTCGAGTCTCGCGTGGACGATCCTCCGGCCGTCGGTGGTGTTCGGCGACGACGGGGAGTTTCTCTCCTTTCTCCGCCGGGTGACGCCCCCGGTGATCGCGCCGCTTCCGGGCGGGGGCAAGACCCGGTTCCAGCCGATTCACGTCTCGGATATGGCTGCCCTGATCGTCGCCGCACTGGCGCCCGACCACGCCGGGCAAACCTACGAGATCGGCGGTCCTGAGACGCTCTCGCTGGCGGAACTGACACGACTCGTCCGCGGCCGCGAGGGCCACTCGCCGACCGTGGTGTCGGTCCCAATGGGACTGGCCGGCGCCGGGCTGAAACTCGCCGGCGCGGTACCCGGGCTCCCGCTGGGAAGCGACCAGTACCGGGCGTTGCGGCTCGACAACACGACCGATGACAACGCCCTCGAGCAGCTCGGACTCGCCCCCACGGAGCTGACGACAGTCCGGGAGTACCTCGACCGGTGATGTCAGACGCTCGGCGGACACCAGTAATCTCCCGGACAAAACACTTATTTGTTCGATGGGGTTGATCTGTATTTAAGGTAAAGAAATGAAACTCGCGATGATCGGCTTCGGGCAGGCCGGCGGGAAGATCGTCGATAAATTCATCGAATATGACAAGCAGACAGACAGCGGGATCGTTCGGTCTGCGGTGGCGGTCAACACGGCGAAGGCGGATCTGCTCGGGCTCAAACACGTGCCGGAAGACAACCGAGTGCTGATCGGTCAGGCCCGGGTCAAAGGCCACGGCGTCGGAGCGGACAACGAGCTGGGCGCGGAGATCGCCGAGGAGGATATCGGCGAAATTCAGGGAGCGATCGACTCGATCCCGGTCCACGAGGTCGATGCCTTCCTGATCGTCGCCGGGCTCGGCGGTGGCACCGGCTCGGGCGGCTCGCCGGTGCTCGCGAAACACCTCAAGCGCATCTACACCGAGCCGGTCTACGGGTTGGGCGTCCTCCCGGGCAGCGACGAGGGCGGTATCTACACGCTCAACGCCGCCCGGTCGTTCCAGACGTTCGTCCGCGAGGTCGACAACCTGCTCGTGTTCGACAACGACGCCTGGCGCAAGACCGGCGAGTCCGTCGAGAGCGGCTACGAGGAGATCAACGACGAGATCGTCCGCCGGTTCGGTGTGCTCTTTGGTGCCGGCGAGGTCGGCGTCGGCGACGATGTCGCGGAGAGCGTCGTCGACTCTTCGGAGGTGATCAACACCCTCGCCGGCGGCGGCGTCTCGACGGTCGGTTACGACGCCGAGTCCGTCGAGACCGGCAACTCGGGCGGGTTGCTCTCCCGGTTCAAAGACGGCGACGACGAGGAGATGCCCTCGGCGAACACGACAAATCGGATCACCTCGCTCGTGCGGAAAGCGGCCCTGGGGCGGCTCACGCTGCCCTGCGAGATCGAGGGCGCAGAGCGGGCGCTGCTCGTTGTCTCCGGACCTTCAGGGCATCTCAATCGAAAGGGCATCGAGCGTGGGCGCAAGTGGCTGGAGGAACAGACCGGCAGCATGGAGGTTCGCGGGGGCGATTATCCGATCGACGAGCCGAACGTGGCCGCGGCCGTACTCCTATCGGGGGTCCACAACGTGCCCCGGATCAAGGAACTCCAGCAGGTCGCGATCGAAGCCCAAGAGAACATCGACGAAATTCAAGAAGAGAGCGAAGAGAATTTAGAGACCTTGGTCGAAGATGACGAAGATGAGTTGGATCCGCTCTTCTAAGCCCCTTCTCGTGGGACTGTTGATCATCGCGGCGCTCGGAACGGCCGGGACAGTCGCCGGACTCGAGTTCGCGGATGTCACCGCGGACGACGAGCTCGAGGTCGGCTCCCAAGCCGAGGTCGAGGTCGTGATCGAGGAACCGTTCGACGGCGAGCCAGATGAGTACACTATCGGCGCCTCGACGGAGTTTGTCGAGGGGTCGGTCACCATCACCGCAGACGGGCCCGCAAACACAGACAGCGCCTCCGGCGAGACCGCCGAGCTGACGGTCACCGCTGAGGACGGCTACAACGAGATCACCATCACCGCCTCGGGCGAGGTGCCACAGATCGGCGATGGTGGACTCGGTGAGTTCAGCTACGAGGACCCTGAAAACGAGCAGTTCACGGGCCTGAGCGTCACGCAAAACGGCGGCCCGGTCGACTCGGTGACGGTCGACCGGTTCACCATCGAGAGTCAGACCGCCCGCGAGCGCATCGATGAGGCCGTCGAGGCGACAGGCGAGGACGACGACGATGTCCAGGCCGCGATCGAGCTGTACGACTCGGGGAGCTTCGAGCAGGCGATCACCCAAGCCGAGAACGTCATCGACGACGCCGAGAGCTCCGAGCAGCGCTCGCAGCTGCTCCTGATCGGCGGTGGCATCTTGCTCATCGTCGCTCTGATCGGCGGCGGCTACTACCTGTACTCCCGGCGCCAGCAGGACACGCACAAGCTGCAGTAGCGGATGCGCGTTCTCGTTCCGTTCGACGCCCGACAGCCAAAGACCCGACTTTCGCCCGTGCTTTCCGAGTCCGAGCGACATGCCTTCGCCGAGCGGCTGCTCGCTGATGTCCTCGCCGCGCTGGCCGAGACCTCACAGGAGCCGACGGTGCTCGCGACTGCACCGGTCGAGGTTCCTGTACCCGTCGAGGTCGACGAGCGCCCCCTGACTCGGGCGGTCAACGCCGCGCTGTCCGAGGCCGACAATCCGGTCGCCGTCGTCATGGCGGATCTGGGGCTGGTCTCCCCGGCGGAACTCGAGCGGCTGTTCGACGCCGGCCGGGCGGCCGACGTGGCGATCGCGCCGGGGATCGGCGGGGGGACGAACGCGCTCGTCGTCGATCACTCGGACTTTCGCGTCGATTATCACGGCGTCTCCTACCGGGATCACCGCGAGCGGGCCCGCGAGCTCGGCGCGACCATCGAGACCGTCGACTCCTACCGCCTGTCGGTTGACATCGACGATCCGGTCGATCTCCCGGAGCTTCTGTTACACGGCGAGGGGGCGGCGACGGCGTGGCTGCGGGAGGCCGGCTTCGCGATCGCCGGAGCGGGCGAGCGCCGGATCGAACTCGAGCGTTCGGAGACGGAGCCGGGTCCGTGAGGCCTTTGCGTGTTCGGTCGTAGTACCGATCGTGTTTCCCGGGGCCGAGGAATACGACATCGACATCGAGCTCGCGGAGACGGCCGTCGAGGAGCTGCTCTCGGTCGGCCCGGACGATGTCGACGCCGCCGACCGGATCACCTTCTCCCGGAACGTGTTCGTGCCGCTGACGACCGCCTGCCGGTATACCTGTACCTACTGCACCTACTACGACCCACCCGGAGAGGCGAGCCTGCTCAGCCCCGCCGAGATCCGAGAGATCGTCCGCGACGGAGCCGCGGCGGGCTGCACCGAGGCGCTGTTTACGTTCGGCGACGATCCCGACGATCGGTATACCGCCGTCCACGACCAGCTCGACCGGTGGGGCCACGACTCGATTCACGCGTACCTTCGGGAGGCCTGTGAGATCGCCCTCGAGGAGGGCCTGTTGCCCCACGCCAACCCGGGCGATCAGACTCCCGCGCAGATGCGTCGGGTCGCGGATGTCAACGCGAGTATGGGCGTCATGCTCGAAACCACGGCTGACGTGCGGGCCCACGCCGGCCCCCGGGGTAAGTCTCCGGGACAGCGCCTGGCGACGATCCGGACCGCCGGCGAGCTCGCGGTGCCGTTCACCACGGGCATCCTGGTCGGCATCGGCGAGGGCTGGCGCGACCGGGCGGAGAGCCTCCTCGCGATCCGGGCGTTACACGAGCGGTACGACCACATCCAGGAGGTGCTCGTCCAGCCCGTCGTCGAGAACGACCGCTGGCGCGGGGGCTCGCCCTCGGTCGAGACGCTGCGACGAGCGACGGCGATGGCCCGGGCCGCCCTCCCGCCCGAGGTATCGGTCCAGGTGCCGCCAAACCTCGCGCCGGCCCGGGAGCTGCTCGACTGTGGCGTCGACGATCTGGGCGGCGTCTCGCCGGTCACCGAGGATCACATCAATCCCGAACACGAATGGCCGGCCGTCGAGGAACTCAGGGAAGTGGCCGCGAGCGGCGACGCCGCACTCACCGAGCGGCTACCGGTCTACGAGCGGTACCTCCCCGCCCAGCTGCGAAGCGCCGGGTTCGACGGTCGGACTGCCGATCCGACACGCGAGTGGCTCTCGCCACGTCTGCAGACGGCGATCGGCGGCGACGGAGCGGCGGCCCGGCGGTTCCGCGCCGTCCTCCGGAGCGATCGGCCGGTCGCCCCCGCGCGGAGCTTTCGGTAGTCTCTTGTTTTGCGGACGCGGAAATCAACGCAGATGGTCGCTGTCGAGAATCTTCTCTTTGTCTTTCTTGCGGGGTTGGTCACGGCGCTTGCGACCGGCGTCGGCGCGCTCCCGTTCTTTCTGGTCGAGGAGGTCAGCCCCCGGCAGAACGTCCTCCTGTGGGGATTTTCGTCTGGGATCATGGTCGCCGCCTCGCTGTTTGGGCTCGTCAAGGAGGGCCTGGCCGAGGGTACACCAGCCGGGATCGCGGTCGGTGCCGGGATCGGGATCGCGCTGGTGGCAGTCTCGAGTCGCCTGCTGTCGGGCGCCGACATCGATCCTCGAGAGTACGAGCAGGCCGACTTTACGAAGCTCGTGCTCATTCTCGGCGTCCTGACGGTCCACAGCTTCCCAGAGGGCATCGCCGTCGGGGTCTCGTTTGCCGACCTCGGCCTGGAGGGTGGAATCGGACTGTTCGGGCTGACCGTCCCCGTGCTCGCGGTGTTCATGACCGTCGCGATCTCGATTCACAACGTCCCCGAGGGAACCGCGATCTCGATCCCGCTGCGGGCGATGGGTGTCTCGAAGTGGCGGATGGTCTGGTGGTCTGTCTTTTCGAGTCTCCCACAGCCGATCGGAGCGGTGATCGCGTTCGCGTTCGTTCGGATTGCGCGAGACGCCCTCCCGATCGGATTCGGATTCGCGGCCGGCGCGATGGTGTATCTGGTGCTCACCGAGTTCATTCCCGAGGCCCTCGAGGAGGGTAGCGAGCTTCCCTCCCGTGGACTCCCAGAGCTGCTCGTCGGGATCGTCGCCGGCGTCGCGCTGATGGTGCCCTTAGCCGTGATCTGAACGGTCTCTCAGAAATCCGACCGGTTTAGTACCACGAGTTTGCCGATCGCCGCTGCTGGACCGGTCTCGCAGGCGCCGCGTCTCGATCGCCTGGGCCGGGGCCGTGATCTACTCGACCAGCGGCGTCCCGTCGGCTCGCGGACCCAACTGTGGCCCAACGGGCGGCTCGTCCGGGTCGATCCGGCGGCGGTGCTCGTAGTCTGTCGAGCGTTCGACGGGCACCCGGCCAATCGCCGCGATCATCTCGACGTACTCGGCAAACGAGCGGGCCTCGCCGAAGCTGCCACCGGCCCGCTTGGTGATCTCCTCAGAGAGGATCGTCCCCATGAAATCGTCGGCGCCACAGGAGAGCATCTTCAGCCCCTGTTGGTCACCGTATTTCACCCACGAAGACTGGATGTGCTCGACGTTGTCGAGAAAGAGCCGCGAGACGGCGATCATCAGCTCGTCCTCGTCGGCCGTCGCCCCTCCATCAACCATGCCCCGGTCGTACAGCGGCGTGTTCGCGTGGACAAAAGAGAGGGGCACGAACTCGGTGATCGCGCCGGTCCGGTCTTGGAGCTGCCGGATCCGTTCTAAGTGTCTCACGCGGTGGGCCTCGTTCTCGACGTGGCCGTACATGATCGTCGATGTCGTCGGCAATCCGACGTTCGCGGCCGCCTCCATCGCCCGTTCCCACTCGCCGCTGTCGATCTTGCCCGGGCAGATAACGTCTCGGACCTCGTCGACGAGGATCTCCGCGGCGGTGCCTGGCACCGAGTCCAG
>CAYREK010000062.1:0-12606 GCA_964423305.1 uncultured Halobacteriales archaeon | reverse complement strand
GGTAGTCGCGGGTCGACGCCTCGATTTCGTCTCTGTGCGGGGCTGTCTCGCCTAAATAAATACTCTATCGATCTCGCCGGCCCATCCGCCGAGACGGCCACGGACGGTACTCGGAGACGGAGACGGGGTCGCGAGGGTCGGCGTTCGTCCCACCGACTCGACCCGGTCGGGCGACAGGTTGATTCACCGGGGCGAACAACCGCAACCGTGTCCGGATCCGACGACACGGGCGACACGCCCGATCCGCGCCCGCAGTGGCCCGACGGCGACGCCGAGGACGCCCGCGAGACGCCGGTCGAGGATGGATGTCTCCTCTGTAAGCGCCGGGCGGAGCCGGCAGAGCGGGTCGAACTCGAGACCGGCGAGTACCTCTGTGACGCCTGTCACGGCGATCTCCGGGAGTTCGACCGCTCGGTGCACGCACAGCTGTGGGTCAGCGAGGAGCTCGGCCGGAGCCGCCGGATCCTGCTCGACGACTGGAGCGAGGCCGTAACGGATCTCTCTGAGGATCACCGATACGCGGACGCGCTTCCGCGCCGCCGCTCGAACGCAGACGAGTACCGGTTCCCGGAATGACCGCACGGACCGACGGGCGTCTCGGACGGCACACGAGGACTCCTCCAGGACTCTGCGAGGACCCGGCTAGACCCGACGGGCGTCGAGCCCGCGAGGTGGTCCCGTGAGCGACGACCGAGCCACCGACGATCGGCGTTGGCGACGATCCGGGAGAGGCTCACGAGAACCCGATCCCGATCGGGAGCGAGACCGCGCTTGGACGGTCGGGCGGGCCCGCGAGACGGCAGTGACCGGTGAGTGTGTGTTCTGTAAGCGACCGACCGAGAGCGATGACCGGGTCGAGCTCGCCTCCGGCGAGTACCTCTGTCGGTCGTGTCACCGCGATCTCCGGACGTTCAAGCGCGCGCTGCCGGTCCATCTCTGGGTGACGCCGTCGACCTGGCCCTCGATCGAGGACGCGCTCGTAGCACAGTACGAGGACCGACGGTCCGCGCTCGGGGCCGCGATCGTCGAGTACGACGACCTTCCGGTGTTGCCGAGCCGACTCGCCGCCGAGGGCGCGGCCGAGGACTGACGCCCCGAGAGACCGACGATCTCCGCCCGGGCCGACCGCCAGACGGTGGCGGTGCCGTAACGCTAAAGAGTTACACTGCCAATCTTTAGCTAAGATGAACACCGCACGTTCTCTCAGGAGGTGGTACCGTGGGCGTCGAGATCCGCGAATCGTCGGTCTCTGAGGAAGCCCTCCTCCAGATGGAGGAGTTCGTCCGCGATTACCTGACCGCAAGCGTCGAGAGCGAACAGGACGGCGGTCGGATGCGGTGGTACCCCTGGCACTCGGCGGCCTACCGGTTCAACCACATCCGTAACGTGGTCGAGTTGAGCGCGCACATCGCCAGCGAGGAAGGCGCCGGTGTCGACGTGACCCGCGTCGCCGCCCTCTTTCACGACATCGCGAAACTCGAAGTCGATCAAGACCGCCACGCTGAGGAGGGCGCCCGGATCGCCCGGGAGTACCTCACGAGCCACGAGGAGTACCCGAGCTCGTTTATCGACCAAGTGACCCGGGCAATCGAGGAGCACTCCTACCAGGGTCCGGTAACCGACCTGCCGCGGGAGACACAGTGTCTCGTCGAGGCCGACATCCTCGACAAGGTCGGGGCGAACGGCGTCGCGCTCGTGTTGTTGCGGATGGGATACGAGTCCCGGACCCACACCGACTCCCCGAAGATGATCGAGCGCGTGCTCGAGCGCGGGGAGGAAGCACTCGACCGCGTCGAGAGCCAGACCGCCCGCGACATCGCACACCGACGGCTCAAGCGGGTTCGGTGGTTCGACGAGTGGCTCGAAGACGAGATCGCCGCGCTCTAGACGCTAGTCAGGCCGTCATAGAGGAAGGCGATGCCGAACCCGCCCAACACAAGTGCGCTCGCCCCCGCGACGGCCGGCGCCAGAGCGTCGACGCGACGCCCGGCAGCGACGAGTGTGGCCGGAAAGCCGACGATCCAGACGACGACGCCGCCGAACAGTCCGACGATCAACGCGGCGCTGCCGGTCTGTACCACCAAGAGCCCGGCAAGCGCGTCCCCGAGCCCGGGAACCCGTGCTAACACGTCGATCTCGCCGGGCTCGAGCAGGCCCACGCCGACGGTCAGCCAGAACAGGATCTGGTAGGGGTTCGTCAGCCCCAGAACGAACGCCTTCTGGAACCCTCTGCCGGACCCGCCTTCCGTCTCGTCGGGAGCGAGCGTCGACCGAACGTTCCGGGCCGCGTCGATCGCGAAATACAGCATGAGCAGCCCGCCGACGGTCACCATCGCCGCCCGAATCTCCGGCCGTCGCGCGACGATCGAGACCGCTCCGACGACCGCCAGCGCGAAAAAGACGACATCGGCGACCATCGCCCCGAGTCCGGCTCGAAAGCCGGCGGGCCAGCCCCCGACAACGCTCTCCTCGGCGATGATCGCGTTCATCGGACCGGGCGGTGCAGCCATCGCCAGCCCGAAGACGATCCCGGCCAGTCCCGTCGCGACGGTCATCGGCGGCGTTCGTGGCGGCAGTCTCTTAACTCGTGTCATCCCGCCGGCAACGCAGCCGCCGATCGGGGTGAACCCACAGGTTCAGGTTCCCCTGGATCGAAGCGCTGGCGATGACGCAGGTGGTCGTCCCCGTTCGGTACCCGCTCAGCGAGCACTCTCGGGCTACCCTCGGTGAGGCAATCGAGATCGCAGACCGGGAGGACGCCACCCTGACCGTGTTGCACATCAACCTCTACCAGGACGGCGGGCGGATCACCCGAAGCGAGCTAAAAGACGCGGTCGAGACCGCCTTTGGTCCCCAGTCCGGCGTTCGGTATACCGTTCGGTCGGGCTTTTTGATCGAGGAGTCGATCCTCAAAGAGGTCGCCGAAGAGCGGGCCGACATCGTCGTCATCGGCCGCAAGCAGGCCAGCCGGTGGCGGCGGATGATAAACCGGTTGGTCGATGACCCCGATATCGGACGCTACCTCGAGGAGAAACTCGACGCCCGCCTGGTCACCGTCGAGGCGCCGTAACGGGAGCCACGGGTGAGACGCGGCTCACCGCCCGTCGCGCTCGCCGCCGTCGAGCAGCTCTACCCCGCCCTCGGGTTCGTCGCCGGCGAGCCTGAGCTGACCGCTCGTCTCGTCGAACACGTGGTGTCGGTGGGGGTAGGCGATCTCGACGGCGTCGTCCTGATCGAAGGCCGACCAGACGTTCGTCCGGACGACCGACTGGATCGTTCGCAGCCGGTAGGGTTCCGAGATCCAGTACCGGGCGACCAGCTCGATCCCGTCGTCTCCGAACGACTCCAGCAGCGACTCCGGAGCTGCGGGGTACCGGGCGGCTCCAATCCGGATCCCTGGACCGCCGGTGATGACCCCCTCGGTCTCGCGGGCGCTGGTTTCGAGTCGTTTCCGGGCGACCTCGATGTCGCTGTCGTAGGTGATGACCACGCCAAACTCCACGCGAGCACGAGTGTCTTCGGCGGAGTAGTTGATCACGTCGCGTCCGCGCATCTCGCCGTTGGGGATGACCAGGAAGGTGTTCTCGAGCGTGAACACCTTCGTGTACCGCAGGGTGATGTCGTCGACGAATCCGCGAGTCCCGGTGTCGGCGAGCTCGATCATGTCGCCGATCTCGTAGGGCTGATCCGCAAGCAGGAAGACACCGCTGATCACGGAGCCGACGATCGGCGCGAGGATCACGCCCACGACCGCCGAGAAGACAGTCACCGACAGGGCGATGTTCCCGAGGCTGAGCCCGTAGATCCGCAGTACCGTCAAGAGTCCGAAGACGTAGATCGTCGCCCGGATCCCGCCGAGCATGACTCGCGTCAGGCTCGTCCGGTCGATGTACTTCGCGACCCGCCGGCCGAGCACTTGGACCGCGAGCCGGGCGGCGACCACCGACAGGACGATGACGACGATCGAGGCAAACAGTTCGACCGCCCACGGTCGCACCCAGTCAGGGAGCCAGGCCGGTCGGGGGACCGGACTCTCCTCGGAAATAACGGAGCCGTTGCCGGTCAGCACGGATCCGAGGAGGCGTCTCACCGGAGTCCCGATCGTCGACACGCCCTCGGATCCGCCCGAGATATCCATACAGTTTGCCGGAACCCTGTCCGGTCAAAAAGCGTTGCGTCCGTCCCCGTCGACGGACCGTTCGGTAACCCGGACGCCCTTCTCGGCGAGATACCGCATCCGGTTGCGTGCAAACTCCTCCTCGCGAGTCCCCTGGGTCGCGAGGACGAACATCCGGGCCTGTCCGGTGGGACGCATCGTCCGGCCGGCCCGCTGGGCACCCTGTCGCCGCGAGCCGCCCAGTCCGGAGGCGACGATTGCCACCTCCGCGCCGGGGAGATCGATCCCCTCGTCGCCGACCCGCGAGACTACGAGCGCCGGGAGCGTCCCCTCGCGGAACTGCTCGAACAGCGCTTCCCGGCGGGCGTGGGGAGTCTGGCCGCTGATAAAGGGCGCGCCGACGGCGTCGGCGATCGCTTGCCCCTGATCGAGGTACTCGACGAAGATCAGGGCCTGTCCGTCGGTCGTCCCGAGCAGCCGGCGGGCCTCCTCGATTTTCGCCGGGTTGGTCGCCGCGAGCTGTCGGCGCTCTCTGCCCTCGCTGCCGACGTACTCGTTTCGTGCGTCGTCGTCGGTCCAGGGGAGATATCGGAGCTCGACGACCGGCTCGGCGACGTAGCCGGCCTCGAACAGTGCCTCCCAGTCGGTGCCGATCGGCGGGCCGATCAGGGTAAAGATCTCCTCCTCGTCGTCGGATTCCCGGACTGGCGTCGAGGTGAGCCCGAGCCGGTGGCTGGTCTGCAGCGACGCCGACCGCCGGAACACCGTCGAGGGGATGTGGTGACACTCCTCGTAAACGATCAGTCCCCACCGCCGGGAGTCAAACAGCTGGCGGTGTCGGTCCATGCCGGCGGTCCGGTAGGTAGCGATGGTCACCGGCGCGACCCGCTTTTCGCCGCCGTGGTACTCGCCGATCTGGTCGGCCCCGAGCGTGGTGTGTGCGAGCAGCTCCTCGCGCCACTGTGCGGCCAGTTCCCGGCCCGGGACCAGGATGAGCGTCTCGCCCCCGACGGCGGCGGCGATCGCGAGCGCGGTGACGGTCTTGCCCGACCCCGGCGGCCCGATGAGCACTCCGGAGCCGGTCTCGAGAAAACCATCGAGCCAGGCCTGCTGGTACGGGCGCAACTCGAGATCGAGCTCGAAGTCGAGTTCGTCGCCGGACTCAAGATCGCGCTCGTCCCGGACGGGGTAGCCGGCCTCGTACAGCAGGCGCTTGAGCTCGGCGACCCGGCCCTCGGCGACCCAGCTTTCGGTCTCCGAGATCGGCGCCCGGAGCTGGTCCTCGAGGGTCTGCTGGGCGATGTTTCCCATCGCGTCGGCGGAGGCGGCGGTGAGGACGGTGTAGCCGTCCTCGTGGGTGTCCAGCCGGAACTGGCGGGCCCGGTCGTACTGGCTCTCGATCCAGGTCTCGAGCCCGGGGTACCGACCGGGGAGCACCCCGCGGACGGTCCCGAGGAGCTCCTCAAGGCTGTCGTAGGGGGCCTGCCAGATGTCCTCCGGGCGAATCTCGTAGCGGTAGGCCTCCTCGCCGGTGGTGTGGGCGAGCCGCGCGAACTGCGAGAGCTGGGCCCGGGTGAACTGCGCGGGCTGGTCGAGAACGATCTCGTGGCGGTCGGGGAAGACGATCACCCGCTCGCGGTCGACCAGCCGGGTCCAGTCGGTCGGGTACCAGACCGCGTCGCCTTGCACCGGGAGTCGGTCGGCCTCGCCGGCGGCCGCGACCGCTTCGAGTTCTTCGACGGCCGCGGCCTGGCTGATTCCCCGGACCCGCGCGTACCGCGCCGGGGAGGCGGCCGGCCGGTCGAGGACCTCGAGTGCGTCGTAAAACCCCTCCGGGTCGGCTGGCTCCTCGCCCTCGACCCCCGATTCGCCCGCCGAGTCGCGTGCCCGCGAGTCGGATGACGGCTCCGCTCGCTCTCCCGTCCCCTCCTCGACCTCGGACCCGCCGGGGTGTGGCTCGTCTGTCACTGCTTCCGGTAGGGCGCGATCGGACAAACCGGTTGTGGCTCGACCGGACCACCCACGCTTTTCCCCCGACCCGCCGTATCAGTCGCCGATGGCCGGCTACGAGGATGTCTGCGTGCTCGTTCCCACCTACAACGAGGCCGCGACGATCGCCGATGTCGTCGAGCGGTGCCGCGAGCAGGGGTTCGAGGACGTGCTCGTGATCGACGGGGGCTCGACCGACGGCACCCCCGAACTCGCCCGTGAGGCCGGCGCCCGCGTCCGCCAGCAGTCGGGCAGCGGCAAAGGACAGGCGGTCCGAGAGGGCGTCGCCGCCGCCGACCGGCCGTACGTGCTCATGCTCGACGGCGACGCCACCTACCGCCCCGAACAGGCCGACCGGCTGCTCGAGCCGCTGTTTGCCGGGCGCGCCGAGCACGTGATCGGCGACCGGTTCGCCGACATGCAGCCGGGCGCGATGACCCGACTCAACAGGATCGGCAACCGACTGATCAACCGATCGTTTCGCGCGATCCACGGCCGGGACATGGGCGATATCCTCTCGGGGTACCGCGCCTTTACCGTCCGGTCGTTCGAGCGGCTGTCGCTGGGCGCGGAGGGGTTCGGAATCGAGACGGAGATGGCAGTCGAGTGTGTCCGTCGGGGCGTCGAGACGGCAGTGGTGCCGATCACCTACGAGCCCCGCCCCGCGGCCTCCGAGACCAACCTCCGGCCGATCCGGGACGGCGCGAACATCATCATGCGACTCTACCAGATGACCCGGGCGACCAACCCGTTGTTTTACTTCGGGAGCGTCGGCTCGGTCAGCGGGCTCACCGGGGTTGGACTGGCAGTGTACGTCGCCTACGAGTGGTTCGCTCGCGGGGTCGCACACAACGTGCTCGCGCTGGCGGCCGGGGTCGCGATCTTGTTTGCCCTCCAGCTGATCATGTTCGGCGTGCTCTCGGATCTGATCGTGACGGCGAATCGCGAACAGAACCGCAAGCTCGAACGGATCGCGCGGGCGGTCGAGACCGACGAGGACGACGGTCCGCAGGTGACGGACTCGGAGGCAGGTCGGTCGGCGGCCTCGCCACACCCCGCGCAGACGACCGACGATACCGAGGACTAAAACGGAAGCAACGCCCGGATCCGCCCGACCAGCCCCCGCGAGACGCCCCGACGCTTCTGTTCGAAGATCGGCGAGAGCGCCCGCTGGAGCTCGGTTTCGGAGTCGAACTCGGTTTGCTCAGTCGCGGCGATCACCTCGCCGAGGCGGATCTCGTTGCCCGCCGGATCGACCGGCACCCGAACGTCGCCGTACCTGGATTCGAGTTCCGCGGCTGTCACCGGGAAAGAGACATCCATCCGCTCGATTTCCGCGTCGAGCGCCGCGATGCCGAACTCGGTCGTGTCAGGGTCGTCGTCGATATCGTTCGACGGCGGCCGAACGCCCATATCCGCAAGCACGCGGGCCGAAGTAAAAACGCTGTGGATGCCCCCGTCCGCGTCAGCTCTCTGCGGCCCGCGAGCGTACTACCGCCGCCAGCTCGTCCCAGAAGCCCGCGCGATACTTTCCGTCGTCGATCGTCGGTCGGGCGTTTGTCTCGCTGACCACCGCCCGGCCGTCGCTTACCAGGAGATCGACGCCGAGCCAATCGATCCCGAGCACCCCGGCGGCCCGTTCGGCGAGTGCCCGTTCCCGGTCCGGGAGCTCGACGCGCCGGGCCTCCCCGCCCCGGTGGACGTTGTGCACCCAGCCGTCGGTCCGGCGCTCGACGGCGCCGACGACGGATCCGTCGAGGACGGTCACGCGGTAGTCCCGGGCGTCGGGGAGATACTCCTGGACGAGAAAGGATCGGTCGCCGGTCGCGCGGTAGTCATGAACCAGGTCCAGGTAATCACAGACCCCCAGAAACGAATCCACGTCGGCGATCTTGGTCACGCCGATCCCACGGGTGGTGGCGTTTGGCTTGACCACCGCCGGCGAGCCGACCCGCTCGTAGGCCGCCCGAAGCGTCGCCTCGTCTGCGGGATCCGAGACCACGACCGTCTCGGGCACGGGGACGCCCGCTCGGGAGAGTCGGGCGATCGTCTCGCCTTTCTGGCGGGACCTGAGCACGGCCTCGCGGTCGTTCACCCACGGAACCGCGAGCAGGGCGTCGGCGACTCCACCCTCTGCGAGACGCGGTGGGTAGACAAATCCGACGTCGATCGACGGGAACGGATCTTCCCCGATCGGGACCGACCGCTCTGCCGTCTCGATCGAAACGACCTCAATATCCCGGGTTGCGAGCGGGTCGCGCATCCGCTCGAAGGTCTCGGCCTGCGTCGCAACCCCCAAGCGAAGCATATCATAATCCTCGGCTAGCGAGAGTAAAATCGTGGCGGTGCCCGCCGAGTTGGGACGGGCCAGAGGATCTGACGGTCGGTTCAGGCGATCAACAGCTGCTCGCCGCGCTCGACGTTGATCCGGCAGGGTGGGGTGATCTTGTTGTAGGCCCGCCGGTAGGCCTCTTTGACGGCCTCGGCCTGATCGACCTCGCAGTAGGCGGTAAACAGCCGCTCGCCGGCCTCGACTCGGGCGGCGGTGCCGACGATCTTGCCGAACGACTGGCGCATCCCGTCGGAGACTCGGTCGGCGCCCGCGCCGGTTGCCTGCTTGTTCTCCCGAAGCACTTGATGGGGGAACTTCCGGAGGATCATCGCGTAGTTGTTCTCGCCGAGTTCCTTGATCAGGTGGCGGTTGGCCGACAGCCGGGCCGACTCGAGCGAGCCGTGACGCAGCTGGACGGTCTCCTCGACGGCCAGCGAGATCTGAACCGGATACTCATCGAGGTCGGTCTGCTTGTCGCCCATCCTGTGTTGTGCGATCTTCGAGCCGGGGATGCCCGTGATGTACTCGCGTCTGGTGTAGGCGGGCTTGTCGATGTCCCGGTACATCGAGGCTGGTTTCTCAGACATGGATCTTCTTACAGATAGGTGGCAAACGCGGCGCATAAAGCCTTCGAAGCGCCCGTTCGGGCGCCATTGCGGTCGGCCCGCTACGACACCGCTCGTTTATGAGTGCTCGGGCCCTACAGAGAGATATGAATATGCTCGTCGACGGCGAGTGGCGCACGGACGCCTACGAAACGACAAACGAGGACGGCGAGTTCGAGCGCCAGTCCACGACCTTCCGGTCCGAGATCCGCGACGACCCGGAGGCGGAGTTTCCCGCCGAGGCCGGTCGGTATCACCTGTACGTGTCGTATGCCTGCCCGTGGGCCCATCGGACGCTGCTGGTCCGATCGCTGAAGGGCCTCGAGGACGCGATCTCGGTCAGCGTCGTGGACCCGTTCCGCGGCGAGGGCGGCTGGCAGTTCACCCCCGAAAAGGCCGGCTGCACCGTCGATCACGTCTACGACAGCGACTACCTGCGGGAACTGTACCAGACCGCCGACCCGTCTGCAACCTGCCGGGTGACGGTGCCGGTGCTCTGGGACACCGAGCAAGACACGATCGTCAACAACGAGTCGGCGGAGATCATCCGGATGCTCGACACCGAGATGGACCGGTTCGGGACCCGCGACGTGACGCTGTACCCCGAAGATCGGCGCGACCGGATCGACGAGATCACCGAGGCGATCTACGAGCCGATCAACAACGGCGTCTACAGGGCCGGGTTCGCGAAGTCTCAGGAAGCCTACAACGGGGCCGTCGAGGAGCTGTTCGACGCGCTCGACCGGTGGGACAGCGAGCTCGCCGACCGACGGTACCTGGCGGGCGATCAGCTCACGATCGCGGACATCTGCATGTTCACGACGCTGATCCGATTCGATCAGGTCTATCACACGCACTTCATGTGCAACAAACAGTACATCCACCAGTACGACAGCCTCTGGCCGTACCTGCGGGACCTGTACCAGACTCCCGGCGTCGCCGAGACAGTCAACATGGATCACATCAAGGAACACTACTACACTACCCACCCCGACGTGACCCCCTCCCGGATCGTCGCGGCCGGCCCAGAACTCGATTTCGAGGCCGAGCACGACCGGGATCGGCTGGCCGGCGAGCCCCCCGCCGCGCTGCTGGCCTGATCGGACCGACTTTTTTCGACCGCACGATCGGCGCGTGTTCTCGGCCCCTGAGTTCCGGCGGGTCCGCTCTCCGGACTCGACCGCCCCGGCGAGGGCCGGACGGAGTTTCTCGATCCCGCACGGCTGGTGTCGTCGATACGGACTCGTCGTGAGCTACTCTTTGTGCACGACGACCGTGACCGCACAGTCCCCTCGCGCTCGACGCCGTCAACGACAAGCGTTCGCGCCGGAACCGGTTTGACTGGCGGCACCGAATCGGCCCCATGAGCACGGACGATATCGACGAGGGCGGCGACGCCCACGACCCGCCGATCCGGACCGACTACCACGAGCGCCCGGCCGCCCTCCTCCAGGAGCTGATCCGCTTCGAGACGGTCAACCCGCCGGGCGACGAGCGGGCCTGCATCGAGTGGATCGCCGACCTGCTCGGGGCCTACGGAATCGACAGCGAGACATACGCGGCCGATCCGGACCGGCCGAACCTGCTCGCGCGGGTG
The DNA here is from genome assembly GCA_964423305.1 of uncultured Halobacteriales archaeon. GTDB lineage: Archaea > Halobacteriota > Halobacteria > Halobacteriales > Haloarculaceae > Halovenus. The sequence continues at coordinate 1,966 of CAYREK010000062.1, read as the reverse complement.
CCGGGCGGGGACGCCCCGCCGCTACTGCTGTACGGACACGTCGACGTGGTGCCGACGACCGGCCAGGAGTGGCGCCACGATCCGTTCGCGGGCGCCCGAGAGGACGGGCTCGTCTGGGGGCGAGGCGCGCTCGATATGAAAGCCGGCGTGGCAATGTACCTGGCGACGGTCCTCCGACTCGCGGCAAACGGGGAGCGCCCGCCGGGGGACGTGGTCTTCATGGCCGTCAGCGACGAGGAGGGCGGCGGCGACGAAGGCCTGGGCTGGCTCGTCGAGGCCCACCCGGAGCTGTTCGCCGACATCGAGTACGCGCTCGGTGAGTTCGGCGGCTTCTCTTTCGACTTGGGTGGGGTGGAGACGTACCCGATTCAGGTCAACGAGAAACAGGTCTGCTGGCTGCGGGCGACGTTTCGGGGCACGAGCGGCCACGCCTCCCTGCCCACGGCCGGGACGGCGATGGGCGAGATGGCGGCGTTCGTCGCGGCCGTCGACGGGGGGCGGCTCCCGGTGCATGTCACCCCGCCGGTCGAGCGGATGCTCGACTCGCTGGCCGAGGCGGTTCCCGACGGCGACCGGTATCGGGCGCTTGCCGATCCCGAGCAGACCGACGCGGCCCTCGACGCGCTGGAGTCGCCCGGCGAGCGGCGGGTGCTCGACGCCCTGTTGCACAACACCGCCAACGTCACTCGCGTCCAAGGCGGAGACAAGGAAAACGTCGTTCCCGAGACCGTTCAGGCAACGCTCGACTGTCGGCTGGTCCCTGGCCAGGAGCCCGCCGACGTGATCGCCGAACTCGAAGCCCTGAGCGGCCAGTCCCCGGAGTTCGAGATCATCCGGTTCGATCCCGGGCCGCCAGCGGCCGACATGGGACTGTTCGATCACCTCGCGGGAACGCTCGAGGACGCCGGTGTTCCGGTGCCGTTTGTGATGTTCGGCGGCACCGACGGCCGACATCTCGCGACCGTCGGCGTCCAGAGCTACGGGTTTACACCGCTGCAGGTCGAGGAAATTCCCTTCCTGGATCTCGTCCACAGCGGCGACGAGCGGGTCCCGGTCGCGACCGTCGAGTGGGGAACCGACCGCGTTTACGAGGCCGTCCGGACGTACCCGGAAGACACGGCGTAGTCTCCAAGTCGAGCGAGGGCTCGATTCGAGACCGCATGACCTTCCTCGAGCCGTCGCGAACAGATCGCGACCGAACGAGTTCCCTCGCTGTCGACGGCTGCGGGCGAAGGAATTTGTACCGGCCCCGCCAGGAGGCGGTATGCAGTACGTGACCTGCGGTCGGCTGGTGCCGGGCGACGGCGCCCCGATCGACGACGCCGGATTGCTGATCAAGGACGGACGGGTCGTCGCGGCCGGACCCGCCGAAGACGTCGACGCTCCCGCCGAGGCCGAGCGGATCGACCACGGCGACGCGACCGTCACGCCCGGACTGATCGACGCTCACCTCCACCTGCAGGGTGGGCGCTCGATGGATCCGTTCGCCTGGGTCCGCGAGTCGAGCGAGCTCGGGACCGCCCGGGCGACCGCCGACCTGCGAGCACTGCTCGGAGCCGGGTTCACCGCGGTTCGGGACGTCGGCTCGGAGACCGGCCTCGCGCTCCGGACGGCTGTCGAGGACGGCACGATCCCTGGCCCGCGGGTGTTCACGAGCGGGCAGAGCATCTCACAGACCGGCGGCCACGGCGACGCCCATTATCTCCCATACGAGTGGGTTGAAAACGGCGACGGCGTTGCGACCCTCGCTGACGGCCCCGCGGAGTGTCGCAAGACCGCCCGCAAGCGCATCCGCGAGGGTGTCGACTGCATCAAGATCATGACCACCGGCGGCGTGCTCTCGGAGAAAGACGCCCCCGACCAGAGCCAGTTCACCGACGCCGAGATTCGGGCGCTCACCGAGGAGGCCCACCGCGTCGGGATCCCGGTGGCGTCCCACGCGCAAGGGGCGCCGGGGATCAAATCC
>CAYREK010000061.1:0-12684 GCA_964423305.1 uncultured Halobacteriales archaeon | reverse complement strand
CTCGACACGGTTCCGAACCAGGGCAGCGAGGTCGTCCGAACGGAGGAGGCGATGTTCGCGACGCTCGCCTGTCTTGGGCTCACAACGAACCGTCCGGAGACGGACACCGAGCAGGAGTAAGCATGCCACAACCAGACAGACCACGCAAAGGCTCGATGGGCTTTAGCCCCCGCAAGCGCGCGGCCAGCGAGACGCCGCGGTTCAACAGCTGGCCGGGCGACGGCGGCCAGCCGTCGCTGCAGGGTCACGCCGGCTACAAGGCCGGGATGACCCACGTCGTGATGATCAACGACGAACCCGACTCCCCCCGCGAGGGGATGGAGGAGACGGTGCCAGTGACGGTACTCGAGACGCCGCCGCTGCGGGTGGTCGGCCTGCGAGCCTACGAACAGACCCCATACGGACTGCGTCCGCTGACGGAGCTGTGGGCAGACGAGCCCCACCCGGCGCTGGGCCGGGCGCTCGATCTCCCGGAAGAACACGACGCGGACGCCGCAGAAGAACAGATGCGCGAAGCGCTCGCGGACGGTCGCCTGGCGGATGTCAGGACGATCACGCACACGCTGCCGGGCGCGGTCGGCGGTTCGCTCGACGGTGCCCCAACAGGGCCAGACTGGCTACCACCAGCGCACCGAGCTCAACAAGCGCCTCATCGACATCGCCGACGACTCGATGACGATCGAGGGCGGGTTCAAAAACTACGGCGAGGTCGGGAGCGAGCACGTCCTCGTGAAAGGCTCGGTGCCCGGCCCGTCGAAGCGGCTCGTCAGGCTGCGCCCGGCGGTGCGTCCGCAGGACCAGCCGCGCCTCGATCCCGAGGTGCGGTACGTATCGACGGCATCGAACCAAGGATGAACGCACCAGTACACACACTCGACGGCGAGGCCGACGGGAGCATCGAGCTGCCGGCGGTCTTCGAGACGACCCACCGGCCGGACCTGATCCGGCGGGCGGTTCTCGCGGCACAGGCAAACAGAAAGCAGGACCAAGGCGCCGACAAGTACGCGGGCATGCGAACGCCCGCCGAGTCGCCCGGCAGCGGTCAGGGCATGGCACACGTCCCCCGGGAGAACGGACGCGGTCGGCGCGTCCCACAGACGGTCGGCGGCCGATCGGCACACCCGCCGAAGGCCGAAGCCGACCACTCGCGGGATCTCAACGACAAAGAGCGCAAGCTCGCGGTTCGGTCTGCGATCGCCGCGACGGCGGACCCGGAGCTCGTTGCCGAGCGAGGCCACGAGTTCGACGAGGAGCTCGCGCTGCCGGCGGTCGTCGACGAGGCCTTCGAGGAGCTGACCAAGACCCAAGACGCGCTCGCGGCCTTCGAGGCTATCGGGATCGCGGCGGATATCGAGCGCGCCGAGGACCGGACGATCAAGGCCGGACAGGGCTCGGCGCGGGGCCGAGCGTACCGCCGGCCGAGTTCGGTGCTCGTCGTGACCAGCGAGGAGCCCTCCCGGGCGGCGCGCAACCTCGCGGGAGTGGATGTCGCGACCGCAAGCGGCGTCGACGCAGAGGCGCTCGCGCCGGGCGGCGATCCGGGCCGGCTCACGCTGTGGACCGAGCCGGCGATCGCGGGGGTGAGCGACCGATGAGTGGCGCGATCATCCACCCGCACGTGACCGAAAAGACCGTCGACAAGATGGACTTTCAGAACAAGATGGTGTTCATCTGTCGGTCCGAGGCGACCAAACCCGAGATCGTCGCCGACGTCGAGCGTCGGTTCGACGTCGAGACCGAAGACATCTCGGCGATGGTGACGCCCAACGGCCGCAAGAAGGCGGAGGTACAGCTGACAGACGAGTACGACGCACAGGAGATCGCCTCCCGGATCGGGGTGTTCTGAGATGGGACGACGCATTCGCGGACAACGGCGCGGTCGCGGAACGCCCACCTTTCGGGCGCCCTCCCACCAGTACAAAGCCGAGCTGTCTCACCCCGCCGCCGGTGACGACGACGAGCTGGTCGTCGGCGAGGTTGTCGGACTCGAACACGATCCGGCCCGCAGCGCCCCGGTCGCCGAGGTGGCAGTCGAGGGCGAGCGACGGCTCGTGCTCGCCCCAGAGGGGATCACGGTCGGCGACGAGATGCAGATCGGCGTCTCGGCCGCGATCGAGCCGGGCAACACGCTGCCGCTGGCGGAGATCCCGGAGGGCGTGCCGGTCTGTAACGTCGAGTCGAACCCCGGCGACGGCGGCAAGTTCGCCCGGGCCTCGGGCGTGAACGCACAGCTGGTCGCCCACGACCGGTCGGTCACGGTGGTCCAGCTCCCGAGCGGCGCGGTCAAGCGGCTCGACCCGGACTGCCGGGCGACGATCGGTGTCGTCGCGGGCGGCGGCCGGACGGAGAAACCCTTCGTCAAGGCCGGCAACAAGTACCACAAGGTCAAAGGCCGCGGGACGGTCTGGCCGCGGGTGCGCGGGGTCGCGATGAACGCCGTCGATCACCCATTCGGCGGCGGCGGCCGCCAGCACCCGGGTCGACCCAAAAGTATCTCGCGGGACTCCCCGCCGGGACAGAAGGTCGGAGATATCTCGTCCCGACGCACCGGACGAGGTGGTGACACGTGAGTTCTGAGTATCAAATCGGTCACGAGGGTGAGTTCACCTACCGTGGCCACACGCTAGACGAGTTGCAGGAGCTGTCGATCGACGAGGTCGCGGAACTGCTCCCCGCACGCCAGCGGCGAACTATCGAGCGCGGTCTGTCCGTCGAGCACGAGAAGCTGCTCGAAGCCGCCCGCAATGCCGATCCAGAGGAGACGGCAAACGACCCGATCCGAACGCACCTGCGGGACATGCCGGTCCTGCCGGAGATGATCGGGCTGACCTTCGCGGTACACGCCGGGCAGAGCTTCGAGCGCGTCGCGGTCGAGCCTGAGATGCTCGGGCACTACCTCGGCGAGTTCCAACTCACCCGACAGCAGGTCGAGCACGGACAGGCCGGCATCGGGGCGACGCGCTCCTCGAAGTTCGTCCCACTCAAATAACATGGGAATCAGCTACTCAGTCGACGCCGACCCCGAGACGACCGCGAAAGCGATGCTCCGGGAGCGGCAGATGAGCTTCAAGCACAGCAAGGCGATCGCCCGCGAGATCAAGGGCATGACCGCCGGCGACGCCGTCGGCTACCTCGAGGACGTGATCGAGGAAAAGACGGCCGTCCCCTTCCGACAGCACAACAGCGGCGTCGGCCACCGATCGGACATCGAGGGTTGGGACGCCGGCCGGTACCCACAGAAGGCCGCCGAGGCCTTCACCGAGTTGCTCCAAAACGGGATCGGCAACGCGGATCATCAAGGGTTCGACGGCGAGGCCATGACGATCGGCCACGTCGCCGCCCACAAGGTCGGCGAGAGTCAGGGGCGCCAGCCCCGGGCGATGGGCCGGGCCTCTGACTGGAACACCCCCGAGGTCGACGTCGAGTTGATCCTCGAGGAGCCGGAGGGTGAGGAATAATGGCCGACGAACAACAGTTCATCGAGAACGGCCTCCAGCGGACCCAGATCGACGAGTTCTTCGCAGACGAGCTGGGTCGGGCCGGCTACGGCGGGATGGAACTCGCAAAGACCCCGATGGGCACCCAGATCGTACTCAAAGCAGAGAAGCCGGGAATGGTGATCGGCAAGGGCGGGAAGAACATCCGTAAGGTCACCCAGACCCTCGAGGAAGAGTTCGGCCTCGACGACCCGCAGATCGATGTCCAGGAGGTCGAGGAGCCGGATCTGAACGCACAGATCGTCGCCGACCGGCTCGCAAACGCCCTCGAACGGGGCTGGTACTTCCGCAACGCCGGCCACACCACGATCGACCGGATCATGGAGGCCGGCGCCCTGGGGGCGGAGATCGTCCTCTCGGGGAAGGTCACGGGTGCACGCTCGCGGGTCGAGAAGTTCAACCGCGGGTACATCAAACACAACGGCGAACCCGCAGAGGAGATCGTCGACAAGGGCGTCGCGACCGCGGTGGTCCAGCTGGGAACGATCGGCGTTCGTGTGAAGATCATCCCGCCGGGCGCGGAGCTGCCGGATGACTTCCAGGTCTACGAGGACATGGAGGTCGACGATTACGTCGAGGACACCGACGGGCTGGACGAGCTGCTGGCCGGCGAGCCCGAGGGCGACGGCGAGACGCCGGCCGAGCCGGCGGAGACCGAGTCGGCGGAGACGACCGAGACCGACGCCGAGACTGAGCCGGTCGAAGAGGTCATCGAGGAACCGGCAGAGGGCGTCGACGACGAGTTCGACGAGCCAGCCGTCGAGGAAGAGCTGGCCGAGCTCGACGACGCGGTCGAGGAGGAACTCGACGAGGAGACCGAACAGGAGGCAGAACAGCTGATGGACGAGATGGACGACGCGGCCGCCGGAGGTGAGGAGACGTGACCGTTATTCATCCCGAAGAAGTCCGCGATATGACCCCGGCCGAGCGGGAGGCAGAGCTCGAACAGCTCGAGACCGAGCTGTTGAACGCCGAATCGGTCAAGGCCACCGGTGGCATGCCGGACAATCCCGGCCGAATCAAGGAGCTCCGGCGGGCGATCGCCCGGATCAAGACGATCCAGCGCGAGCTGGGCGATCTTGAAACACCGGCGGAGGGATCGTGATGGCCCTGACCCCCGAGACGCTCGTGCGTCACGAGCTGGTCGGGCTCGAGGTCGCGGTCGTCGCGGCCCCGAACCCGGATCTGGTCGGCCTGGCCGGCCGGGCCGTCGCCGAGACGACCCGGACGATCGGGATCGAGGCCGACGATGGCCTAGCGGTCGTCCCGAAAGCAGAGACCACCTTCGAGTGGACCCTTCCGGACGGGGAGACAGTCCGGACGGCCGGCGAGCGCCTGCTCGCGCGGCCGGCACGACGAACAGAACGAACAGGTGATTCAATATGGCGATAGGACTCGACGTCGCACGGCCACCCGAGCCGGACGATCCGGAGGAGTACGACTACGAGACGTGCCCGTTCTACGGCGAGCTGTCCGTCCGCGGACAGGTTATCGAGGGCGAGGTCGTCTCCGCAGCGATGGACAAGACGGTCGTCGTCGAACGCGAGTACGACGTCCCGGTGCACAAGTACGATCGGTACATGAAACGCCGATCGCGGGTCCCGGCCCACGTGCCGGGCGTGCTGGCGCCAGTCGAGGTCGGCGACACGGTGAAAATCGCCGAGACGCGGCCGCTATCGAAGACTAAGTCCCACGTCGTCGTCGAAGTCAACGGCGGTGAGCGGTGATGGAGGCAATCAAGGCCGATGTCACCCAGGGCCTGGAGAAGGGCTCGCTGATGACGTGTGCGGACAACACCGGCGCCCGCGAGCTCAAGCTGATCAGCGTCGCCGGCTACACGGGGCGGAAAAACCGCCACCCCAAGGCCGGCATCGGCGACAAGGTGACCGTCTCGGTCACGAAGGGCACCCCAGAGATGCGTCGGCAGGTGCTCGAGGCGGTAATCGTCCGCCAGCGCAAGCCGATCCGACGCCCCGATGGGACGCGGCTCCGGTTCGAGGACAACGCCGCCGTGATCGTCGACGACAACGAGGATCCGCGCGGCACCGAGCTCAGGGGTCCGATCGCCCGCGAGGTCGCCGAGCGGTTCGGCGCGATCGCATCTGCGGCAACGATGATAGTATGACACGACAACCACGCAAACAGCGGAAACGCACGGAAGAGGCGCCGCTGCACGAGCGACACAAGCAGATCCGGGGGACGCTGTCCTCGGACCTGCGCGAGGAGTACGGACAACGCTCGGTCCGGGTCAACCAGGGCGACACCGTCGAGGTGTCCCGCGGGGATTTCGCCGGCCAGGAGGCGGAGGTCGTCGACGTCGACCTGCGCGCGGCCACGGTCCACGTCGAGGGGATCACTCAGGAGACTGCCGACGGCGAGGAGGTGCCCCGCCCGGTCGACGCGAGCAATCTCAAGGTGACCGAGCTCGAGCTCTCGGACGACAGGCGCCGCGAGCGCCTCGAGGAGGGCAGCGATGAGTAACCATCAAAAGCGGCTGTCGGTGCCGAAAAGCTGGCCCGTCGAACGCAAAACGGAGACGTTCACGGTCAAAGCCGGCGCCGGCCCGCACGGTGAGGACGGCGTTCCCCTGCTGATCATCCTCCGGGATGTCCTCGGGATCGTCGACAACCGGAAGGAAGCCCGGTACGCGCTCGCACAGGACGGCGTCGTCATCAACGGCGAGCCGGCAAGCGACGAGGAGCGGCCAATCGGGATGTTCGACATCCTGGTACTGCCCGACCGCGAGGAGTACTACCGGGTGTTCCCCGACGAGGGCGGTCGCCTCTCGCTGACGCCCATCGACGAGGACGCCGCGGGCAGCAAGCTCGGGAAGGTGATCAACAAACACCACGTCCCGGGCGGAGAGATCCAGCTAACCTTGCACGACGGACAGACGCTGCTTGCCGGCCCGGAGTACAACACCGGCGACTCGATCGTCGTCACCAACGACGACGAGGAGATCGTCGCCCACTTCGAGTACGAGGAGGGCGCCTTAGTCACGGCCGTCGCCGGGCGTCACGCCGGCCAGATCGGCCGGATCGCGGAGATCCAGGTGACCGCCGGCAGCGCCGCCAACAACGTCCTCGTCGAGCAGGAAGACGACGACGGGTTCGAGACGATCGAAGAGTACATCGTCGTGATCGACGAGAACTTCACCGGAGGTGAGCAAGAGTGAGCTCAGAGACCGACGGCAACGCGGCCAACGGCGAGTTCCACGAGATGCGCGAACCCCGCGTCGAGAAGGTCGTGGTCCACGCGGGCGTCGGCCAGGGCGGGCGCGAACTCGGCCGCGTCGAGGAGATCATCACCGAGGTCACCGGCCAAGAGCCGGTGCGCACGACCGCAAACGCCACCGAGCCAGACTTCGATATCCGGGAGGGTGACCCGATCGGCGCGAAGGTAACGCTGCGCGGCGATCAGGCCGAGCAGTTCCTCGAGACGGCCCTCGGAATCGTCGAGCTCGCGGCAAGCCAGTTCGACGAGACGGGCAATTTCAGCTTCGGGATCGAGGAACACACCGACTTCCCGAGCCAGGAGTACGACCCGACGGTCGGGATCTACGGGCTCGACGTGACGGTCAACCTCGTCCGGCCGGGCTACCGGGTCGCAAAGCGCGACCAGGCCAGCCAGCCGATCCCAGCAAATCACCGACTCGACGTGGCCGACGCGGTCGCGTACGTCGAGCAGCAGTACGACGTGGAGGTCACAGCATGAGCGAACGCGACGGCGAGACCGGCGAACAGGTTGCGAAACGAACCGGACAGCTCGAGGAGTGTCAGCGCTGCGGGCGCAAGCAGGGCCTGGTCGGAAAGTACGACATCTGGCTCTGCCGACAGTGTTTCCGCGAGGTGTCCAGGAGCATGGGCTTTAAGAAATACTCATGACCGGAACGGATCCACTGGCCAACGCGCTCTCGGCGATCGATAACGCCGGAGACGTCGGTCATCTGACCGAGCGGGTACGGCCCGCCTCGAACGAGATCGGCAGCGTGCTCGGAGTCCTGTACGATCGGGGCTACATCGACGGGTTCCAGCGCGTCGAAGAGGGCACCGCCGAGGAGTTCGAGGTCGAACTGAAAGGAGCGATCAACGACTGCGGTCCGGTCAAACCCCGGTACGCCGCGGGCGCGGACGAGTTCGAGAAGTGGGAAAAGCGGTACCTCCCGGCTCGAGACTACGGCACGCTCGTGGTGACGACCTCGGAGGGCATCATGACCCACTACGAGGCTCGCGACCGGGGGATCGGCGGTCAAGTGATCGCGTACGTCTACTAACGATGCCACGAGAAACAGTTCAAATACCGGAAGACGTCGACGCTCAAACCGACCACCTCGACCTGGTCGTCGAGGGACCCAACGGGTCGGTAACCCGGCGGCTGTGGTACCCCGACATCTCGGTCGGGGTCGAGGACGGCGCGGTCGTCATCGAGAGCGACGCGGAAGACGCACAGACGCTGTCGACGATGGGAACGTTCCACAGCCACGTCGAGAACGCCTTTTACGGCGTGACCGAGGGCTGGGAGTACGAGATGGAGGTGTTTTACTCACACTTCCCGATGGACGTGTCCGTCGAGGACGGCGCGGTCGTCATCGAGAACTTCCTCGGCGAGCGCGCCCCCAGGCGCACCGAGATCCACGGCGACACCGAGGTCGAGGTCGACGGCGAGACGGTCGTGTTGCGCGGCCCCGACATCGAGGATGTCGGGCAGACGGCCGCGGACATCGAGCAGCTGACCCAGGTCACCGACAAGGATGTCCGGGTCTTCCAGGACGGCGTGTACGTGACCGAGACGCCACAGGGAGGTGACGCCTGATGAGCGACGACGATCACGAACAGGACCAACAGACAGACGAGACTGAGGAGCACCGAGAGACCGACAGCCTGACCGAGATCGGCGGCGTCGACGAGGAGACCGCCGAACAACTCCGCGCGGCCGGGTACGAGAGCCCGGGGCATCTGAGCGCGGCCAACCAGGAGCAGCTCGCCGCCGTCGACGGGGTGAGCACTGCGCTTGCCGCCCGGATCAAGGCCGAAACCGACGCCCTCGAAGTCGACGAGGAGATCGAAAGCGAGGTCGACGAGTCCGACGAGTCCGAGGAAGACTCAGACAAGGGCGCGGAATCGGCCGCAGACGAGACAGGCGAAACAGAGGATACTCCCGAGATCACGGAGCTCACCGACATCAGCGGCGTCGGCGAGGCGAAAGCTGAAGCGCTCCGCGAGGCCGGCTACGCGACCGTCGACCAGGTCCGGGGCGCCGATCAGGACGAACTCGCCGATGTCAACGGCGTCGGGATGGCACTGGCCGCCCGGATCAAGGCCGATGTCGGCGATGTCGAGATCACAGAGGAAGTCGAAGCCGAGGTCGAAGAGGAGGAAGAACCCGAAGAGGAAGACCTCGAGACCGAACTCCGGCCCCGCGGGTTGGTCGAGAAGACCCCGGACCTGGACGAGGAGACAGAGCGGCTACTCGCACAACGCCGGGCCGTCGAGAACCCCTCCTTCGAGCGCCAGGACCACCACAAGAAAAAGCGCATTCCGAGCTCCTGGCGCCGGCTCCGCGGCGACCGCTCGAAGCGCCGCCGCGGGGTCAAGGGCAAAGGCGCAGATGTCGATCCCGGCTACCGCTCGCCCGAAGCCGTGCGAGGACTGCACCCCTCCGGGTTCGAGGAAGTACGGGTCCACCGCCCAGCGGATCTCAACGGCGTTGACGGTGACCGGCAGGCAGTCCGGATCGCCGCCTCGGTGGGCGCGCGAAAGCGCGAGCACATCGAGGAGCAAGCAGAGGACGCCGGCATCCGGGTTCTCAACCCCACCTACGAGGAGGTGGTGGTCGAATGACTGACCTGAGCGCACAGAAGCGGCTGGCCGCAGACGTACTCGGTGTCGGCGAGAACCGGATCTGGCTCGACCCCGAGCAGCAGGGCGACATCGCCGAGGCAATCACCCGGGAAGACATCCGGGAGCTGGTCGAGGAAGGTATCGTCCGGGCCGAAGAGCCAGGCGGCAACTCCCGAAACCGGGCCCGCGAGCGCGAGGCGAAACGCGCCTACGGCCACCAGAAAGGCGCCGGCAGTCGCAAGGGCGAAGCCGAAGCCCGCAAGAGCGACACCGACGGCTGGGCGTCGACGATCCGAGCACAGCGACGGCGACTGCGCGAGCTCCGCGACGAGGGGCGGCTCAGTCGCTCGCAGTACCGCGATGTCTACGACAAAGCCGGCGGCGGCGAGTTCGACAGCGTCGCGGACCTCGAACGGTACATCGACGAAACTTACGGTGATACATAATGGCAACCGGACCACGATACACGGTACCGATGCGGCGACGCCGCGAGGCCCGAACCGATTACCATCAGCGGTTGCGCCTGTTGAAATCCGGCAAACCACGCCTGGTTGCTCGCAAGGGCAACAACAACGTCAGGGCGCAGCTGGTCATTACCGGGCCGCTCGGCGACGAGACCGTCGCAAGCGCACACTCGACAGACCTCCGCGAGCACGGCTGGGAGGCCCCGACCGGGAACCTCCCGGCGGCGTACCTGACCGGCCTGCTCGCCGGACAGCGCGCGATCGAAGCCGGGTTCGAAGAGGCGGTGCTCGACATCGGGCTGAACTCCCCGACACCGGGGAGCAAGGTGTTTGCAGTACAGGAAGGTGCAATCGACGCGGGTCTCGAGATCCCGCACAACGACGAGGTCCTCGCGGACTGGTCGCGGACACGCGGCGAGCACATCGCCGACTACGCCGAGCAGGAAGACGGGCTCTACGCCGGCGCGTTCGACGCGACGGAGCTGCCCACACACTTCGACGAGACCCGCGAGCGGCTGCTTGGAGGTGACCAATGAGCGCAGAGGAAGGCTGGGTCCCACAGACCCGGCTCGGCAAGCAGGTCGCCGACGGCGACATCGAGACCATGGAAGAGGCGCTGGCCACCGGGCTCCCACTCAAGGAGCCGGAGCTGGTCGACCAGCTCGTTCCCGGGCTCGAAGACGAGGTGCTCGATATCAACATGGTCCAGCGGATGACCGACTCCGGGCGCCGGGTGAAGTTCCGGTGCGTCGTCGTTGTCGGCAACCGCGACGGACTGGTCGGGTACGCGGAGGGCCGTGACGACCAGGTCGGCGGCGCGATCGAGAAGGCGATCGACATCGCGAAGCTGAACCTGATCACGGTGCCGCTCGGGAGCGGCTCTTGGGAGGACCGCCCCGGAGGCACCCACTCGCTGATCCGGGACGCGGAGGGCAAGGCTGGCAGCGTCGTCGTCCACGTGATGCCCGCCCCGAAGGGCCTCGGCCTGGCGGCCGGGGAGACCCCACAGAAGGTACTCGAACTCGCGGGCGTCGAGGACGCCTGGACAGAGAGTCACGGCAACACCCGGACGACGGTCAACCTCGCGAAGGCGACGTTCAAGGCCTTGGAAAACGCCGCCGAGGCGCGGATTCCCCAGCGGGTCCGCGAACGGGAGGTCGAACGATGAGAGCGCTCGTCCAGCTGCGCGGCGAGGTCAACATCAGCCAGGATGTGCTCGACACCCTCGAGATGCTCAACCTCGGGCGGGTTAACCACGCCACCTTTATTCCCGAAGAGCCCACGTACAATGGAATGGTGACGAAAGTAAACGACTACGTCGCGCACGGCCGGCCCAGCGAGGCGACCGTCGCGACGCTGCTCAAGCGCCGCGGCGAGACCGCAGACGGCGAGGCCGTCACCGACGCGCGGGTCGCCGAGGCGACCGACTACGCCGACATCGACGGGCTGGCGGCGGCGCTGGTCGCCGAGGAGACGACCCTACAGGAGGCGGCCCTGTCGCCGACGCTGCGCCTGCACCCGCCCCGGGGCGGCCACGACGGGATCAAACAGCCCGCTACGACCGGCGGGCAGCTCGGCGTTCACGAGGCCGAGGCGATCGACGATCTCCTGGAGGCGATGCGATAATGACAGACAAGAGCAAACGACAGCGCGGATCGCGCACCCACGGCGGCGGCTCGCAGAAGAACCGGCGCGGCGCCGGCCACCGCGGCGGCCGCGGCGCCGCGGGCAGAGACAAACACGAACACCACAACCACCCGCCGCTCGGAAAGCACGGCTTCGACCGGCCGGAGGCCATAACGGACGATGTCGCGACCGTCGAGCTACGCGAGCTCGACGAGGACGCACCGCTACTGGCCGCCGACGGGCTCGCCGAGGAGACCGAAGCGGGGTATCGGATCGACGCCCGCGAGCTGATCGACGAGCCCGTCGACCGGATCAAAGTTCTGGGCGGAGGCCAAGTGCGACGTGAACTCACCGTCGTCGCCGACGCCTTCTCCGAGAGCGCCCGCGAGCGACTCGCCGCGGCCGGCGGCGAGGCCATCGCGGCTGAGACGGACTCAGAGCCGGAGACAGAACCGACCGCCGACGCGTAACACAACCGTAACACACCAACACCAATGAGCTGGAAAGACACCGCGGAACCGGTGCTCACGCGGATGCCGTCGGTCAGGCGACCCCAGGGACACGTGCCCTTTCGGCGGAAGCTGGGCTGGACGGCCGGCATCCTCGTATTGTACTTTTTCCTGACAAACGTCACCCTCTACGGACTCGGCACCGAGTCGGACGTGTTCGGCCAGTTCCGCTCGATCCTGGCCGGCGCCTCGGGCTCGCTGATGCAGGTCGGCATCGGGCCGATCGTCACCGCGAGCATCGTCTTGCAGCTACTCGGCGGGGCGGATCTGCTCGGACTCGACACCCAGAACAATCCCCGCGATCAGGTGCTCTACCAGGGCCTGCAGAAGCTGCTTGTTGTGATCGTGACCGCGATGACCGCCTTCCCGATGGTGTTCGCAGGCTTTCTCAACGCCGACCCGACGCTCGGGATCGCGCCGGGGCTGCTCGAGTGGATCCTGTTCGCGCAGGTGTTTGTCGGCGGGATCCTCATCCTGTACATGGACGAGGTGGTCAGCAAGTGGGGCGTCGGAAGCGGTGTCGGACTGTTCATCATCGCCGGCGTGAGCCAGCGGCTGGTCGGCGGGCTGATCGCGACCCCAACGTTCGGCGGCGAATACGGCATCTTCCCCCAGTGGGGCCGAATACTGCTCGGAATCGGCGAACAGACCGTCGGCCTCGAGTTGCTGTTGATCGGCGAGGGCCAGTACGGTCTGATCCCGATCATCACGACGATCGGGATCTTCTCGATCGTCGTCTACGCCGAGA
>CAYREK010000060.1:5795-13192 GCA_964423305.1 uncultured Halobacteriales archaeon | reverse complement strand
GATCCGCTCGTGGCCGTGGTCCTCGAAAAACGAGAGGAACCGCTCGCGCATCTCTCCGAGCGTGTAGGACTCGTCGAAGCCGGGCTCGTCGATGAACTCGTAGGTACCACAAGGGGGCTCGCCGCAGGTGTCTCGGTCGGGATCCCGCGTCCAGAAGTGATCGCCACACTCCGGACACTGCATGCGGTGAAAGCCATTCTCCTCGAAGTACTCGAGTCGGTACTCCGCCTCGAGGTCGCTCATGTTGCCGGAATATGGCCCAGCGCGGGGTAAAACAGTTCCGAGTCCCCTCCTCCGAGACCGTTCAGGTGGGGGTCAGTCCGTCAGAACCTCGCCCCGGCGCTCGTACTCCATCGTGTCCGCGACCGACTCGGCGACGCCCGCCCCGACGAGTCGCTCGAGCAGGTGCAACGCCAGGTCGATCCCGGCCGTGATCCCGCCGGCGGTCACGAGGTCGCCGTCGTCGACGACGCGGGCCTCCCGCACCGCGGCGCCGGACTCCCGGAGATCCGCGAGCGCCCCGTGGTGGGTTACGGCCGGCCGACCGTCGGTCAGCCTGGCGGCGGCCAGCACCATCGCGCCCGTACAGACCGAAGCCACGAGCGTTCCCGCTGCGTGGTACTCCGCGACCCGCTCGGGCAGCGGTCCCTCGATCTGGGCTCGGACGCCGGCCTCGGCGCGGTCGTTGTATCCCCCACCCGGGACGATCAGTACGTCCGGCCGGCGCTCGAGCTCTCCGAGGGTCCCTTCTGGTTCGACCCGCAGTCCGTGACTCGAGACAACGCTATCGCGGCGCTCGAGCGTGTACAGGTCGGCCTCGAGATCGGCCTCCTCGCGTGCGTGGTCGAACACCTCGAACGGCCCGATCGCGTCCATCGCGTCGAACCCCTCGAAGACGACGATCGCGACGTGCATACTCCGGGTCTGCCCCGATCGAACAAAACGGCTCGGTCCCGATCGACTCAGTCGTGGACGGCAAGCGCCTCTCGCTGCAGCAGTGGGCCCTCGACGGTCGTCTCGCTTCCTTTCCGGTCGAGCAGCTCCCGACAGGACACGCCCGGTGCGGTTCCCCGCCGGTCGGCGAGGGTCGCGCGGGCTACCCCGAACACGACCCGTCCGAGCCCGGCGTAGTGGATCGCGGCCGTACACATCTCACAGGGCTCGGTGCTCGCGTACAGCGTACACCCGGCCCGCCGCTCCGGGGCGAGCGTTCCGCTCTGCTCGGCGAGTTTCAGCTCCGGGTGTGCGGCGAGTCCGTCGCCGGGTACGGTATTCTTTGCCCGCCCGACCACGGTTCCGGTCTCATCGACCAGTACTGCTCCGTACGGGTGCCCCTCGGGGGCTGCGGCGGCGAGTTCGATCGCACTCCTGAGGTGTGTTTCCTCCTCCGAGCCCGCCGCGTCGGTCGCGTCTGTCGGGTCAGTCACTGTTTTCGAGCGCCAGGGAGGCAAGCAGCGCCTCGAGTTGGATCCGCTCGTTGGCCCCGACGGTGATCCGGTAATCCGCCTCGCCGATCCGATCGAGCGTCCGAACCGCGGCCTTCTCGCCGAGGTCGAACTCCCAGACCGAGCGGTGCAGCTGATCGATGACGTCGCCGCCGGCGATGCCTTCCTCGGTGAGCAGCCGGTCGAGCTGGGACCGCGCGGCGGTGAAATCGTTGTCGAGGGCGAGTGTCACCATCTCCTCGATGTCCTCCGGGCGGGCCGTGCTCGTGATCTCGAAGACGGCCTCCTCGTCGACGGTCCCGGCGGTTGCGGCCGCCTGCAGCCCGTTGATCGCCGCGCGCATGTCCCCGCCCGCGACGTAAGTCAATGCGTCTACGCCGTCTTCTGTCAGTTCGATGCCCTCGGCGTCTGCGATCTTTCGCACCTGGGTCGCGACGGCCGCGTCAGACAGCGGCGAGAACCGGAAGACCGTACACCGCGACTGGATCGGATCGATGATCTGCGAGGAGTAGTTACAGGAGAGGATGAACCGGACGTTATCGGAGAACTGCTCCATCGTCCGGCGGAGTGCTGCCTGTGCGTCCGAGGTATTGTGGGTCAAAATTCCGTTTGCCAGCATGAAATTCGGCGTTCCGTCCATGCTGATGTTGTACGCCTCGCCGCGGTGGCTGTACTCGATGTCCCGTATCGTCGCAGTCCGGACGGCAGACGCGCCCCCGTCGGCGACGATACCAGGGTCAAACTCCTCTCTTTCGTAGTGCTCGTTGTGTGGGAGTGCACCATCCCCGACGACGATGAATCTGTACTCGTCACCGTACGTCTCCAGAAACTCCTCGACCTTTTCGGTCTGCCCCCACAGCTCAGCACTTCCTTTTACCTCGATTATACTATCGCCAATGATGAAGTCCGGATGATATACCGAGTCCGACAGTTCGAACTTCGGTTCATACTCGTAATCGATCCCGGCGTCTCGCAGTGCCGTCGCGACCTCGTACTCCCAGTCCGACCGGACGATATGTCCGAGTTCCTCGCTGTACCGGATATTTCCGCCACCAGTTGGCTCGTGCCCCTGTAGTGCCTCTGAGACCTTCTGTGGGACTTCGGGATCTCGCATCGGGTTGTTGTCACCGCTAATATCTGCTACCGGATATTCGCAGTTCTCGGTGCTTTTTTCGATGAGTTTCGTCTTCCGGGCCTCATCTAACTCCTCCCACCAATCCGACATTGTCTGCTGAATTTGCTCTTTGACTGCATCTGCATCCGCATCGGTGGCCCACTCGTCCCACGACGTACCGGACCGTAGCTCGCTGAGTTGTTGTCGGAACTCGTTGATCGACTCTGTATCCATCTCCCAGATACTGACGCCGTGAAACTCTCCCCCATAGTTTGGGTTATTCTCGCCTGACAACCGTCCATCAGAGAGCGCCTGTACAATCTTCTCGCGTCGCCTTTCGGACCACTCGGTTCCGTACATTGGGTTCCCTTCCCCTCGCATCTCCCGGCTGTGGCCCTCGTCTTTGCACTCGACGGAACAGTATCGCCCCGTGGTCCAGGCTCCACACACCTCACACCGAGAGACCCCGATCTGTTCTTTGAAATCGGCTATCTCGTCTCCCGGCGACAGCTCTCGAAGCTCCGTTTCGACGAGCCGTCCGTCCTCACCGACGACGAAAAACGGGTGTGTGAGACTCGCCTGGATCGTTCGCCCGTCGTCTAACTCAACCTCGAAGAAATCCGCGACGCCAGAGTCCACCCGCTTGCCCGTGTCAGACTGAATCTCGTTTGTCTCGAAGTCGACCGACGGGATAGGCTCGCCGTCGGGGTCGACGTCCTCGATCGGTTTTACCTCCGGAGCGGATGGGTATCCGGTGACGACCTCCGTTCCGGGCGGCACACACAACGCATCTGCCTCATCAAGGAATATGATCCGGTACTCCGCGCCGCCGAAGGCGGTCCGCGCGAAGCTTTTCACCCGCTCGCGGATCACGTCGATCCCGCGCTCGTCTGAGGCGTTGAGCTCTAAGAAGTGTTGTTCCCAGTCCTCACCGTACAGCTCGCGCGCGATCGCCAGAGCACTCGTCGTCTTCCCGACGCCGGCAGGCCCCGCGAACAGGAGATGCGAGAGGTCGTTCTGATCGACGTACGTCTGGAGGCGCTCGGTGATCGCGTCCTGCCCGACGACGTCTTCGAGTCGCTGCGGACGGTACTGCTCCAGCCAGACCTCGTCGCGAACCGTCGCCGGTTCGCCCTCGCCTCCGCTCATACTTCGACCAGTGTCGGCCCGATCATAAACGGTTCCGTTCCTCCCGCCGGGGGCACCGACAGCCTGTAGTCGCGGGCCACCAACGACCGGCGTGGCCACGCAGGATCCCGTCGTCAGGCCGGCCGCGCCCGAAGAGCGCCTCGACGTGCGCCGGCTTCTCAACGCCGGCGCGCTCGAGGTTCCCGATCCGCTCGCCGAGCGGACGATCCTGGTCGCGGTCGAGTCCGGCGGTGAGGACTCCAGTGGGAATCTGCCCCTGGGAGCCCTCGTGCTCGACGGCGAGCGAATCGCAGCGATCGCGGTTCGCCCGCGCCGACACGGGCAGGGAGTGGGCACGGCGTTGGTCGCGGCCGCCGCCCGCCAACGCGATCGACTCACCGCCCGGTTCGACCCGTCGGTGCGCCCGTTCTGGGCGTCGCTCGGGTTCGCGATCGAGCCCGTCGACGGTCGGGACCGCCTGCGCGGGGTCAGGACGTGAGTTCTTTGACGCGCTCGCCGGCCTCCGAGAGGAGCGCCTCGACGGTCTCCTCGTCTACCGCCTCCGCGTAGATCCGGAGCTTCGGCTCGGTGCCCGACGGCCGGACGAGCACCCACGCACCTCCCTCGAAATACAGCTTCAGCCCGTCGACGGTCTCGCGGCGTATGACTGCCCGTCCACCGACGCGTTCTGGGGGATCCTCGACGAGCGCCTCCATCGCAGTCGCCTTGCGGTCGTCGGGGCACGGAACGCTCGTTCGATCCTGGAAGACCGGCCCGTGGCTCGCCCGTAGCTCCCGAACCCGCTCGGCGAGAGGTCGCTCGGCGTCGGCGGCCGCGGCCAGCAGCGCCGTCACCACGCCGTCTTTGTTCCTGAGATGCGCCCCAAGCCCGTACCCGCCGCTTTCCTCGCCGCCGATCAGCGCGTCCGTCTCGGCCATGGCTTCTGCGACCCACTTGAACCCCACCGGCGTCTCGTGGACCGCCCGACCCGCCGCCGCCGCAACGCCGTCGACGAGGCTGCTCGTCGAAACCGTCCGGACCACGTCGCCGGCTGCCCGCTCGAGGAGAAACTCGTACAGCACCGCGAGCACGAGGCTCTCGTCCAAGTAGCCCACCCCGGGAGCGATCAGCCCGACCCTGTCGGCGTCGCCGTCGTTGACGACCCCGAGAGCTGCCGCGCCGCTCGTGACGGCTTCGACCACCCCGGCTGCCCGCTCGGGGCCCGGATTGGGTGCGGTCCCGCCGAACGTGGGATCGCGCTCACAACGGTGCCTGCGGACCGTCGCCCCGGCTGTCTCGAGGACCCGGTCGGTCACCCCCCGACCGCTGCCGTGCATTGCGTCGTAGGCGATCGTCCGGCCGGTCAGGTCCGCGTCCACGGCTCCGAGCACCGCCTCGACGTACGGCTCGCGGAAGTCCTGTCGCTCGAACGCCCCGCCGGCCGCCGCGTCGCCGAGCCGGCTCTCGATGTCGTCGGTCACCGCTTGGGGTGCGGGCGCGCCGTCTGCGGGAATGAACTTCACGCCGTTGTACTCGGGCGGGTTGTGCGAGGCCGTCACCATCAGCCCGCCCACGTACTCGCCCTCGGCGACCGTCCAGGCTACCGCCGGCGTCGGCAGGTCTCGCGTCGCCACCCGGACCGTCCGGCCGCCGGCGGCGATCGCCCCCGCGAGCGCCTCGGCGTGGGCCTCGGAGTGCTCACGGGCGTCGTACCCGATCGCTACCGGTCCCTCGACGGTCCGCGCGTCGAGGTGTTTCGCGACGGCACGTCCGACCCGCCGAACCCGATCCGCGGTGAACTCCGCTGCCGGCGCCCGCCAGCCGTCGGTCCCGAACGTAATCTGGCTCACGCCCGTACTCCTGCCACCGAGCACAAAACTCCCGCGGAGCTCACTCTTACATTTATAACTATGTCGGTTGCGGCAGAAGAGTTATTATTCCACGCTGGCAAGATTGAGTTCGGCACACCGTCAGGAGGGATACGTATGTCAAACTCAGACGCCGCTCGTGCCCTGCCCGCAGGGATCGGGATCGGCCCGACCGGCCGGACAGAGCGGCTACGCACGGTGTTGGCTCCGGCGGCCTCGCTGGCTGTCGTCTGTCACGACAATCCCGATCCCGACACCATCGCCAGCGCGCTCGGGCTCGGGCGGATCGCGACCCACGTCGGAGTTGAGGAGGTCGTCGTCGCACACGGCGGGGGGCTCTCCCGTCAGGAAAACCGCGCGATGGTCAACACCTTAGAGATCGACCTCGCGGCCGTCTCGGCGGTCGATCTCGACGCTTACGACCGGGTCGCGTTCGTCGATCACAGCGTCCCGGGCCGGAACAACCCGGTGTCGGCGGATCGGGATCCGGACATCATCATCGATCACCACTCTACGGAGGCGGTGACCGGAGCGTACGTCGAGCAGGTCCCGTCGGTCGGTGCGACGGCGACGCTCGTCGGCGCGCACCTCCGCGAGCTCCCGATCGACATCGACGATCGGCTCGCGACGGCACTGCTGTTCGCGATCCAAACCGAGACCGACGGCTTCGCCCGCGGCACCACCCAGGCCGATCACCGGACCGCGATCTACCTCCATCCCGAGGCCGACTACGAGCTGATCGCACAGCTCCGGGGCGCGGCGCTCACTCCCGAGACCCTGTCGGCGCTCGGCGAGGCGATCACCGGCCGCGAGGTCCGGGGCTCGTGTCTGGTCTCCGGTGTCGATCACCCCGCGACCCAAGAGGTGCTTCCCCAGGCCGCAGAATACCTGCTCAAACTCGAGGGGGTGACGACGACCGCGGTCTACGGTGTCGTCGATGATCGCGTTCACCTGAGCGCCCGCACGACGAACCCGGCGCTTCGCCTCGGCCGCCGCCTGGAGGAGGCCTTCGGCGACGTCGGCAGCGCGGGCGGACACGACCACATGGCCGGCGGGCAGATCCCGCTGGGGCTTATCGCCGACGCCGTGGCGGGTGGGGACGCCGTCGTCGAGCGGACGGTTCGGCGCCGGCTGTTCGACGCGCTCGGCGAGTGGGCCGACGAGTAGTCACTCGGCTACTCGGCGTCCCGGGCGACCGTCACCGGTACCGAAGACCGACGGACGACCGTCTCGGCGACGCTGCCGAGCAGCAGCCGCGACAGTCCCGACCGTCCCCGCGAGCCCATCACGATGTGATCGATCTCGTTGTCCGCAGCGTACTCGAGGATCGCGTCGGCCGGGCTCCCGATCGTGGTCTCTGTCTCGACCTCGACGCCGGCCGCGTCGGCCCGCTCGCTCGCGGTCTCGAACAGCCCCTTGCTGTACTCGACGGAGTACTCCTCCGAGTCCTCTTTCCCGTCGGGCTCGTCCTCGCTGCCCCGCGACCGGTCGGTGTAGGCTCGCTCGGACGGATCCGCGACGTACAATACGACGATCGGATCGTCGTCGTGGTGTCCAAAGGTGTACTCGAGTGCCGCCCAGGACGACTCGGACCCGTCGATCGGCACTAAGACTCGTTCTGTCATATCTGTTCGTAACGACCGGCGAATAAAAGATCCCGGGCTCGCGGCGGAGCTTTGCGGTGACCAAGAGGTCTGTTCCCGGTCTTTATAAGCGTACGGACGCCAACAGACTGGTATGGAGCTCTCGGTGGTGGTGCCCACGCTGAACGCGCGCGAGCGGCTCTCGGAGTGTCTCGACGCGCTCGCGGCGCACGCCCCCGAGGCGGAGATAATCGTAGAG
>CAYREK010000060.1:0-5785 GCA_964423305.1 uncultured Halobacteriales archaeon | reverse complement strand
ATCGTCGTCAACGGCCCGTCGGCCGACGGCACAACGGGGCTGGTCCGGGAGCGCGGGGACGTCGACGTGCTCGTTGAGCTCGCCGACCGAGCGGTCAACGCGACCCGCAACGCCGGAATCGACCGCGCTACCGGCGACGTGATCGCCGTCGTCGATCACACCGTCGCGGTGTGTGCCGGCTGGACAGAAGCCGTCGCCGACGCCCTGAGGAGTGCGGACGCGGCGACCGGCCCGACGACGGGCCCAGACGGAACTTCCGCGCACGCGCAACGGACGATCGCCGGCCGCGAGGTAACCTACTTCACGCCCGGAAACGTCGCATTCCGGCGGGACCTGCTCGCCGAGCTCGACGGCTACGACGAGACCCTCTCGGTCGGGGGCTCGCGAGATCTCGCCCACCGGATGGCCGCAAACGAGTTCGAGCTGTCCTGGCGTGAGTCGATGTGCACCCGCCGGACGGTCGGCACCGACGGCGGTGACGCGGTCACCGATCCGGGCCCGAAACACCGCTCGCTCGCCTACCGGCTCGGGAAAAACTACGGCCCCCGCCCGGCCGTGTTCTGGCGGCTGCTCGCTCACGCCGGCCGCGAGGCGGTCGACGGCGTTCGGTCGGTCTCCCGGGGTGATCGCCCGGTCTCGTGGTGGTTCAAGACCAACTGGGCCGTCCTCGCCGGCCTGGCTGGGGGGATCGGCGCCGGACTCCGGGCCCGGCTCGGCGACCGGAGCCCGCGGCGCAACCCCCAGGGACGTTCCTCCCGGCCCGACCCCGCGGTGACGGTCTACGACTGGCGGTGAGTTCGCCGTCGCGGCCGGTCAGAGCGATTACGCGGAGAAACTATCAAAGCTCCGAGGCGGCTCCTTCGAACGCCCGCTCGAGGTTTTTCGCGAAGATCTTTCGCATCGCGTCCTCGGGGACATCGAGCGTGAGGATCTCCATGACGGCCACGTTCGGGTGCGCCGCTGGCGCCCCGCTCCCGAAGACGACCCGATCTGGATGTTCCATGACTGCGCGCTCGAGATACTCCCGGAGGCGGACGTAGCTAGTGTCGAGAAAGCACCGCTCGTGGCGGTCGAGCAGCTCGATCGCCGCCCCCATCAGCTCCTCGTAGAGCGGGTACCCGCCGAAGTGGGCGACGATCAGCGGAAACTCGTACTCGAGTAGCGTCGACTCGATCCGCTCGGGGGGAAACCCGCGCCCGCCGTAGGTGAGCACCGGCTGATCCACCTCGGCCAACCGCTCGAGGACCGCGGGACCCGGCAGCCCGTCGGCGGTCGGATCGAGCATGAACCCCGCGAACCGCTCGTCGTAGGCGTACTGCTCGATGTCCGCCGGGCCGGTCTGCCAGCTCTCCCGCGACCGGGTCACGTTCCGGAGCCGGGCGCCCGGCCCGGAGCCGGGCGCTCTCTCGCCCGTCACCCGGGCCAACGCGTCGAACGACCGGTCGACGGCCATCCGCGCGATCGCGTTGTTCGCCCGCAGGTAGCCGTCTCCCTCCCGCAACTCGGCGGTGGCTCGCGCGGGCGGGTGTGCGAGCCCCCGAACGATCCCCGCCTGCCGGAGCTCGCGCTCGATCTGCTCCGGACCGGCGGCGTCCGGCCGGCGCCGAGCCTGGTCCGGCTCCAGCTCGATGTGGGCGTCGATCACCCGGAAGCCGTGCTCCAGTTCGAGCATCGACCGGTACTACCCACCCCGCAATTAAGTCGCTACGGCCTCGGACCCGTCCCCCCGAGGCCTCGAGAAGCAACGCTTATATAGAACCGCAAACGATCTTTTTGTGAGGTACAACATATGTCACAGTCTGGTCAGCAACGCATGGGCGGACAGCCCCTCTTTATCCTCAGTGAGGACACGGAGCGAACACAGGGCGAGGACGCACAGTCATCGAACATCTCGGCCGGGAAGGCGATCAGCGAGACCGTACGCACGACACTCGGTCCCCGCGGGATGGACAAGATGCTCGTCTCGGACGACGGCGATGTCGTGATCACGAACGACGGCGCCACAATCCTCGACGAGATGGACATCGAACACCCCGCGGCACAGATGCTCATCGAGGTCGCACAGACCCAAGAGGAGGAGGTCGGCGACGGCACTACGACGGCGGCGATCCTTGCCGGCGAGTTGCTCTCGAACGCCGAGGACCTGCTCGAAGACGACGTTCACCCGACGACGATCGTCGAGGGGTACTACACGGCCGCGGAGTTCGCCCGCGAGGCCGTCGAGGACGCCGTCGTGGCGACCGACCTTGACGACGAGCAGCTCCGGCAGGTCGCCGAGTCGAGCATGACCGGCAAGGGGACCGGCGATGTCGCCGCCTCGGCACTGGCCGAGACCGTCGTCGCGGCGATCCGGCGGGTCCACACCGACGCCGGCGTCGACCGGGACAACGTCACGATCTACACCCAGTCCGGTGCCTCCTCAAGCTCGACCGAGCTCGTCGAGGGGGTCATCGTCGGCGAGGAGCCGGTCAGCGACGACGCTCCCCGGTCGGTGTCCGATCCGTCGGTCGCGGTCATCGACGCCGATCTCGAGGTCGCCGAGACCGAGATCGACGCCGAGTACGAGGTCACCAACGTCGACCAGCTCAACGCCGCGATCGAGGCCGAGGGCGAGCAGCTCCGGACCTACGCCGAGGAGATCGCCGCGGCCGGGACCGACATCGCCTTCATCGAGGGCGACATCGACGACCGGGTCGCGACCTACCTCGCTCGCGAGGGCGTGCTCGCCTTCGAGAGCGTCGACGAGAGCGACACCTCGGCGGTCATCGCCGCGACCGGCGCCAGCCGGGTCGGCTCGACTGATACTCTCGAGGCCGCCGATCTGGGCGGGGCCGACAGCGTCTCGGTCGAGACCCACGGCGATGACGATCAGGTCTTCGTCGAGGGCGGCGACGCGGCCGAGGCCGTCACTATCTTCGCCCGCGGGGGCACCGAACACGTCGTCGACGAGCTCGAGCGGGCGCTCCGGGACGCGCTTGATGTCGTCACCGCGGCGGTCGACGCCGGCGGGGTCGTCCCCGGCGCCGGCGCGACCGAGGTGTCGGCTGCCAACCACGTTCGCGAGAGTGCAGCCGGCGTCGAGGGTCGTCAGCAGCTGGCCGTCGAGGCCTTTGCCGACGCGCTCGATATCATCCCACGGACGCTCGCGGAAAATACCGGGCTGGATCCGATCGATGCCCTGGTCGATCTCCGCGCCGAACACGACGCCGGCACCCTCGCTGGCGTGATCAGTGAGGGGCAGACCGGCACCGT
The DNA here is from genome assembly GCA_964423305.1 of uncultured Halobacteriales archaeon. Taxonomy (GTDB): domain Archaea; phylum Halobacteriota; class Halobacteria; order Halobacteriales; family Haloarculaceae; genus Halovenus. The sequence goes on along the minus strand of CAYREK010000060.1, from coordinate 2,533 downwards.
CGACGACCCGGTCGCTCAGGGCGTGCTTGACCCTGCCGCGGTCAAGTACGAGGCCCTCGAAAGCGCGAACGAGGCGGCGACGATGATCGTCCGGATCGACGACGTCATCGCCTCCGAGTAATCGCACCACTCCGGCACAGCGCTCCCGAACTTTTATTATCGGCTTGGGCCGCTACGAACTGAACCGATCCCCGAGCCGTGGGTCTCTCCGCGGCGTACGCAGAGGATATGCCCCCCGATTCAGGCGCTCGGACAGTATAGCTTCCGCCGCACTCTTTTCAGTCGGACTCTCAGATTCCGTATGGACTCGGAAGAGTCGCCGGTGGACCGACCGGACGCGGCGCCCCCAGCCGAGTACGCAGAGCGGGTCAGCGCGGCGTTGCAGGACCGCGACGCGACCGTCGCCGTCGCCGAGTCGGCGACCGGCGGGCTCGTCGGTTCTCTGCTCACCGACGTTCCCGGGGCGAGCGCGTACTTCGATCGCGGCGTGGTGACCTACTCAAACGACGCCAAACAGGAGCTGCTCGGCGTCTCCCGAGAGGCGCTCGAACGCGGCGCGGTGTCCGCGCCGGTCGCCCGCGAGATGGCCGCCGGCGTCCGCGACACCGCCGGCACGAGTTGGGGTGTCTCGACGACCGGGATCGCCGGTCCGACCGGTGGGGCTCCCGACAAGCCCGTTGGAACGGTCTATATCGGGGTCGCCTACGCCGCTCCGTGGGGCTCGGCCTCCGGCGAGACGGTTCGGGCCGAACGGTTCGAGATCGAGGGCGATCGGACGGAGTGCAAGCGCGCGTTCGCGGCCCGGGCGCTCTCGGAGCTGCTCGCCGATCTCGAGCGCCGCGACGGGTAGCTTAGGAGTCGTGCCCAGCAACCTGTCGAAGCCGCTTGACCCCGCGGATCTCCTCGATCACGTCCTCGACGGCCGCCGGCACGTACTGGCGCCAATCATCGCCGGCGATCATCAGCTGTCTGATCTTGCTTCCCTTGAGATGGTCCCGGTCGTACAGCCCCGTGCTCCGGACCTCGACGCCGGCCTCGGTGAACAGCTGGACCACGAGCGGATTGTTCGAGTACGCGACGTCGAACCGGGGGGCCATGCTCTGGACGTGACTCACCCAGACTGCGTTCCGGTTCAGGTCCTCGATCGGCACGGCGTAGGTGGTGATCGGCAGCGACTCGAGGCTCTTTGTCACCATCATGACCCGCTCGCCGGCCGTGAACGGGTCGTCGACGCTGTGTGAATCGCCGGCGCTCCCGATCCCGACGACCAGCTCGTCGACCTCGCCCGCGATCTGTTCGATGAGCTGGAGGTGTCCGTCGTGAATCGGCTGGAAGCGGCCGATAAAAAACCCCCGTTCGGTTGTCATCGGTCACCGTAGCCGACTCGCGGTAATAAATACCGTGCCGTCGATGGATTCGCGTCTTGTCCCGGCGCTGTCGTGCGATTCCGGTGTTTGAACCGACGGCGAGGGGGGAGAAAGTATATCAATCGATAGCCCCTTTGTAATATTGGCAACGACGCTCGCATGAGCAACGATACACACAGCGACGAGACGCCAGACCCTACGTCGGACCCGGGAGCGGTCGACGACGAGGCCGGTGACGAGACGGCCACGGAGTCGTCGACCCCCGAGGAGTCCTCTGTCGTCGACCCCGACTCGGGCGTCGACGGCGACGGCACCGGGCCCCCCGGTCGAGACGACCGGACCAACGGCCGCGAGCCGGACGAGGAGAACCTGCTCGACGAGGCGCTCGGCAGCGATGTCGACGAACAGATGGAGATCGACGAGGAGATCGCGGAGGATGACCTCCTCGGCGGGCTCAAGGTCGACACCTCTGCGGAGATCGAGGTGCCCGACCGGCTCGTCGATCAGGTGATCGGACAGGATCACGCCCGCGAGACGGTGCTGAAGGCGGCGAAACAGCGCCGGCACGTGATGATGATCGGCTCGCCGGGGACCGGCAAGTCGATGCTCGCGAAGGCGATGAGCCAACTGCTCCCGAAAGAGGAGCTGCAGGACGTGCTGGTCTATCACAACCCCGACGACGGCAACGAGCCGAAGGTCCGCACGGTTCCCTCGGGCAAGGGCGAGCAGATCGTCGAGGCCCACAAGGAGGAGGCCCGCAAGCGCAACCAGATGCGGACCTTCCTGATGTGGATCATCATCGCGCTGGTGCTTGGCTACTCGCTTATTATCATGCAGAATCTCCTGATCGGCATCATCGCCGCGGGTGTCATCTACATTGCCTTCCGGTATATGTCCCGCGGCAACGACGCGATGGTGCCGAACCTGCTGGTCGACACCTCGGATCAGCAGACCGCTCCCTTCGAGGATGCAACCGGCGCCCACGCCGGGGCGCTTCTGGGCGACGTGCGTCACGACCCGTTCCAGTCCGGCGGCATGGAGACCCCCTCCCACGACCGCGTCGAGGCCGGGGCAATCCACAAGTCCAACAAGGGCGTGCTCTACGTCGACGAGATCAACACCCTTGATATCCGCAGCCAGCAGAAGCTGATGACCGCGATCCAAGA
>CAYREK010000059.1:0-13402 GCA_964423305.1 uncultured Halobacteriales archaeon | reverse complement strand
GCTCAGCAGCTCGTCGGGCGGAGTCGTGTCGGCGTCTACTTCGCTGGTTTTAGAACCACCGGTAGCCGCCCCGGACGGGCGGGACGGTTCGGCGTCGGTCGGGCGGCGGTAGACGGAGAGGGCCGCTCCAGCGAGAACAGCGACCGCAGCGATGCCGACCGCGACGAACGCCAGCGGGACCGCGGAGCCGGCATCGGAGGCTGCGACCGCGGTGGGGCCGTCGGGCCCGAACTCGGTCGGGCCGATCCAGGTTACCGTCCGGTCCTGGCGATCGTCGGGGTCGGGATCGACGGTATCGAGCGTATAACCGTTGGGGAAGGCGACCACGAGGCGGGTTCGTTCGTCGAGGAAGAAGCCGGGGAGGGCGTCACCGACGAGGAGCCGATTCCCGTCGATGGCGGCGAAGTTCGTCCACCGGAAGCGATACTCGACGACTCCAAACTCTTGCTGGGGGAGCGAACGGGTGTCGGCAGAGATGGTCACGTTTTCGAGACGCATCTCGCGGTCGGTCGTGTCGGCAGCGACGGCGATCGTCGACTCCAGCCGCTCGGTGAACCGGTCGAGATAGGCGGTCTCGTTGGCCGCGATACCGACTGTCAGGTCGGCGAAGGCGGCGGTTCTGTTCTCGTCAGTCAGCGCGTACCGGTTTTCGATCCGCCACTCGGCAGTACCGTCGGCGTCGACCTGGACGTCCAGAACGACGGTATCGGGGTCGATCTCGTCGTCGACCTGTGGTCCGAACCCGCCAAACTGCGCGGCCGCCGGCCCGACGAGCAATAGGATGAGACCGATCCCGACCGCGATCGGGAAGGCAGTCCGACACGAGTCGAACGAGTCCATCACCACTCGCGAATATGTACGAACATTCTGATAAAATCTGTTGCGACAGAGATCCGAGACAAGGGGGAAATCAGTTAGCGTGCCAACCGACGCCACCGGCCGGCCGCAACCGACTTCAATCTGCTCCGATCGGTTGCGATCGCGCCGACAGTGTCGGCATCCGCACGGCGGCGAAGGTTCACGCTCGCGCAAGGATTATTTTTCCACGGAGACAAGTATCACGTGGGAGTCATAGCGGGCGACTCGTCGACCACAGAACCATGACACACGACACGGACACCTGGATCGAGCAGACGAGACGCAACCGGGAGTCGAAAAAAGAGTACTTCGGCGGATCGCCGCGGTCGCCGCTGCCACCAGAAATGCAGGGCGAGAAGTTCCCCGGGCTCGAGTACTACGAGATTGACCCCGAGTACCGGTATGTGCTCGCTCTCGAGGAACACGAACAAAAGGAGACGGTCACCGTCGAGACGACCGCGGAGGGAGAACAGACCTACCTCCGATGGGGCGCGTTCCGGTTCGATCTCGACGGCGATCGGGTGCTCCAAGCCTACCGCCCCGATCGGGACGCCGACCGGCTGTGGGTGCCCTTTCGCGACGAGACGAACGGCGAGGAGACCTACGGTGCCGGCCGGTACATCGACCTCGAGGACAACGAGCACCTGACCGATGACGGGTGGATCCTGGATCTCAATCAGGCGTACAACCCGACCTGTGCGTACAACTACGCCTACGAGTGTCCACTGATTCCCCGGGAGAACTGGCTCGATGTTCGCGTCGAGGCCGGCGAGAAGGACTTTCCCGCAGAGCCCGCCGATCCACACCGCGGGCACGGCCACGGCGACTAACCCGTCGGGGCGAGTGCGGGCCCGCACCTGGATCCGACGGGATCGTCAATTCAAAACGCATAATTACGACTCTAATCGTTGTTCTCGGTATGTCTCAGGCGCTGCTCCCGATTATCGCCGGCATCTTTCTGCTGGGGATCCTCGCACAACTCCTCTCGCGGCGGCTCGAAGTGCCGAGCGTGCTCTTTTTGATCGGGATCGGCGTTGCTATCGGCGGCAGCGGACTCGGGATCGTCGACCTCGAGACGTTCAGCGAGACCGGACTCTCGACGATCGTCGGGCTCAGCGTCGCGATCATCGTCTTCGATGGCGCCTTTCAGCTGCGACGCGAGCGGCTGCGGGAGGCCTCGACGACGACGCTTCGGCTGGTGACGATCGGGGCGGTGCTAACTCTCGTCGGGGTTGCCCTGTCGGTGCGGGTGTTTCTCGGCGAGTCCTGGGAACTGTCCTTCCTGGTTGGTGCCTTGCTGGTCGCGACCGGCCCGACGGTGATCACGCCGATCCTCGAGATCGTCGACGTTCGGGAACACGTCGCCTCGGCGATGGAGGCGGAGGGCGTGATCAACGACGTGAGCGCCGCGATCGCGGCGGCGGTGATCTTCGAGGCGTTCGTCGTCGCCGACGAGGGACTGTTCGCCGGCGCGGTCGGCTTCGCCGAGCGGATCGGGATCGGCGTCGCAGCCGGGGCACTCGCGGCCGGAACGGCCTACTACGTGCTCTCTCGAGACCTGGCACCGGGCGATTCCCCGCAAGTCTCGCGGTACATCGCACTCGCCGCGGCGCTGGGCGGGTACGCGCTCGCGGATGGACTGGCCTCGGAAGCGGGCGTAGCCGCCGCCGCGACCGCCGGCCTGATCATGGGGAACCTCGATCTGCGTCACCGCGAGGAGATCGAGGAGTTCGCCAGAGACGTGACCCTGCTCGTGCTCGGGTTCGTGTTCATCGCGCTGGGCGCGCTCATCAACGTCGACGAGGTCCTCGAACTGGGGTTGACCGGGATCGTGCTGGTCGCGGTGGTCATGCTGGTCGTCCGGCCGCTGGCGGTCGTGATCGCAACCGCCGGTGTGCCGCGGTTTTCCTACCCGGAGCGAGCGTTCCTGAGCACCGTCGCGCCGCGGGGGATCATTCCGGCCAGCGTGGCGACACTGTTTGCGATCGAACTGCAGGCGGAGGGAAGTCCCGCGGAGGCCCAGGCGCTGACCGCCGCGGTCTTTCTCGTGATCTTCGCGACGGTCGTCTTGGAAGGCGGATTCGCACGGCAGATCGGAAGCGCACTCTCAGTGACACCCATGGATACGATCATCGTCGGGGGCGGCCGAGTCGGCCGCGCCCTCGCGAAACGACTCGAACAGCGGGGCGAATCGGTCGTCATCATCGACAATGACGAGACGCGCGTCGAGGAGGGTCGCGCCGAGGACCTAACCGTCCGCGAGGGCGACGGGACCGACGCGTCGGTGCTGCGAACGGCAGGGATCGAAGAGGCAAAGCGGCTCATCGCCGCGACCGGCGACGACGACCAGAACCTGCTGATCGCACAGATGGCCAGCACGAAGTTCGGGCTCGCGGACGTGCTGGCCCGGGTCAACGACCCAGACAACATGAGCGCGTTCGACGGACTCGACATCCGGGCGATCGACGCCTCGACGGCGACGGCGTTCGCCATCGACAATGAGATCGAACGGCCGTCGATGGCCCACTGGATGGACGAGCTCGGCGAGGGCCACGATGTCCAGGAATGTACGATCACCTCGGACGATTACGTCGGCAAGACGATCAGAGAGGTCAACAAGCGCATCCCGGACGGCGTGATCATCGCGATCGTCAGCCGGGACGGCGACGAACACGTTCCGGACGCCGACGAGACCCTCGATAGGGGTGACCAGGTCACCTTCGTCGGCGACAACGCCGGCGTGAAAGAAGCCGTCCGTCGGTTCAATCCGCAGGGGATGTAGTCGGCGAGTGTGGACGCCCGGGCTGAGTCTGGCTCAGTCTGCCGGGTCGGCCGCGAGCGGGAACCGGCGCTCGCGGCGCTCGTGGACCGCCTCGGGCGGGATCCGTTCGCCGTCGACCTCGACCGGTTCGCCGGCCGCCAGCCGGCCAAACGCCGGGCCCTCGGGGATACCCAGCGTTCGGGCCCGGTCGGGGTCGAACGTCTTGCTGGTTGCGATCGCGGTCTCTCTCTCGCGGTCGACCGTCCCGTACCGATCCGCGAGCACCGTGAGCAGCGCGTCGAGCAGCCGCTCGTATGCGGTCGGGTCGACGCCGGGCGCGAGGGCGTCGGAATCGGCGGCCGCTCCGTCGGCGGCCGGGAGCGCCACGAGGCCCGTTGGCCGGGTACCGCCCTGGTCGGTCTCGAAGGCGATCGCGGCCTCGGCGACGGCCTCGGCGGTTCTCGAGCGGTCGATGCCGCGTGCCTCCGCGAGGAGCGCCTCCGGGAGCCGACAGACGACGCCGAGGTCGGCGGCCGTCCGTGCGGGATCGCCGAACCGAAGCCCCGCCTCGACAGAGCAGAGCCGCCGCTCGGCGGTCGCGACCAGCGACAGCGAGACGCCGGTCGTCTCGCGGAGAAACCGCTCGCCGACCGTGCGGTAGCCGAGCCGCTCGATCTGCTCGGTCACGGCCGGACGAGTGCCCTCGACCAGCGCGCGGGTGGCGCGGCTCCGCTCGAAGACCGACTGGACGACGGCCGGCAGCGCCTCGTCGGCGACCGCATCGAGGGCCCAGTCGGCCGCGACGTGACCGACCGCCCAGTCGGTCTCGGCCAGCACCCGCTCGATCCGCGGGGCGTAGTGGCCGTCGCCGAAGCCGACGACGTGGCGGTATCCCTCAGCTGCGGGCCGGTCCGAGTCGATCCCGCGCAGGGCGAGGATCGCCCGCGCGACGGCCCGTGCCGGCGCCGGTTCGGTCCAGTGATCCGGACCGCTGCCCAGCTCGACGAACAGCGAGGGCGCGCCGACCGTCGAGGGGCCGTGGTGGGTGACCTCCGTGCCGACCTCGTACTCCGGGGGCGCGAACTCTTCGAGCGCCGCGATGACGCGGGCGTGGGCGTTCGGCGCCGCACGCGACAGTTCGTCTGGCGCGCCGCCGTACTCGGCCGGGCCGACGTTGCCGGTGTGGTGAGCGGTCAACAGCGCCCCCGTGTCTCCGGAGTGACGCGACGCGACCGCGAGCAGGTCCGGGTCGTCGAAGGCCGCGGCGGGCCGGTCGAGCTCGATGTGAAGCTCGTCGAAGTACCGGAGCTGGACGCCGTCGGTGCGGTACCGGTTCTCCCCGTCGGGACTCCAGTCGGCGAGTTCGCGCAGCTGTTCGGCAATCGTGATCGAGGCCTCGTCGGCCCGGGAAACGACGATACCGAGCATTAGCGTCGCGCCGCGGGCCGAGATCGAGTATGTCGGTTCCGTACGCTCACGGCCGTGATCCGGGCCCAGCGGGCTTACCAGTTTGGTCGGCGGGGTCTAGACGTCGAGTCACGGCCCGCGGGGCGGTCGGCGGGCTTTTTACCGGCGGCGGCGAGGACCGCGTATGGAGGTGTACGGCCTCGTCGGGAACCCGGTCGGACACTCGCTGTCGCCGTCGATGCACGAGGCGGCCTACGAGACGCTGGGAATGGACGCTCGGTACGTCACGTTCGAGCCCGAGACGGCGACGGCGGCGATCGCGGCGGCAAAGACGCTTGGAATCCGAGGGCTGAACGTCACGATCCCGTTCAAGCGGGCGGTCCTGGAGGCGGTCGAGCCGGCGCCGCTGGCCGATCGGATCGGGGCCGTCAACACGGTCGATCTCGCGACCGATCCGCCAACCGGGTACAACACCGACGCGCTCGGGCTACTCCGAGCGTTCGAGCACCACGACACAGAGCTGTCGGGCACGGCCGTCGTCGGCGGCGCCGGCGGCGCCGGGCGGGCAGCCGCGTTCGCGCTCGCCGACGAGGGGCTAACAGTTCGGATCGCGAACCGGACCGTCTCGCGGGCGGAGGAACTGGCCGCCGCCGTCGGCGACGGCGTTACCGCCGCGGGACTGGACGCGTTGCCGGAGCTACTCGCGGACGCGGACATCCTGGTTCAGGCGACGAGCGTGGGCATGGACGAAGATGCCTCGCCGGTGCCGGCCGGGGCACTACACGCGGACCTGACGGTGCTGGACGCGGTGTACTCTCCCGTCGAGACCCGCCTGTTGCGAGACGCCCAGGCGGCTGGCGCCGAGACGATCGACGGGGGCTGGATGCTCCTGTACCAGGGCGTCGCGGCCTTCGAGCGCTGGACCGACCGGGACGCGCCGGTCGAGGAGATGAACCGGACGTTGCGAGCGCGACTCGACGGGGCTGTTTAATACCCGCGGGACATACGTTAAGACATGGCAGCAGGCATCCTCCAACGGCTCAAGCGGCTCCTGGGTCGGGACGAACCCGGCGACGACGCCGGCAGTCCCGAAGAGATCTCCGAGTCGCCGGACTCGAGCGACGGGAGCGTCGTCACCGTCGAACGCCAACCGAGTCCCGAGGCGACCGACGAGCCGGCGACGGAGCACGACGAGGTGATCGAACCCGACGACTCGGACGCCGAGCAGGCAGCGCCCGACGAGTCCGGCGACGAATCGATCGGCGAGTCTGAGGACGAGACCGACGACACGAACGCGGACGAAACCGCCGGGCTGGCGCCGGACGCGGGCGTCGAAGAGATCACCGGGATCGGGCCGACGTACGCACAGCGACTTCAGGCCGCCGGGATCGAGACGGTCGAGGATCTCGTGGACGCCGATCCGGCAACCGTCGCGGAGGCGACAAACGCCGCCGAGTCTCGGGTCGACGACTGGCTCGCGCAGGCCCAGGGCGACTGACCACCACAAGATCGTTACTACTGGCTCCCGTTCGACGGGCATGGAACCGACGGTGGTGACCGACCGGGAGTCCTTTCAGGCCGCTGCCGGTGACGCGCCCCGTGGCGCTCGCGTGCCCGTCGAGGTCAGGTGTTCGGTCACGGATCCGTTCCGCGCATACCGGCGCGCCCGGACCGAGAAGCCCGGGGCGTATCTCGCGACGACCGGCGGCCAGTCCGGACGGGGGTATTTTGGCGTGTCGCCAGTTGCGGTCCACGAGGTCGGACCCGCCGGCTCGTCGCTGAACCGGCTGGCGACGATCTTGGCCGACGAGCAGCTCCGACGCGGGGAGTGTAAGCTGCCGTACCCGTGCGGAGCGATCGGATGGCTCTCATACGATATCGCCCGCGAACTCGAAGGGCTGCCGGAGAGCGCCCGCCGGGACCGGGAGCTCCCGCGGCTCCAGCTCGCGGTGTACGATACGCTCGCGACCTGGCGCGAACCCCGAGACGGAGACACGACACTCCGGATCACCGCCTGTCCGAGCGTCTCCGCGACCGACGGGGAAAGCATCGCGGCGGCCTACGAGACCGGGCGCGAGCGGGCACTCGAGTTGGCACGCCGGGCGATCGAGGGCGACCCGACGATTGGGTCGCCACCGGCGACCGGGCCGGCGGGCTTCGAGAGCGACGCCGGCCGGGCGGCCTTTGCCGACCGGGTTCGGCAGGTCAAATCCTACATCCGCGACGGTGATACGTTCCAGGCGAACGTCTCACAGCGGCTCCGGGCCGAGGCGACCGTCCACCCCGTCGAGGCGTTCGACGCGCTCCGGGCGGTCAACCCGGCGCCGTACTCGGCGCTCATCGAGTTCCCCGGAGTCGATCTGGTGAGCGCGAGCCCAGAGCTGTTGCTCGACCGTCGGGGCGATCGGCTGGTGACCGAACCGGTCGCGGGGACCCGGGGCCGCGGCGAGACCCGCCAGGAAGACGCCCGGCTCGAACGGGACCTCCTGACCGATAAGAAAGAGCGCGCCGAACACGCAATGTTGGTCGATCTCGAGCGCAACGACCTCGGGAAGGTCTGTGCGTTCGGGAGCGTCAAGGTGACCGAGTACCGGCGGGTCGACCGGTACGCGGAGGTGATGCACTTAGTCTCCGAGATCCGGGGCCGACTCGCCGACGGAGCGGGGATCGACGACGCGATCGAGGGGGTGTTTCCCGGCGGGACGATCACCGGCGCGCCGAAACCTCGCACGATGGAGATCATCGATGAGGTCGAGCCGACCCGACGGGGACCGTACACCGGCAGCGTCGGGCTGTTCGGGTTCGATGGGCGAGCGACGATGAACATCATCATCCGAACGCTGGTGCGGTACGGCGAGGAGTATCACCTGCGGGTCGGGGCCGGGATCGTTCACGACTCCCAGCCCGACCGCGAGTACGACGAAACGCTGGATAAGGGACGGGCGCTGGTACGAGCCGTCGACCGGGCGCTCGGCGAGCGCGGCGAACTGCGGGTGCGAGAGTCGTGAGAGTGCTGGTCGTCGACAACTACGACTCGTTCGTGTACAACCTCGTCCAGTACGTCGGCGAGGTGGTGACCGGCGAGGAGTGGCTGCCGTCGGTATCCGACGGAACCGTGCTCGTGCGGCGCAACGACGAGATCGACCTGGCCGGGATCGACGAGCTTGATCCGGACGCCGTGGTAGTCTCGCCCGGTCCAGGAACGCCGGCGGCGGCGGGCGTGTCGGTGCCGCTCTTTCGCGAGCGGACGGTGCCGATCTTCGGGGTCTGTCTGGGCCACCAGGCGCTGTGTGCCGCACACGGCGCGCGGGTCGGACACGCCGAGGCGGTCGTCCACGGCAAGCCCTCGACGGTCAGCCACGACGGGCGGGGCGTCTTCGCGGGGCTTCCCGATTCGTTTGCCGTCGGCCGGTATCACTCACTCGCCGTCGAACACGACGAACTTCCGGCCGAGCTCGAGGCGACCGCACGGACCGAGGCAGACAGCGTGGTGATGGGCGTTCGCCACGAGTCCCGTCCCTACATCGGGGTCCAGTTTCACCCAGAGAGCATTCTCACCGATGTCGGCAAGGGGCTGATCGAGAACTTCCTCGCGATGGCGAACGAACGATGACCGAGTACTACCACGTCGATGGCGCGGTCGTTCCCGCCGAGGAGGCGACCGTCTCGGTCCGCGACCGGGGGTTCATGTACGGAGACGCCGTCTTCGAGACGATCCGGGCCTACGGCGGGGAGCCGTTCGAGTGGGCCGCCCACGCCGAGCGGCTGCGGGGGAGCGCCGAGCGGCTCGGGTTCGACGCGGCGGTCCCGCCGGCTGCGGACCTACGCGACCGGGTCGAAGAGACGCTTGCCGCCAACGGGTACGAGGACGCCTACGTCCGCCTCTCTGTGACTCGCGGCGTCCAGCCGGGGAAGCTGGCACCCGGGCCGGCGGACCCGACGGTCGTGGTCGTCGTCTCGGAGCTCCCGCGGGGCGGGGTAGAGGGCGAGTCGGTCTGGGACGGTCCGGCAACGGTCGAGACCGTCGAAGCCCGCCGCGCGCCGGCGACGGTGTTGCCCCCGGGAGCCAAGACGCACAACTACCTGCCCGGGATCTTGGCGCGGCTCGAACTCGAGGCGGCCGACGAGTCGCTCGTCCGGACCGTCGACGGACACGTCGCCGAGGGCGCGTCGAGCAACGTCTGGTTCGTCGTCGACGGAACTGTACACACGCCGACGGCCGAGCTCCCGGTGTTGCCGGGGATCACCCGCGCCGTGGTGATGGAGCTGGCGGGCGAGGCGGGGATTCCGGTCGAGGAGGGGCGGTACGGGCCGGCGGAGGTCAGGGCCGCGGACGAGGCCTTCCTCACGAACTCGACCTGGGAGCTGCGTCCCGTCGAGACGATCGACGGTCGGGAGCTGTCGCCCGGACCAGTCACCGAGCGGCTGATCCGGCTGTACGACCGGCGCGTCGAGGCGCTGTACTGACCGTCGACCGGGAACCCGAAGGGACGAAGCGCGGGCGTCAATCGACGATCTCGACGCCGCTGATCTCGAACCGGGCACCCCCAGTGGCGCTGTCGGCCAGTGCGATCGACCAGCCGTGGGCCGCGGCGATCTCTTCGACGATGTGGAGCCCGAACCCGGTGCCGTCGTCGGCCGTCGAGTACCCGCTCTCGAAGACCTGCTCGCGTTTTTCTTCTGGAATCCCGGGTCCGTCGTCGGCGATGTAGAATCCCTCGTCGTCCGGGAGCGCGCCGACGGTGACCGTTGCCGTCTCCCCACCGTGGTCGACCGCATTGCCGATCAGGTTCTCGAACAGCTGCTGGAGCCGAGCCTGATCTGCCATGATCGTCAGGTTCGTCTCGGCGTTCAGGGTTGCCTCGGCGGTGGTGATGTTTTGCCAGCAGGCGATGACCGTTCGGTCGATCGAGACCGGCGAGAGCTCGTCGACGCTCTCGCCCTGCCGCGCGAGGGTCAGTAGGTCGTCGATCAGCGTCTCGGCCCGGTCGAGGGCGGTCGCGACATCGGCCAGGTTCGGGTCGTCCACGTTCCGCCGGGCGAGCCCGAGCCGACCCTGTGCGACCTGGAGGGGGTTCCGAAGATCGTGGCTGACGACGCTCGCGAACTCCTCTAACCGCTCGTTTTGACGCTCGAGTTCTGTCGTGCGCTCGCGAAGCCGGTCCTCGGTCGCGAGCTGTGTGAGCCGGGCGGCCGCGTGGGCGGCCAGCAGCTCGGCCAGCTCGAGATCGCGCTCGTCGAAGGCGCCAGTCTCCTCGGCGACGGCCTGGAGGACGCCGTGCTCGCCGATCGGGACGGTGATGACCGATCGGTACCGGGCGTCGGCCGGCGAGACGCCGTGTTCGTGCAGATCGTCGACGATCTTCGACTCGCCGTTCCGGTAGGCGATCGCTGCGAAGTTGTCCTCAGCCTCGATTGGAGTCTCCTCGTAGTACTCGTCCGGCGAGAGATCCGACGATACTGCCCGCGGGCGGAGCACTCCGTCGACGACCTCGTCGGAGATCGCCAGATCAAACTCGAGAATGTCCTCGGCGGCAGCCACCGCCGCCTCGTGGACGGCCTCGGCAGTGTCGCATCGCCCGATCTCGGTCGCGACGTTGTGAAGCGCCGCGATTTTCTGGTTTTGTTCCTCGAGCGCGCGCTCGCGGCGGTGTTGACTGGTGACATCCCGGGAGGAGCCGACGATCCAGTCGATCGAGCCGTGTTCCTCGATCGGGACCAGTCGGGTCTGCCACGTCCGATCGACGCCGTCGATACTGAGCTGTTCTTGATACGTGATTGCCTCGCCGCGTTCGACACACCGTCGGTAGTTCTCGGCGATCGTCGTTCCAAGCTCCTCACCGAAGACCTCGACCGGCGTCTTTCCCTCGACTTCCTCGGTGGTTCGTCCGGTGAGTTCCTCCTCGCGCCTGTTGAATCGGTGGAATCGAATCGTACCGTCTGCGCCCACGTCGAGTAAAAAGAGAGCGTCCTGAACGTTGTCGAAGATCGCCTCGTACTCGTGTCGGAGCCGATCGAGCTCGCGTTTCGTGCGGTCTGCCGTCGTGATCTCCGTGTAGATCGCAAACCCCCGGTCGACCTCGTCGAGCCGAGCCCCACCGATCGGGACCGCCTGGAAGCGAAACTCCTGAGACCCGTCGATGGTTTCTCGGACAACGGTGTCGTCGAACGTCTGGCCGTCACGGGCACGCGCGCTGATCCGGCGGGCAGTCTCGCGGCGATCTGGGCCAGCCACGACGGTGTCGATGTCGCGGCCAACCAGCTCGGCTCTGGTACCCTCAGGTGCGAACAGGCGAGCGAACGCGTCGTTTACGGTCTCGATGACGGGCGTCTCGTCTTCGAAGGCAACCAGTGCGATCGCGTCGTTTGCGTGCTCGAAAAGCGCCTCGTACCGGGCGGCGAGGTCAGTCTCCAAGCCGGTCGAGCCCCCCGTCGCCGCGGCACGGAGTCGGGAGACGAGAGCCGCCGGCTCCGGGTCGATCCGGCTCGGAACGTAGTCGGTGACGCCGGCGTCGATCGCCTCGCTCGCGAGTTCCTCGCTACCGGTCTCCGGCAGGAGCACGAGCGGTAGTTCCGGACGTCGCTCTCGGACCGTCTCCGAGAGATCGAGTCCGTCGAGTTCGGAGCCGTGCGTGACGGCCGCACAATCGATCCGGGCGTCCGCGATCACAGCGAGTGCGGATTCTGCGTCGTGGGCGGTCTCGACTCGGAGACAGTCGTCGCTATCGGCGAGCGCCCGCGCCGTCTCCTCGGCCGCCTCCTGATCAGGGTCGGCGTACAGCACCCGGATCGGATCGGTCACACAGTTGTGATTGGAGCCGTAACATAAATGTGCTTCTTTGATTCGTGGAGCTGTCCGACGTGAGTTTCAAACGAACAGTTCTACCAGTGGACGGGTGATCCGGCCGACGGAGACGGCCGACCCAGCCGGAGTTGCGAGCCGAGGGGGAGCAGACGGCGACACAAAAACGTATTATTCCGGGCGCAGCGTACCGAACGATGTGTCAGGACCGCCGTCGGGAGGCCAGCCGTGACGGAGGCGAGCCCGACCGCCCCCGAAGAGCGGATCGTCGCGCTCGACGCGCTGCGGGGGGTCGCGCTGCTTGGAATCTTGGTGATCAACGTTCGGGTGTTCGCGATGCCCGAGGCGGTGCTGACCAATCCGACGGTCTACGGTGACTTTACCGGCGCGAACTACGCGGCCTGGCTCGCCGGGCACGTGCTCGCCGAGCAGACGTTCCTGACGCTTTTTTCGGCGCTGTTCGGGGCCGGAGTGCTCCTGTTCACCGCGAGTAAGGCCCGAGACGAAGAGCCGGCGGTAGAGCTGTACTTGCGACGCACGGTCTGGCTGTTTGCGATCGGGCTCGGACACGCCTACCTGCTGTGGTACGGGGACATCCTCGTCTCGTATGCCCTCTGTGGGGTCGCGGTCGTAGCCGCCCGGGACTGGACGCCCACACAACAGGCACGCGTCGGGCTGGCCGTGCTCGCCGTGCCCTCGCTGTTGCAGGTGTTAACCGGACTGACGAGCGGTGCCGCGGCCGTCGAGGGGACCTGGGAGCCCGCGGCGGCGACGCTCGAACAGGAGGTCGCGACCTACCGGGGCGGCTGGTTCGAGCAGATGGACCACCGCGTTCCGACGGCGTTCAGGCGGCAGACAGCGGGCTTTCTGGGCGCGACTGTCTGGCGGGTCGGCGGCGTCATGCTGCTCGGGATGGCGCTGCTCAACTGGGGGGTGCTCACCAACGACCGCTCGGACCGGGAGTACCGTCGGCTCGCGCTCGGGACCGTCGCTGGCGCCGGGGTGATCCTGGCGGGCGTGGCCTACATCGAGGCCCGGGACTGGGCGGCCGAGGTTGCGCTCTTCTGGCTCCAGTTCAACTACTGGGGGAGTCTGCTCGTCGCCGCTGGCTACGTGGGACTCGTGATGGCGTGGGTCCGGCGGCGGCCGGAAGGGCCGGTTACCGGCGGGCTCGCCGCGGTCGGTCGGACCGCATTCACGAACTACCTCTTCCAGACGGTCCTCGCGACCTCGATTTTCTACGGGCACGGGCTGGGACTGTTCGGGCAGGTCAGCCGCGTCGAGGCGCTGAGCGTCGTCGTCGGGATCTGGGCGCTGCAGGTGCCGCTGTCGGTCCTGTGGCTCCGGCGGTTCCGGTACGGCCCCGTGGAGTGGGTCTGGCGGTGGCTCACCTACGGGCGTCGCGAGCCCCTCGGCCGTGACCGGTGACCCCCAACGGACAGGCGTAAACAGCCTCGGGCACGGTGGCCCGAGGCTTTTGTAATTCCCTCAGCCGTGCGCTAGCACTCCCTGCTCGGCGAGCGAGCGGGATGAGGTTGGGCGGCTTACACGCCCCGACCCGGACAGACGCACCA
>CAYREK010000058.1:0-13460 GCA_964423305.1 uncultured Halobacteriales archaeon | reverse complement strand
GAAATCGTGGTGTCGCTTCTCGCTCCACAAACGCTAAGTCAAACTGGGCGATACTCCCGCTGAGGCGGGCGTTTTTCGTCATAACCACGCAGAAAACGCCACGCCTCACGCTTCAATCCTTATCTGAACACTACCCTCCGAGCGGTCCTGCAGACTTAAGCCCCTTCGTGACAAACTGCCGAGTATGAGCGACAGCGAGGGCAGGACAGATCTCCGGATGCCCGACGAGGACGAGGTCTTCGCGGTCGTCACGGAGATGCTCGGCGCAAATCGCGTTGCGGTACGGTGTATGGACGGGGTCGAACGGACCGCCCGCATCCCGGGAAAGATGCAAAAGCGGATCTGGATCCGCGAGGACGACGTCGTGCTGGTCGATCCCTGGGACTGGCAAGACGAGAAGGCCGACATCACCTGGCGCTACGAGAAACAGGAGGCAGACCAGCTCCGCGAGGAAGGCCACATCCAGGAGTGACTACAGCCGGGTCTCCTGGAGGTATAGCCAACTCGGCCGGTCATCCGCCCCGCCCCCGCGCTCGGACGCGCTGGCGCCGAACAGCGCCGCACTCAGCCGGTCGTCGCCGGGGGTCTGTCGTTCCACGTACCGGACCAGCGCCCGCCCGTCAGTCCGGTCGATCACCTCGAAATCCTCGATCTCGATTTCGAAGGCCTCGGTGCGCTCGCCGCGGGCGGCCTCGATGCCCGCGAGTACCGTCGCCCGATCCTGGATCGTCCCGTCGGGCGTGACCCGCTCGAAGGACGGGGCCAGCGCGGTCTCGACCCGGGCGAACCGCTCCGAGGAGAGCTCGCCGCGATACCACGCCCCGAAGAACGCGTGCAGCGACTTGACCTCGCGCTCGTAGTCGGCGGGCATACGCTCGGTTTGTCTGCCCGTCGGGAAACGGTTCCGCCGAGCGGTCAAAACAGCTCGTCGTCGACGATCCGGGCCGGACCGCCCAGCTCCCAGACCCGGGTCTCGACGCCACAGTCTGCGACGGCTTCTTCGACCCGATCGACGTGTCCGACGGTCGTGTTGACGTAGACGCTCGCCCCGGTGTCGACCGAGAAGTACACTGGTAGGCCCTCCTCGCGAAGCGCCCGCACTGTATTGAAGATCTCGATGGTACGGGGCTGCCAGTAGACCCAGCCGGACGGCCCCGTCATCGTCGTCGCGGCCAGCGACAGCGAGTCGTGTTCGGCGAGCTCGAAGACTCGGTCGAACTCCCCGGCCCGGAGTCCGTCGCGGGCGGTCGCGATCTGCTCGTGGACGTGTGCGAGCCGACCCTCGAACATGTGACTGGCGGCGGCCTCCTCGTGGGCCTGCTCGGTTTCCTTGTAGGCCGGGACGAGCGCCGCGACCACGCGCAGGTCCGTCTCGAGTGTCTCCTCGGCGGGGAGTCGCTCGGACCGGCAGTCTTGATCGTTGAGCCCGGCGTACAGCTGCGAGACCCCGCCTGTGACCGCCCTGGCGGCCGAGGCCGATCCCCGACGGGCGATCGCCGATATCTCTGGTCGGGTGAGCTCGAGTCCGGCGGCCTCGGCGAGTGCCGTCGCGGCCGCCGCAAAGCCCGAGGCCGAGGAGCCAAAGCCGACGTTGGTCGGAAACGAGTTCTCCGAGCGCAGCCGCACCCGTTCCGTCCGTCCAGCCCGCTCGCGGACGTGATCGACCACCGACGCGATCCGCTCGGCGCCCCGCCCGGTGACGGGTTCGCCGTCGACGACGTACCGGTCGGCCTCGCGGTCGGACTCGAACGCGACGGTCGTTTTCGTGTGACTCGGGGCCGTACAGAGGCTGATCGAGTCGTGGTAGGGCAGCCGCAGCTCGGAGTCGCGCATCCCGTGGTACTTGACCAGTCCCTGGATCGGGTGAGCGATCGCCGTCGCCTTCATGCATCGAGTGAGCCCGGGCCGGCACTTGGCTGTTGTTACTCGTCGGCCTCGGGCCCGGGGAGTCCTCGAATCCCGGCTTCGACGGCGACCCGTCCGCCAACGAGCTCGAATCCCGGTCTCGACGGTCGCCCGCGCGTGCGTAAGCGTTTACTTCCGGCCGCAGGTAGGCTACCCATGTCAGACTGCCCACTCGCGGACGAGTGTCCCAGTTTTAGCGAGCGCATCCCGGGGATGGGCTGCCAACACTACGGCGACCGCGGGGGCGCCGAGTGGTGCAACCACTACAACCAGCCGATCGAGGACCTCAAATCCCAGCCGGTCAAGCCCGGCGAGGAGGTCGTCGTCACGATCGAGGACATCCACGAGAGCGGCGCCGGCGTCGGGCGCACCGAGGACGGCTTTATCATCATGGTCGACGGCGTGCTCCCGCCGGCCCGGGCCCGCGTCGAGGTGACGAAGGTCCACTCGAACCACGCCCGCGCCGAGGAACTCGAGCGGCTCGATCCCGACGACGAGGCAGACGTTGAGTCGACCGACGCCGCCGATACCACCGAGGTCGACGACGATGACGACGAGGACGAGGATGAGGACGACGACGACCGCGGCCCTCGGCTGGGCAGCCGAGACAACTTCTGGGGCGGCGACCAGTAGCTCGCGTCGACGCCACGCTTTTTATGTTCGGTTCCCGATTGGTCACCGATGGGCGACGAGTCGTCCGAAGCGCACCCCGGCTCACCGGAGGCGGCGTTTTCGGTGCTTGCGAGCGAGACCCGACTTGCGGTGTTGCTCGAGCTCGCGACCGTGACGCGCGAGCGCGGGTCCGGTGCCGGCCTGACGTTCTCGGAGCTGCGCCGGCGGGTCGGCGTCGAGGATAGCGGCCGGTTCAACTACCATCTCGAGCAGCTTCAGGAGGGATTCATCGAGAAGGACGGCGAGGAGTACGTCGCCCGGTACCCGGGCCTTGCGGTCGTCTCTGCGGTGTACGCCGGCACGTACGGTGGGTCGGGGCCGGATGAGAACGACCGGACGACCCGCTTCGAGACGAACTGTCCCTCCTGCGGCGAGCCGTTGACTGTCACTTACGAGTCCGACGACGATCTGGTCGCCTTTCGGTGTGAGACCCACGGCCTGATGACCGCCTTTCCGGTCCCGCCCGGCGCGGCGAGCGACCGGTCGCTTGAGGCGCTCGGGTCGGTCGCAATCGACCGGATGCTCGCGAACATGTATCTCGCGACCCGTGGCGTCTGTCCACGCTGCTGGGGCGTGATCGACGTCGCCTATCCGGTCGAGCCCACGACCGACGAGCTCGCAGAGGTAGAGGCGACGGCGGCCCGGGTCGGCTGTCGGCGGTGTTGGCTGCGCTACGAGCTTCCCCTGCGCTCGCTGGTCGCGGCCCAGCCGGTCGTGCGGGCGTTCTACCGCGAGCACGGGCTCGCTCCCGAGGAGATTCTCTTCGGGAACAACGCGACCGGCCGCGAGGAGGTCTGTACGATCGCACTCGACGAGACGGAGGTTCCCGAGCGGGCGGCGGTGACCATCGAACTCGACGACGACGTTCTTGAGCTCTCCCTCGACGACGGGGCCGCCCTCCTCGATCACAGCCGGCCCTGATCGCCGGTGTTCTTTTTGATCCGCCGGTCGACCCGTCGGTATGGACCTGGGACTAGACAGCGACACGGCACTGTGTACGGCGGCGAGCAGCGGCCTCGGGTACGCCAGCGCCGCGGCGCTGGCCCGCGAGGGTGCGAACGTGGCCATCTGTGGGTACACCCCCGAGCACGTCGAGCGCGCGGAGCGACAACTCCGGGAGCTCAGCGACGACGCCGGGGTACTGGCCGTCGAGGCAGACATTACCGACCCCGACGAGCTCACGGCGTTTGTCGAGACGACCGTCGACGAGTTCGGCGGACTGGATCGGGTCGTCACGAGCGCCGGCGGCCCACCGAGCGGTCCGTTCCACGAGACCGACGACCGGGACTGGTACCAAGCGTACGACATGCTCGTGATGAGCGTCGTCTGGACGCTCCGGGCCGCGCGGCCACACCTCATCGAGAGCGGCGGCTCGATCGTCGCGATCACCTCCCGAACCGTCCGGGAGGTCGCCGACGGGCTCGTGCTGTCAAACAGCGTCCGCCGGGGCGTGATCGGTCTGATCAAGACCGTCGCCCGGGAGTTCGCCCCCGGAGTGCGGGCAAACGCCGTTCTGCCCGGCGCCCACGAGACCGGCCGGATCGAGGAGCTCATCGAGGCCGCCGTCGAGCGCGGCGAGGTGCCTGACTACGAGGCCGGCTACGAGGACTGGGCCGCCGACGTGCCGCTCGATCGGATCGGCGAGCCCGGCGAGCTCGGGGATATCGTTGCCTTCCTGGCGAGCGACCGGGCGAGTTTCGTCAACGGCGCCGCCCTGCCGGTCGACGGCGGGTCGACCCGCAGCTGAGCCGGCCTCGTAAGCTTGATTGCGTGCCTGGGTGTAACGCTTGTGTGGGACCGTGGGGTAGCTTGGTATCCTCCGGGCCTTGGGTGCCCGCAACCGCGGTTCGAATCCGCGCGGTCCCATCTGATCGGCGTTCCTGCGGTTCGAGCGAGCCCCACGCAGTCCTGTATTTCTAGTCGTAATCTCGACCGGCGCTTAGCTCCGCCTGGCGGCGACAAGCGCCGCGACGAGGACGGCGATCAGCGCCGCCGCGACCCCGAAGCCGGGTCCGCTGCTGTCGTCGCCGACCGAGCCGGCGTCCCGATCGACTTCGGTCGCGAGTAGCTCTGTTCCCTGTCCGCTGTCGTAGCTCGGCAGCTCGTCGCGGTCCCACTCGCCCAGCTCGACGATCGTCGTCTCCGGGCCGACGACGCCGGCGTTCTCGAGTGCCTCACGGGTCGTTCCCTGGTCCTCGCCGTCGAGGTAGACGTACGTCAGGATAGGATTCTCCCGCTCGAAGGCGACCTGCTCGACGGCCAGGTCCTCGCCGAACGGCCCGTCCTCGGCCAGCGACTCGAGGCTCTCGAACTCGACGGCCGCCTCGGCGGTGACCGTATCGCTGTCGCTGTCGCCGACGATCCGGACCGCTCCGTCCTCGAGGCCGGCCGCCGAGAGCCCCTCGAAGGGCCCCTCGTCGGTCATCGAGGCCGCGTCGCCGAGGCCGAACAGTTCGCGCACCCAGTCGTCCCGCTCGACGCTCAGGTCTGCCTGGCCCTCGATCAGCCCGTCCTCGGCGACGAACTCGGCGGCGGCGTCGACGCTCGTGTCGATCTCCCGGTCGAGTTCGTCGACGTACGCCCCCCAGTTGTCGGTCTCGATCGCGGTGTTGACGTTCACGCCCTGACCGCCGTCCTCGGCCCCGACCGACACGTCCCAGGTGACCCGCTGTTCGTAGTCTGCTGCGGCGATCGCGTCGAACTGGTCCTCCAAGTCCCCCCGGGCCGAGTCGCCGTCCTCGCCGGCCTCGGCGAGGGCAAGCGTCAGCTCCTCGTAGTCGCGCACGTCCAGTCTGGTGTCGAGGGCGACCCGGTCGTCCTCGCTCGAGACATCGATATCGAACTCTGTGAGCGTCGCCGCTGCGAGTGCCTCCCGCAGAGTCTCGCTGTCGACGGCCTCGTCGGTCTCCGCGGCGAGGGCGGTCGCGAGCGCCTCCTCGACGCCGTTGAGTTCGACCGCGTACGCGAAGCTCACCTCGCCGGTCTCCTCGTCGAAGCTATGATCGGTCACGTCGACGGTCGCCGTCACCGGCGAGCCGCTCGTGGCCACCCCGAAGAACCCTCGAATTAGGCCCTCGACGGCCTCTGGGGTCCGGTACTGCTCGTACTGGATCTCGGGCACGGCCGTCGCGGCGCTCCCGGTCGCGCTGTACCCGTCAGATTCCTCCTCGACTGTGAGGCTGAACCGATCGAACTCGCCGGGGATCGTTCCCATCGACTGGGCGCCCGCCTCGCCCTCGACGGACGCCTCGAGGGTCAGCTGATCGGCGCTGAGCGCGATCTCGCCGTTGGTCGCCGCGCTCTGGGTGTCGCCCTGCTCGGGAACCACCGCGTCTAGATCGAACTTGGCGCCGAACGCGTCCGGACCGTACACCGCCTCGAGCAGCAGCGACAGCGTTCCGGAACCCTCGCCGTCGGTCATCCCCGATCCCGATGCGGTGACGTCGAGACTGTCTGGTCCGATCTCGGCGGCCACCTCGAGGTCGTCGCTGACGCTCTCGTTCAGCTCGGCGTTGACGCTCGCGACCCCCTCGCTGACATCGAGCCCACCGCTGATCGACTGGACGTTCCCGCTGGGCTGCTCGTAGACGACGACCGCCTCGCCGTCCTCGCCGAGGTACAGCCGATCGGCCGGCTGTGCGGTCGCCTCCTCGCCCGGCGACTGTGCGGCGACTGCCGGCGGGCTCATCAAGAGTCCGACAACCAACACGAGTACGCCGACGGTCTGTCTGAGCGACGTTTCTCGGTGCCCGTTCATGTCTCTCGGTCTCGTGTTGTCGGTAATGAACGTTTCTCCTCGTCTCCCGGCTGGCCGAGAACGGGTCAGGCCAGTCGCTGCTCGGCGAGCTCGGCGCCCTCGACGAGACTCCCCAACTTCTCCCAAGCGATCTCGGGGTTGACGGCGTTTGCCCCCTCGACGACGGTCTCGAACCCGCAGTCGGCGCCGGCGATTATCCGCTCGGGATCGCCGACGACCTCCGCGATCCGCTCGATGCGCTCGGCGACGAGCTCGGGGTGTTCGACGACGTTCGTCTTCACGTCGATCACGCCCGGAACTAGCTGCCACCCCTCCGGGAGCGGGTGCTCGCGGAAGGTCCGGTACTCGTGTTCGTGTCGCGGGTTCGCCCCCTCGATGACGAGCCCGCTCACGTCGGCCTCGTAGAGCGGGCCGATCACGTCCGCCAGCGCCACGTCGTGGTGGTGTGGCCCGGGGTAGTTCCCCCAGCAGGCGTGCAGCCGGACCTGCTCTGCGGACACGTCCGCGAGCGCCCGGTTGAGCGCTGCGACGTGGGTCTCGACGCGCTCGCGAAACTGCGCCGTCGAGTCGTCCTTGTACGTGAGCGTCCGCCCGGCCAGCAGGTCCGGGGCGTCGATCTGCAGTGTCGCCCCGGTCTCCGCGATCAGCTCGTACTCGGTCGCGAGCGCATCCGCGAGGTCGAACAGGTACGACTCGACCGAGTCGTGGTAGTCGGTCTCGGTGAACCGGACCACCGCCCCCGGTGACGGCGCCGTGTGGAATCGTCCGGCAAAGGAGACGTCCTCGGCCGCGACCGCCTCCTCGAAGCGGGCCAGCTCGCCTCTCAACGCCTCGGGGTCGGCGTACTCGATCGGGCCGACGGCGACCGGACCGCCGATCGTCTCGCTGTCCCCGAGCAGCTCGCGGGCGTACTCGGGAAACTCATCGAGATCCGAGGGCCACTCCCGTTCTACGGTCCCCTCGCTGAACCCCGACAGCCGGTTCGTCACGTCAACCGAGTAGGCGATGCGGCTCTGCTCACCGTCGTTCACGATGTCGAGCCCGACCGCCGCCTGCCGCCGGACAACCGTCCGGATCGACTCTGCGACGGCCGCCTCGAAGGCTGTCTCCGTGCGCTCGCCGCCGGTCAGAAGCTCACGAAGCTCCGGCGATCGGGGGAGGCTCCCGACGTGGGTGGTCTGGATCGTGGGCGCTGTCATCGTCGAGACTCGGGTCGCCCGGTTACAAAGTGGTGTCGACGCCGCGACGAGCCCATCGGTCTTCTCACTGATTCTGACAAACCGCTTTTGAGTCGCGGCCTCCCGGTGTCTCCATGCGCGAGCTGTCAGCGTTCGTCGACGCCGACCGTCTCCGGGCAGACATCGAGGCGACGGCCGCCTTCGGCGCGATCGACACGGAGGATCCGGACGCCCGCGGGCGGACCAACCGGACCGGATCGGCGGCCAACCGACAGGCCCGAGACTACCTCTCGAAGCGGTTCCGGGAGGCCGGGCTCTCGGTCACCGTCGATCCGGTCGGGAACCTCGCCGGTACCTGGGTTCCCGACGGCGCAGACCCCGCGGCCGCGCCGGTCGCGAGCGGGAGTCACCTCGACAGCGTCCCCGAGGGCGGCATTTTCGACGGGCCGTTGGGGGTCTACGCCGCACTCGAGGCGATCCGGGCGCTCCAGGACGCAGACGCCGATCTCGACCGGCCGGTGACGGTCGTCAGCTTCACCGAGGAAGAAGGGGCGACGTTCGGGGACGGGTTGCTGGGCTCGTCGGTCGCGACCGGGGCGACAAGCGTCGAGACCGCACATGCCCTGACCGACGACGCCGGCCGGTCGCTGGGCGAGGCCCTCTCGGAGATCGGCTACCGCGGCGAGGGGAGGGTCGATCCCTCCGGGTGGGACAGCTTCCTTGAGCTCCACGTCGAGCAAGACACCGCCCTCGAGGCGGCTGGCGCGGCCGTCGGCGTCGTCACGACGATCACCGGCATCACCCACTGTTCGGTGACCGTCGGCGGCGAGGCCGACCACGCCGGCGCGACGTCGATGGCCGACCGGACCGACGCTCTCGTTGCCGCCGCCGAGTTCGTCGGCGACATCGAGCATGCGGCCGTAGAGACCACCGACCAACTCGATTCCGCGGCCGTCGGCACGGTCGGCTCCCTGACGGTTAGCCCGAACACGACCAACGTGATCCCCGGCCGGGTCCGGGCTGGCGTCGACATCCGGGACGTGACCGCCGAGGGTATCGAGCGGGTCGTCTCGGCCGCCCGAGACTCCCTGGCCCGGTTGGAGCGCGACCGCGGCGTGGAAACGACCTTCGATCGGCACTTCGATGTCGCGCCGACGCCGATGAGCGACCGGCTCCGGGAGGCCGCCCACGCGGCCGCGGTCGACTGTCACGTCGAGTCGATCGACCTACCCTCTGGCGCCGCCCACGACGCGATGCGGGTCGCCGACGCGACCGACGCCGCCCTCCTCTTTGCCCCCTCACGGGGCGGGTACTCTCACTCCCCCAAGGAGTGGACCGATTGGACGGACTGTGCCCGGGCGACCGAGGTGCTTACCGGGGCGATCGCGGCCGCCGCGACCGACGGGTCGTGACCGGGGCGTTCATTGAGCCCGGGCGGCTCGTGTACGCATGGACGACCGACTCATCGACGACGAGACCCTCTCGCTCGATCGCAAATCCGTCCTTCCCGGCGAGGGCTTCTTCTATCCGGACTCGCTTGCATCTGAGCGGGCCCGCGAGGAGGCTCGCGAGCAGGTCGCTGGCGCCGAGACGGTCGTCGTCGCCGACCCCGACGCCGACGGGCTTGCCTGCGTCGCGCTGATCGGGACCGCCCGCGGGGAGGCCGCCCTGCTCCCGGCGAGTCCCCACGACCTGGGGGACCAGCTCGCCCGCGCGGTCGAACACCTCGCTGAGGGGGCGACGGTCTATATTTGTGACCTCTGTCCGGACGATTCGAGGGATCTCGACGCGCTCGTCGGGCTCGCCGACCGCGCGAGTGCGGTCGCGTGGTACGATCACCACGAGTGGGACCCCGAGCTCGCCGACCGGGTTCGCGCCGCCGGCGTCGAGCTGGTCGTGGGCGACTCCGATACGGTCTGTACCGCCGATGTCGCCCTAGAGGAACTCGACTACGAGTTCCCGGACCGGTTCGCTGACCTGGTCGCGGTTACCCGGGATCACGATCTGTGGATCCGCGAGGACGAACGCTCGGACGACCTGGCCGATTACGCACACTGGGTCGACCCCGAGGAGTACGTCGCGACCGTGACCGAGCACGGCCCGGACCTGCCCCCCCAGGCCCAGGACCTGCTCGCGGACCGCCGCGTCGAGAAGCAGGCGCTCATCGAGAAGGCCGTCGAGCGAGCCGAGCGCCACGAGATCGGCGCCTGGACGGTCGGCGTGACATACGGGCGGTGTTCCCAAAACGAGGTGGCAGAGCGGCTCCGCGAGGAGGGGACCGATGCGGCCGTGATCGTCAAGCCCGCCGGCTCGGCGTCGCTCCGGGGGACCGACTCGTTCGAGCGGTGCCACGAGGTCGCCGCGCAGGTAAACGGCGGCGGCCACCCCAAGGCGGCCGGCTGCAAGCCCGAGATCTACGACGACATGCTCGATTACGCCCACCACTGGAGCACCCGCGGCGCGGTCACGAAACAAGTGATCCTCGCGGCCTTCCGCGCGCTTGACCAGCCGGAGTCGGCCTGACTCCTTCGGTCGGGACAAGACACTTGTGTGTGTCTGTCACATACGGTCGATCGCATGTTCGAACTGTTCTCTCGGGGCTACTACCTGGGACGGCTGTACGTCCGGCCGAGCGCCGACGAACGGGCGACGCTCTGTCGCGCCCAGTACGAGCGCGTCCACCGATCGTTATACGAGGACCGTGACGCCGACGATCGGCCGCTCGTAATGAAACTCGACACGACACACCTGCCGGTCCGGCCGGCCGACGGAACTCCAGCGAACACACTTGCGGTCCCCGAGGGCGTTCTCGAGGCAACCTCGGTTCGGAACCCGCCGACCCTCGAAGAGATCTTTCTCGCGACCGCAGACCGGGCCGAGCAGCTGCTCTCGCTTGTCTCGCCGTCCGCACCCCGGGGCGCTTAACCCCGCCCGGAATCCACTCGGTGGTAGATGCTCGACGATCTGCTGGGCCGGACCGAGCTCAAAGACCGGATCGGGGAACTCGAGACGACCGTCGAGCGCCTCGAAGACGAGCGCGACCGCCTCGAACGACAGCTCGAGGCCGAGCGCGAGCGCCGGTCCGAGGCCGTCACCGACCGCCAGGAGGCACAGCGCCGGGTCAACGAGCTCGACGACCGGGTCACCGAACTGACCGATCGGCTCGACCGCCTGCACGCCGACGAGCAGTCGGTCTCGGTCCGCCGGACGGCGACGCTCCGCGGCGAGCGCCTTGAGGAGGTGCTCGCCCGGCTGGAATCAGTCCAGACCGGGCCGGAGGGCGCACTGACCGCCGCGATCGCTGACGGCCACGACCTCCCCGCAGCGGTGACGAAGACGCTTGGCGAGCGGGCGGCGCTGGTCGAGCGGGCGGCGCCCTGTGTGCTCGTCGCCGACGACGCCGGTCTCGTCGCGGCCTGTCTGCGGCCGCCGGTCCGGCCGGATCCGTTCTGTGAGTGGGATCGTCAGTTTCGCCTCGATCGAGGGTGGTTCCAGCCCCGAGGTCGGTACACGCTCGCGCTCGTTCGGTCCGACTTGTTCGCGATGGGGACCTACGAGGGAGACGAGCAAACAGCATTCCACGGGTTCGACGAGGCGATCAAGAGCCAACACTCGAAGGGCGGGTTCTCCCAGGCCCGCTTCGAGCGCCTCCGCGAGGAACAGATCGACGATCACCTCGACCGGTGTCGCGCCGCGCTCGAGGCCCGCGAGACCGACCGGCTGTACCTCGTCGGCGAGCGGTCGGTGCTGGATTCGTTCGCCGAGTTCGACCCGGCCGTGGTCGCGGCCGTCGACGCCACCGGCGAGCCCGAGCCGGCCCTCGAGGTTGCCTTCGACTCGTTCTGGACGGTCCAGCTCCGCGTGCTGTAGGTCGTGGCTCCCGACGATCGCTTCGCCCGGGACCGGCTACGGTCGTCGGTCCGCGAGCTCCGCGCGCAGGTCGGCAGCGGTGATGTCCTCGGCGACCAGCGCGACCAGCAGGTGATAGATGAGATCCGTGGCCTCACTGGTCGTCCGATCCGGGCGGTCGTTTTTTGCAGCCAGGATGAACTCGGTGGCCTCCTCGCCGACCTTCTCCAGGACGGCGTCCTCGCCTTTCTCGTGGGTCAGCAGCGAGGCGGTGTAGGAGTCCTCGGGGAGACGCTCCTTGCGGTCCTCGATCACGGCGAATAGCTCGTCGATAACGGCGTCGATCTCCGGGTCGTCCGCGCGCTCTGCGTTCTCGGGGTCGTCGGCCATGGTCTACCGAGTGTCTCGGCAGCTTTCAGGCCGTCGACTCCTCGGCAAAGACGGCGAGATCGTGGAGCCGGGCGTCGCCGGTCAGCTCGGGGTGAAACGAAGTCCCCACGACCGGGCCCTGGCGCACGGCGACGGGATCGCCCTCCCAGCGGGCGAGCACCTCGACGCCCTCGTCAACGCCGTCGATCACCGGCGCTCGGATGAACACCGCGGGGAACGGCTCCTCGAATCCGGCCACCGATAGCGGCGCCTCGAAGCTGTCGCGCTGGCGGCCGAAGGCGTTGCGCTCGATGGTCACGTCCAGCACATCCAGTGTCTCGACGCGGTCGTCATTCGCATCCCGGGCGGCGACGATCAGCCCCGCACAGGTCGCGAGCACGGGCTTGCCGGCCTCGACGTGGGCGATAATCTCCTCGTCGATGCCCTCGTCGGCGAGCAGCCGGGAGATCGTCGTCGACTCTCCGCCCGGGAGGAGCAACGCGTCACACTCCGGGACGACCCCCGACGACCGGATCGTCCGGACCTCGGTATCCTGCCCGTGGGCCCGACCGGCCCGCTCGATCGCCCGGGCGTGCTCGCTGACGTCCCCCTGGACGGCGATCACGCCTGCGGTCAGTGTCATGGCCGCGGTAGGCGACCGCAGGGCAAAACCCCACCGGAACGGACACAAAGGCTTTCTCCGGTGGCGTAGAACCGGTAGTATGGTCGATCTGATCGCAGCCGGGTTTGTCGCCGGGGGAATCGTCCTCCTGTTCTCGGGGGCGGTGTTGTCGGTGTACGGCGTTGGGTTGGTCGGGGCCGTGGTCGGTGGCGGCCTCGCCTATCTGGTTGGGCCGACGTCGCTGCCGGTCGTTGGGCTCGAAGGAACGGCCGCGACCGCCGCCGCGATCCCCGTCGGCGCGCTCGTGGGAATTGTGGCGACGTACATGCTGCTCTCGCTTGCCATTTCGGTAATCGGGTTCGTCGTTGGCGGGTACGTCGGGATGGTCGCGATCGCGCCCACGCTCGGCGAGACAGGGATCGCGGTCTACGCCGTCGGTGCCGCAGTCGGGATCGGGACCGCGCTGCTGGCCTCGTTCATGTCGAAAACCACGATGGTGCTCGTCACCTCCTTTGTCGGCGCAGCGTTGACCTCCCGGACGATCACTCCCGACGAGTTCGTAACCGCGAAAGAGGAGGTGACGATCGATCCGCTGTTGTTCGACCCCGCCGCGCCGCTCCTGCTCGGGCTGTTCGTGCTCGGCGTGCTCTCGCAGTTCGGCCTGTTCAAGCTCGGGTACGTCACCGGGCTCGTGGCCCGGCTGCCCGGCGCGCGCCGGCTGCGCGACCGCGGTGAGGAGAGCGGCTCTTAGCTGAATGCAGGTGCTAAGCCCCTGTCCTCAAGGAGCGGCCAACGGGAGCGAGTAGGGCGGGGGATACAGCGTCCCCAGAATCGAAGATTCTGGTGTGCGAACGAATCGCGGAGCGACTCGTCAACGCCGTCTTCGTCTTTTTGCAGCTTCTTGTTGCTGGCCCACAGGCCCACCGTTCCGATACATTTGTACACAGAAAACGCATAGTACACACTGTGGAACGGAAGAACATCACAATCCGTGAAGATCAAGCCGAGTGGGTCGAGGAGAACCATTTGAACCTCTCCTCGTTCGTCCAAGAGCAACTGGACGAGCTTATCGAACAATGTGAGTCATAACCGATGCACTACGCCTACA
>CAYREK010000057.1:5316-13499 GCA_964423305.1 uncultured Halobacteriales archaeon | reverse complement strand
CAGGGCGAGCGCTACGATCCCGAGGCCAAGTATATCAAGACGTACGTGCCGGAGCTACGCGAGACAGACCCCGAGCTCATCCACGAGTGGCACGAGGCCTCCCTGACCCAGCGCCGGCGCGGCGCCCCCGAGTACCCGGACCCGATCGTCGATCACAGCGAGCGCCGCGAGCAGGCGCTGGCGATGTTCGAGCGCGCCCGCGGCGAGGAGTGACGCCCGTGCCGGGAACGCGCTCAAGGCTTTTGTACGCTGACACCCTTATCTAACATGAGGCATATTATGCCCGAACACTCACACCCCGAACTGCCGGAACTGCCCTACGACTACGACGCGCTTGAGCCACATATCTCGGAGCAGGTGCTGACCTGGCACCACGACACCCACCACCAGAGCTACGTGAACAACCTTACTGCCGCCGAGGAGACCCTCGCCGAGAACCGAGAGGCCGGCGAGTTCGGGGACAGCGCGGCCGCGATCCGGAGCGTGACCCACAACAGCGGCGGCCACTACCTGCACACGCTGTTCTGGCAGAACATGTCGCCGGAGGGCGGCGACGAGCCCGAAGGAGCCCTCGCCGACCGTATCGAGGAGGACTTCGGCTCGTACGAGGCCTGGAAGGGCGAGTTCGAGGCCGCGGCCGGCGACGCGAGCGGTTGGGCGCTTCTCACCTACGATCCCGTCTCGAAGCAGCTTCGCAACGCCGTCGTCGACAACCACGACGAGGGCGCGATCTGGGGCTCGCACCCGATCCTGTCGCTCGATGTCTGGGAGCACTCGTATTACTACGACTACGGTCCCGACCGGGGCAGCTTCGTCGACGCCTTCTTCGAGGTCGTCGACTGGGATCACGTTGCAGAGCAGTACGACACAGTCGTCTCCCGGATCGAGTAGCTCCCACCGGCGCGGTCTCCGTTTTTTGTGCCTGCGTCCACAGACGCGTCGTCAGCGCTTGCCGAGCGCCTGCTCGAAGACCCGCTGGGCCCGCTCGTAGCCCTCGTTGCGGTCGACGATCGGATGGGGATACTCGGGAGCGAGTTGCTTGCGCTCGGTCCTAGAGAGGGTCGGCCAGTCGACGATCTTGCCGGCCGGTACGTCCCGCAGCTCGGGCACGTACTCCCTGACGAAGGTCGCGTCGTCGTCGTATTTCGACATCTGGCTGACGGGATCGAAGATCCGCACGTCGACCGAGTCGGTGCCGGTCGAGGCGGTCCACTGCCAGTTGCCGTGGTTCGAGGCGTGGTCGTGATCGATCAGCTGCTTGGTGAAATACCGGGCGCCTTTCCGCCAGTCGACGAGTAGGTGTTTCGTCAGGAAGGAGGCGACGACCTGCCGGGGCCGGTTGTGAACGTATCCCTCCTGGTTGAGCTGGCGCATGCCGGCGTCGACGATCGGGTAGCCCGTCTCGCCGGCGGTCCAGGCGGCGAAGGCCTCCTCGTCGTCCCGCCAGGCGATCTCGTTTGGAAAGTGCTTGTAGTTCTCGCTGGCGAGCTGCGGGTTGTAGTACAGCAGGTGGTAGTTTTGCTCGCGCCAGGACAGCTCGTAGCGGTACTTGTCGACGTTCTTTCGCTCCCGCCCGGTCGCTTGGTTGTACGCGTCGGTGGCGGCTGCCCAGACCTCGCGGATCCCGATCATCTCGGCGGCCAGGTACGGCGAGAGCCGCGAGACCGCCTGCGTGGGCGCCTGGACGGCCCGCCGGAGGTCGTCTCTGGTGTCGTTGTAGCTGAAAATCCCCTCCGCACAGAACGCGTCGAGCCGGTCGCGGGCCGCCTCGTATCCCGCCCGCGGCAGGTCGATGTCTGCCTCGGCCTCCGGGACGGTCTTTGGATCGCTGAACTCGGCCAGCGAGTCAGACGCCGGCGCGTCGAAGGGCGGGCGCTTTGGCACCTGCTCCCAGTCGTTGTGAAACTGGCTGTGGTTGGGGTACGACGACTCCAGCCGGCCGGGGTCGACCAGCACGGTATCGGTTCGGGACTCGACGTCCGCGGAGACCTCGCGCTCGAGTCGGTGTTGGCTGTTTCGTCGGGCAGGACGGTAGTGCTCGTTGTAATAGACCGTCTCGATGTCGTGTTCCTCGACAAGCTCCGGGATCAGCTCGCTCGGGCGGCCGGCTCGTACGAGCAGGTCGCTCCCGCGCTCGCGGTAGGCCTCTTTCAGCTCGCGGACGCCCGCGAGTACGAAGGTCCGCTGGCGATCCCCGACCATCTTGAACGCGCCGGGATCGTAGACGTACACTGGGAGAACGGTCCCCTCGCGGGCCGCCGCGGCGAGCCCGGCGTTGTCGCCGAGCCGCAGGCCTCGCTGGTGCCAGAACAGGGTCGTCGGATCGGCCGTCTCGGCCGTCGGAGAACTGCTCATACGTACGGTACGCTCGGCCGGGCCTGTATGCTTCGGTCCGTGTCTCAGCTGCAGGCCGCGCAGTCACAGTACCGCTCACAGACCGGATTCGCACAGTCCGGCGAGCGCGCACTGCAGTACTCCCGGCCGTGTTGGATCAGAAGGACGTGCAACGGGTAGACCAGATCGTCCGGGACGAGCCCGTCAAGAACCTCGTGGGCACGTTTGTTGGTCGCCGACTCGGGGACGAGTCCGAACCGCTTTGAGACCCGCTCGACGTGGGTGTCGACGGCCATCGTCGGCTTGCCGAAATGGAAGTTCAGGACGACGCTCGCGGTCTTGGGACCGACGCCTTTGATATCGGTGAGCCAGGCCTTCGCGGCGGTCGTCTCCATCGCGTCGAGGAAGGCAAGCGAGTAAGCCCCGCCAGTCTCCTCGCGGATCGCGGCCAGGGCGCGCTGAATCCGGCGTGCCTTCTGGTTCGGCAGTCCGGCGACCCGGATCGTCTCAGCCAGCTCGTCGTGATCGGCCCGCTCGATCGCGGCGAAGTCGGGATACTGGTCGAACAGCGCCTCGGCGGCCCGGCGGGTGTTCGCGTCGGCGACGTTCTGTGAGAGGATCGTCGTGAGCAGCTGGCGGACGCCCTCGCCGGGTTCGCCGCCGTGTGCGCCGTCGCCGTCGGTTCGCTCGACGGGCCCGTGCAGGTCGACGAGCCCCCCGTGGAGCTCCCTGACAGCCGGCTCGGTCCAATCCCCGACGCCCGCTCGGTCCTCGGCCGCGTCCCCGTCCGTGTCTGCGTCTGCTCCCATACCACTGTATCGGGCGTCGGCCATTTCAACGCCGCGGATCGACCCCGCTCCTCGAACTAGAGCGCCCGACGAAGGCCGTACCGCAGTCGCTCGCGGACCGTCGGGCCCCACGGTCGACCGGAAGAACTCGACCAGAGCGCTTAGGCGCAGGGCTCCATTACGCCCGTCATGCCGATCGATCGTGCCGCCGCAGACCGGGTCCGGCCACTCGCCTTCCGGGAGCCGGCCGACGTCCTCGACGGCGACAAGCTGTACACGGTTTACGAGATTGCCCGGCTGCTCCAGGGACTCGACCCCGACGCCGAGCTGGATCCGGCCACCGAAGACATCCTGCTGGACTGGGCGATCCCGTGGATGGTGACGAACGCGGAGGCGCTTGCCTTCGCGGAACCGGCGACCGACGACGAGCCCGGCTACTACGGGCTCACGGCCGACCGTCGATGACGCTGCTGGTCGCCGGCGCCGACCGCGTCGACGCCGGCAAGACCACCGTCTCGGCCGGCCTGATCGCCTACGCCGACGCCGTCGGGTTCAAGCCTCGGGCCGGCAACGACTGGTGGTTCCACCACGACGACTGCCTGCGCGCGCTCGGCGAGTCGTCGCTGTACGGCGGCGACGCCCGGGCGCTCGTCGCGGCCGCGCCCGGCGAGCTCCGCCCCGAGGCGATCAACCCGATCCACCGGCTCTGGCGGCCGGCACCTGGCGGCGGTTCCGGCCTGCTCGGTCAGGACGACCGGGAGTTCGTCCTCGATCGGGTCGGCGACGCCTACGTTCGAAACGCCCGCGCGAGCGTTCCCGACCGGGTTCGCGAGGCCCTCCCGATCGCGGACGCGACCGCCGTCGATTCAGTCGAGGAACTCAACGCCGCGATCGAGCGGTACCACCTGCCGGCACTCGAGGGGCTGTCCCGGACGATCGAAGCGACCGACCGGGCGGTCGTCGAGTCCTATGGCGACGTGGCCCGACCGATCCGTGATCTTGCCCCTGCGGCGGTGGCGGTCGTCGAGCCCGGCCGGGTACGACTCTACGACGGCGACCGCTACGCCGACGCCTGCACGATCGCGAGCGGCGGCGCCAGTCCGCTCACGGGCCAACTCGAGGAGTCTGTGTCGGGGGTAATCGAGCTGATCGATCCGATCGAGACGTTTCAGACGACACCGCTTGATCGGCGGACCCGTGAAGACCCGGATCGGATCGCCGCCGCCTACGACCGCGTGTACCGACGGCTGCTCGCGGCCGCCGACTGGTGACACCACAGACGGCTCGGTCGGGACCGGACCCACAACAATATGTATACCGATGTACAAGATTCAAGTAATCAATGCCCGGGGAGAACACGCCGACCGTGCTCGTCGTCGAGGACGAGCCGGACCTGGTCGAGATGTACGAGCTCTGGCTCGCCGAGGAGTACGAGATCCGGACGGCACTCGACGGCCAGACTGGACTCGAGAAACTCGACCGCGAGGTCGATGTTGTGATCCTCGATCGCCGGATGCCGGGACTGTCCGGCGACGAAGTCCTCGAGCACATCGACGCCGAGGGATTCGACTGCCGGGTCGCGATGGTCACCGCCGTCGAGCCGGACTTCGACATCCTGGAGATGGGGTTCGACGCGTACCTGCCAAAGCCCGTCGGCCAGGAACAGCTCCGAACCACGGTCAAGCGACTCCTCGAACGGTCGGCCTACGACGACCGGCTGCAGGAGTACTACGCCCTGGTCGAGAAACAGGCAACTCTCGAGACGACCAAGCGACGCGTCGAGCTCGCAAACAGCGAGGAGTACGACCGGCTCACAGAGCGTATCGACCACCTCCAGGCCGAGTTCGGCCGTATCGACAGCGACGAGGAGTTCATCGCCACGATCCAACAGATCGAGAGCCATGATCGAGGGTAACGCGGCGACCTACGACCTCTCGGAGGGTCTTCCGGTCGAGACGGCTCAGTCGATCCGGCCCGGTACGAGCCTGCTGATCAGCGGGCCGCCGATGGCCGGGACGGGGGACCTCGTCGTCGATCTGCTCGCCGACGGCGCCAGGCGCGGCGAGGGAACTGTCGTGGTCACGACCGGAGACAGCGCCCCGGCGGCCGTCGCGGCCGTCACCGACAGGGCTCCCAAGGCTGACCCGCGTCGGATCGTCGCCGTCGACGCCCGGTCGGGTGGCGGGGGTACGGGCGGGGGATCCCGAATCGACGCCGGCGCGACGGTGTACCGCGCCGACGCTCCCTCTGATATGACCGGGATCGGGGTCGGGATCACGAACGGTTTCGACCGGCTCGCCGAGACCGGCGTCGAGCGGGGCCGACTCGGACTCACGTCGCTGTCGACGATGCTCGCGTACTCGAACCGGGAGGCCGTGTTCAAGTTCTGTCACGCCCTTTCCTCGCGGCTGGAGTCGGTCGGGTACGTCGGCCTGTTCGCGATCGACGCGGCCGCACACGACGACCAGACGCTGCAGGTGCTCAAGCAGGCCTTCGATGGGGTCGTTGAGCTCCGGGAACGCGACGGCGCCCGCGAGGTCCGGCTCGGCGGCGTCCAGCCTACGCCTACCGACTGGGTTCCACTCGCCGAGTGACCGCCGCGTTCGAGAGCGGCCTCGCGGCGGGCGGGGAAAAGTGCATATCATCGGCGGTCCCAATACAGACCATGACGGAGCTTCGCTACCTGCCCGACGACGACGGCACCACCTCATTTACCGACACCGTGGCCGAAGCCACCCCCGAGTACATCGTTTTGGAGGGGACCTACTTCTACCCAGAGGGTGGCGGCCAGCCGGCCGACCGCGGGGTGCTCTCCTGGGAGGACGGTCGCGCGGAGATCGGCGACGTGTACAAATCCCACGGCGACGTGCGCCACGAGATCGCGGAGCTGACCGGCGAGGTGCCCGACCCCGGAACGACCGTCGAGGCGGAGATCGACGCCGAGCGCCGACAGAAGCTCAGCCGGATGCACACCGCCCAGCACGTCGTCTCCCGGGTGGTCCTCGACGAGTACGGTGCGACCACCGCCGGCAACCAGGTCCACGCCGACCGCTCTCGGATCGACTTCAAGCCGGTTTCCTTCGACGAGGACGACGTGGCGCTGATCGAGGACCGGAGCAACGCCGCCATCGAGCGCGACCCGTCGGTCACCAAGGAACACCGCCCCCGCGATCGGGTCGAGCGCGAGGTCGAGGAGGGCCGGGCGCTGTTGGATCTGATCCCGGACTCGGTCGATCCGCTCCGGGTGGTCGAGATCGAGGAGTTTGACATGTGTCCGTGCGGGGGCACGCACGTCGACTCGCTGGGCGAGATCGGGAGGATCGACATCGTAAATCGCACTTCGAAAGGCGAGGACACCGAGCGCATCGAGTTCGTCCTTGAGGACTAACCGGCCTCGGGTCAAGAAGAGTCCAGCAGAGCCGACGGTCAGGCCAGGCCGTTGGGCTCGCGCCGTCCCTCTGCGCCGGTCACGAAGATCGTTCCGGCGATCGCGTCGGGGACGGCGACGGGTTCGCTCCCCTCGGGGACGACGGTCGTGACACCGATCGGCGCGACCTCCTCGATCGCGAGCGTTGTTCCTGGCGTGATTCCCGATTCCTCTAAGTACGCGAGCTCGTCGGGATCGTCGTCGCGGACCCGCTCGACGACGACGGTCTCGCCCTCCTCTCGGTCCGCGAGGGTCGTTCCGTCGACTCCCGCGATCGGATCGAGGCTGTCTGCCGGGATCGGATCGCCGTGGGGGTCGACCTCGGGATCGTCGAGTCGGTCGGCGACCCGGCGCTCGAACTCCTCGCTGATGTGGTGTTCGAGCCGGTCGGCCTCGTCGTGGATCTCGCTCCAGTCGTAGCCGAGCCGCTCGGCGAGGTAGGTCTCGATCAGCCGGTGGTGACGGAGGATCTCGAGGGCGACGGTCTCGCCCTCTGGCGTGAGCTCGACGCCCCGGTATTTCT
The DNA here is from genome assembly GCA_964423305.1 of uncultured Halobacteriales archaeon. Lineage (GTDB taxonomy): Archaea > Halobacteriota > Halobacteria > Halobacteriales > Haloarculaceae > Halovenus. The sequence goes on along the minus strand of CAYREK010000057.1, from coordinate 6,427 downwards.
CCCGGTCGAGCAGACCCTTCTCGGCGAGGCTCTCGAGCATGCTGGTCGTCGTCGGTGCCGTCACGTCGAGCGCGTCGGCGACCGCCGAGGTCGCGACCGGGGCCCCGTCGCGGCGCTGGAGCTCGTAGACCGCCTTCAGGTAATCCTCCATTTTCGCGCTCAGCATACCTACGGTAGGCCGATCGGAGGCAAAAACCTGCGGGTCCGCCGGTTCGTCACGCCCGGTCGGTGAAGGCCCCGAGCGTGGCGTTGATGCCCGGGCTGTCCTCTTGGACGATCGCTCCCTGCTGGTCGATCCTGAGTTCTCGGACGGCGGCGTCGCCGACCCGGTCGCGCGTCGCCGCGGGAGCGTAGACGCCGAACCGCCAGTGGTCTTTCTGTGCCCGGCGAAGCGCCCCCACGAGCGTCGATTGCTCGCCGAGCTGTCGAACCTCGCCGTTTACGAGCACGCGACTGGTCGTCTCGGTCATCGACGGCTCCGGCGGGCTGTCGACGATCACTTCGGTCTCTTCGACGTCTGCGGCCTCGGCCACCTCGCGTTCGAGTGTTCGGATCCGGTCGTGGTCGGCACCCCGAAGCCGGTCGGGGACGGCATCGAACTCCGCCCACACTGCCCGCTTGTACAGCCGCCGCGTGTCGAGCCGGCGGGCGTACTCACGGGTGGCGTCACACTCCCGGAGGGCGGTTCGAAGCCCGTAATCGTCCATTCGCCGAAGCGTGTGGGCGTCGACGGCGTCGGCGGCCAGCAGCCGTTCGCTGGCCCGCCGGAGCATCGCCTTCGCGATCCGGGCGACGTGGTGTGCGTACACCGTCGGGTTCATCAGCGCCCGCGAGACCAGCAGCGACTCGACGGTCTGGACGTTGCCCTCGCCGAGTACCAGCTCGCCGTCGATCAGCCGCAACGCCCTGATCAGCCGGCCGTGATCGATGGTGCCGTAGGGGACGCCGGTGTGGTGGGCGTCTCGCACCAGGTAATCCATCCGGTCGACATCGAGTTCGCCAGAGACCAGGGCACCGAGGGGTCCCTCCCCGGCGATCAGGTCCGCCACCCGGTCGGGTTCGAGATCGTGGTCTGTGAGCGCCGCCGCGACGGGGCCTGTCTCGAGCAGTC
>CAYREK010000057.1:0-5306 GCA_964423305.1 uncultured Halobacteriales archaeon | reverse complement strand
GGACCTCGTCGTGGTACTTGCCGGTCTCTCGGTGCAGCAGCTCCTCGATGTTGTGACTGTACGGCGGGTGCCCGATGTCATGTAGCAGCGCCGCGGCTCGCACGCGCTTTGCCCGCTGGCCCTCGACGCCGAGGCGTGCGAGCGCCCGGTCGGCGAGGTGGTAGACGCCGATGCTGTGCTCGAAGCGAGTGTGGTTCGCGGACGGGTAGACGAGCACGGCCGTCCCCAGCTGCTTGATTCGGCGGAGCCGCTGGACCGCCGGCGTGTCGAGCAGCGCCCGCGCCACGCCCGTCACCTCGATGTGGTCGTGGACGCTGTCTTTGATCGTCGCCATACTTCCGGTAGGATCTGGAGGCAAAAAGCCCCGGCGACCGCCGGACGTCCGAACCGTTTTGAGCGTCGCTCCCACTAAACGGGACATGGTGACCGTTCTCTCCGGCGGTACCGGAACGCCGAAGCTCCTGTCGGGGGCCGGCTCGGTCTTTCCGCCCGAGGAGACGACAGTCGTCGCCAACACCGGCGACGACATCGAGCTCGGCGGCGCCTTGGTCTGTCCCGATCTCGACACGCTGTTGTACCTCGGCGGCGGGGAGCTCGACCGCGAGCGATGGTGGGGGATCGACGAGGACACCACCGCAACCCACGAGGAACTCGCGAGACTGGCCGAGGCCGCCGGCTACGAGTCGGGGCCGCGATACCTGCCGGCCGACCGCCAGACTGAGGGCCGAACGATCGCCCGGTGGCGGCGGTTCTCGGCGGTGGCGGAGTTCATGCACGTCGGCGACCGGGACCGCGCGGTCCATCTCACCCGCACCGGGCGCATCGACGAGGGGGCCTCGCTGACGACCACGATCGCCGAGCTGGCGGCCGCGTTCGGTGTCCCCTGGGAGCTGTTGCCGATGAGCGACGATCCGGTCGCGACGATCGTCCACACGCCAGATGGCCCCCAGCACTTCCAGGAGTTCTGGGTTGCCCGTGGGGGCGAGCCGACGATCGAGGGTGTCGAGTTCCGGGGCACCGACCAGGCGCGCCCGACCGACCGGGTCGAACGCGCACTCGAGCAGCCGGTCGTGATCGGGCCATCGAACCCGGTCACGAGCATCGGCCCGATGTTGGCGCTCGAGGGCGTCGAGGCGGCGCTGGCCGAGACCCCGGCCGTCGCCGTTTCGCCGTTCGTCGAGGACAGGGTCTTTTCTGGTCCCGCGGGGGAGCTGCTGGCCGCGACCGGGCGCGATCCCTCGACGGCCGGCGTCGCCGCGGCCTACCCCTTCGCCGACGCGTTCGTCCTCGACGAGGCCGACGGAACCGACCTCGACCGTCCCGTCGTCCGGACCGACACTGAGATGAACGACGAAGCCGACGCACGCCGGGTCGCCCGGGCGGTCGATGAGGCGTTGGCGGTGATCGCGTGACGGAGATCGCCCCACCGATCGTTATGGCGAGCCTGAGTGGCCGGGCCGACGCCGCGTGGGCCCGCCGCGGTGCCGAGCACGTCGGCGCGGCCGTCCTCGGCGGGATCGCACTCGACGAGCCGACCCGCGAGGCGGCTCGCGCCCTGGTCGACCGGGGCCGCCGGGAGTTCCTACCCGCCGACCCGGTCGCGTTCGTAGACGCCCAGCTCGCGGAACTCGCCGATCTCCCGATCGTGGCGGGATTCAACGTTCGGGCGAGCGGACCGGACCCGATCGCCCGGGCCGCCCGCGCCTGCCGGCGCCGGAACGCCGTCGTCGAAATAAACGCCCACTGTCGCCAGCCGGAGATGTGTGCCGCCGGGACCGGAGAGTCGCTGCTCCGGGAGCCGTCTCGGCTCGCCGCGCAGGTCGGCGCCGCCGCCCGAACGGGCGCCACGGTGAGCGTGAAACTCCGGGCGGAACTGGAGGGGGTGTCGGTCCGAGCGGTCGGCCAGCGGGCGGCCGCGGCCGGTGCCGACCTGTTACACGTCGACGCGATGGACTCTCCCGAGGCCGTCCGGGCGCTCGCCCCGGTCGAGGCGACGGTCGTCGCCAACAACGGCGTCCGGGACGCTGAGACCGCGGCGGCGTACTTTCGTCGTGGCGCCGACGCCGTCAGCGTCGCCCGGCCGAGCACCGACCCGGCCGCGCTCGAACGCATCGCCGCGGCCGTCGAAACGCGGCTGGGATCGGTCGCCCCGGTCTCGGGTCGCCGATGACCCGGTCGGTCGCGGCAAACGCCGAGCTCGCCCTGTTGCTCGAGGTGGCCAGCACCCCAAAGCCGGGCAACGTCGACCGCCACCGGGAGTACCCCGACCTACAGTTCGAGCAGTTTCTCGCCGGCGCCGTCGGGACACGTCCGGGGTTCGCGTCCGCGGCGGCGGGCGAGCCGGTCGGCCGGGCGATCGAGCGGGCCGTCGCCGGCATGAGCGATCAGAACGGCGGCAACACGCAGTTCGGGGCGGTCCTCGCGATCGCCCCGCTGGCCGCCGCCGCCGGCCGATCGGACACGACGCTCTCGCCCGACGGCGTGAGGGCAGTCGTCGCGGAGACGACCGTCGAGGACACCGTCGCCTTCTACCGGGCGTTCGATCACGTCGAGGTCGCGGTCGGGGATCCTCCCGAGGAGCTGGCCGCTCTCGATGTCCGGCGGGGCAGCGAGGCCGTGCCGGCGGTCCGCGAGCGCGGGCTCGCGCTGGCGGAGCTGCTCGCCGAGAGCGCCGACGCCGACGATATCGCCCGCGAGTGGACCCGAGGATTTCCCCGCACCTTTCGGGCTGCCGAGGAGATTACCGGCCGCGAGGGCCCGGTTACCGACAGGGCCGCGACGGTCTTTCTCGAGTTGCTCGCCGACCGGCTCGACACGTTCGTGATCACCAAACACGGCCGCGAGACCGCCCGCGAGGTGCGTCGACGTGCGCAGGCCGCCCTCGACGGAACCGAGGATGTCGACGCGCTCGCCGCGGAGCTTGTCGACCGCGGGATCAATCCCGGAACGACTGCCGACCTCGTCGCCGCGGCGCTGTTCGTTGCGCTTCAGCGGGGGACGAGCCCGTGACCGACGACCCGGTCGCCTGGCCCGTCGAGCTCCGCGGGGTGACCGAGACCCTCGTGACGACGCTTGGTCCCAACGACCTGTGGAACGTGGCCCCGCTCGGCGTCCACGCCCCGGCGGCGTCGGGGCTCTCGGAGGCGACCGCCTCCGCGAGTCGTCCCGCGGCCAGGACGTGGGGTCGGACCCGCACCTGGCGGAACTTCCGCGAGCGCGGCGGCGGGTACGTCCAGTTCACCCGCGACCCGGAGCTGTTCGTCGAGGCGGCCCTGTCGATCACCGAGCGCGACGAGCCTGTCCTCGCCGAGGCGGACGCCTGGGTGCGGGTCGGGGCGACGCGGGTCGCCGAGGGAACCGCCGGCGAGACCGACTGGACCGACTGGCGGCTCGAAGCCCTCGAAGCCGAAGTCGACCGCGAGTACGTCCCGACGTTCAACCGGGGTTACGCCGCCGTGATCGAGGCGACCGTCGCGGCCTCGCGGCTCGACGTGCCCAGCTACGACACCGAGCGGCTCAGGGACCGCCTCGAGTATTTCACCGGCGTCGCGGAGCGAGCCGGCGGTCCGGCCGAGCGCCGCGCGATCGACCGCGTCCGGGCGCTGATCGAGGAGTGACCGTCGAGTCGAACCACTTTTCCCGACACTCCGACAATCACCGGTAACGATGGCTATCAAACCCGCCTACGTCAAAAAGACCGGTCGACAGCTGCTCGAACAGTATCCGAACGCCTGGGGCCCGGAGTTCGAGCACAACAAGGAAGTCGTCGCGGAGCTGACGAACATCGAATCGAAAAGCGTCCGCAACCGCATCGCAGGGTACGTTACCAGCAAACACAACGCGCCGACCGAATCGTAACTGTCGGCTGAAAGTCAGCCGAGTCGCGCGGTGATCGCCGCCTCGAGATCTTCTCTGAACTCTTCGATCTCGATTTCTTCCATCACGGGGACGAAAAAGCCCTTGACGAGCATGTCCGTCGCCGTGTCCGGATCGATCGCCCGAGAGGTCATGTACAGCAGCTCCTCGGCGTCGACCTGACCGACAGTTGCCGAGTGGCTGGCCTCGGTGTCGTGGTTGTTGATGATCAGCTTCGGTGAGGCATCTGCCTCGCTCTCGTCTGAGAGCATGAGGGTGTTCTCACGCTGGTAGGAGTTCGTGTCCCAGGCGTCGGAGCCGACGTGCTGGACGCCCTCGTAGACCGACCGGGCCTGGTCGTCGAGCACGCCGCGGGTCACAAGATCGGCCGTGGTGTGTTCGGCCTCGTGCCAGACCCGGCTCGCGACATCGAAGTGCTGGTCACCGCGGCCGAAAAAGGCCCCGACGATCGTCGACTCGGCGCCCTGCCCTTCGAGGTGGGTCTCGACGGTGCTTTTGTTCAGCCGCGAGCCGATCGTTCCCTCGATCCAGTTGACCTGGCCGTACTGCCCGGCGCGCCCGACCTTCGTCTGGAAGTTGTAGGCGTCTTCGTCGAGCTGCTGGAGCGTGCCGTACTGGATCCGGGCGTTCTCGCCAGCGACCGCCTCGACGATCCCGCTGTAGTACTGCCTGTCGCCGGGACTGTCGCCGGTGTCTTGCCGCTCGAGGATCGTCACCGAGGCCGACTCCTCGGCGACCACCAGCGTGTAGTTGAACAGCGACCGGCTGTTCGTCGTCGTCCGAATGGTAACATCCTCGGCCCGAACACCCTCGGGAACGTACACAACCGTTCCGGTCGAGAACAGCGCCGTCGACAGTGCGGTAAGGTAGTTGCGCTCGGGGTCGACGGTCCGGCCGAACTCGGCCTCGATCAGGTCGCCGTGCTCGGTGAGGGCCGTCTCCCAGTCGAGCACCTCTGCGCCCGCCGCGGTGACGCGGTCTTTCTGCTGGGTGCCCTCGAGTGGGTCGACGAACTCCTCGAAGGCGAGCCCGTAGAGGTTCGTCCAGTCTCGCCCCGGCGTCCGGATGACCTCGGGCATCTCCAGCTCACCGAGCGCCTCGAGCGCATCGAGGCGAGTCTCTAAGAGCCACTCGGGCTCGCCGAGCTCGTCGCTGATCGTCCGGACCTGCTCCGGGGAGAGCGTCTCGTGGACATCGACGTTCGCCTGTGACATTATCCGAGTGAGCCTTCCATCTCGAGCTCGATCAGGCGGTTGAGCTCGACCGCGTACTCGATGGGCAGTTCCTCGGTGATCGGCTCGATGAACCCGGCGACGATCATCTGCTTTGCGTCGTCGTCGTCGAGGCCGCGCGATTGCAGGTAGAACACGTCCTCGTCACCGATCTTTCCGACTGTCGCCTCGTGGGCAACGTCGACGAGTGACTCCTGG
>CAYREK010000056.1:0-13605 GCA_964423305.1 uncultured Halobacteriales archaeon | reverse complement strand
CGACAACCACCTCGTGTTGGTCGACCTGCGGGACTCACACCCAGAGACCGGCGGCAAGGACGTCGAGGCTGGGCTCGAGGAGACGGAGATCGTGCTCAACGCAAACACCGTCCCCGGCGAGACCCGCTCGCCGTTCAACCCCTCCGGAATCCGCGTGGGGACGCCGGCGATCACGACCCGCGGGTTCGACGAGACCGCCACCCGCGAGCTCGCGGACCTGATCGCCCGGATCGTTGACGCACCCGACGATTCCGACGTGCAGGCGGCAGTCGCCGACCGGGTCGCGGAGCTGACAGAACGGTTCTCGCTGTACGAGTAAGCATCCGGCCTCACCGATTGGCCGTCGGCCACGCGCCGAGATCGACCGGAGCCAAGCACGTATAACCCAATAGGAAGTATTAATTCACTACCCGCGCTTACCTCGGGTATGGAGCATCCGACCGTTCTCGTTTTCGTCGAGTTCCCGGACCCGCAGTTCCCGACGGACGGGTTTCTCGATAATTTTCTGTATCCCGACGTCGAGCTGGTCGGCTCGTATCACCTCACCGACGACGAGACCGTCGAGCAGGCCCGGGAGGCTCACGAGGCGCCGTTCACCACGACGCTCCGCGAACAGGCAGAACGGTTCGAACGACGGGGAATTCGGACCGACACGGACCTCGTATTCGATCGGGACGTCGTCGAGACGCGACGACGGATCGCCGAGGCCGACGACGTTGACGCGGTGTTGCTCCCGGGGGAGACACACACGCTCGGGGAAGTACTGCTGCCCCTTCGAGACTTGCGGAACGCAGCGAAGAAAGCAGACATGCTCGATGTCATCGACAACGAGCGGCTGCTCAAACTCGAGCTGCTCCACGTGACCGACCCGACAGCGGCCACCGAGACCGACCCCGAAGAGTTGCTCCGCGAGGCCGAGAGCCTGCTCGTCGAGCACGGGATCCCCCAGCACAAAATCGGGACGAACGTCCGCGAGGGAGACGACATGATGTTCGAGCTCAGCACGGCAGCGGACGGCTACGACCTGGCCATGCTCGGCGAGAGCCAGCGCGACATCGAGGAGCGGATCTTCGGCCCTATCGCCGATTACGTCGCCGACAACAGCGACGTGTCGGTCATGATCGTCCGCTGAGCTCTCGGCCGCTCCGCCGGCAGTCTGCCCGCCGCCATCGAGGGTTTCCGAACGGATCCAGTCGGCGACAGAAAGTTACTTATCGAATGTATCCGTCGGCCCGCTAGATGCGGATCAGGCTCGACTGGCGACAGAGCGTTGCCCTCACCGGGACCGTCGTCAAGTACATTTCTGCCGCGATGTTGTTGCCGCTCGCGATCAGCCTGCTATACGGCGAGGACGTGCTCGCGTTCCTGTTCTCGACGGTCGTCGTCGCGACCGTCGGGATCGTGATGGAGCGCGTGGCAAGCGACACCGACCTCGGGCACCGGGAGGCGTTTCTGTTCGTCGCGCTCGTGTGGGGGGTCGTCGCCGTCTTGGGGTCGATCCCGTATCTCGTCGCCGGGTATGGAACGGCGTCGACGGTCGGGTTGAGCGTCAGCTCGCCGTCGACAGCGTTCGAGTCGGTGAGCAACGCGCTGTTTGAGCCGATGTCTGGGTTCACGACGACCGGATCGACGGTGCTCGGAGAAATTTCGTTCGAGCGGCACTCCCACGCGCTGTTGATGTGGCGACAGCTCACCCAGTGGCTCGGCGGGATGGGAATTATCGTCTTGATGATCGCGATCCTCCCCGAGATTGCCGCCAACGGCGCCCAGATCATGGACTCGGAGACCCCCGGGCCCGAGCTGCAGAAGCTCACCCCGAGGATCGTCGAAACTGCTCGCCTGCTCTGGCTGTTTTACATCTCGCTGACGCTGTTGTACGTCGGACTGCTCTTTGGCCTGTCACAGACCGGCCGCGTTTTCGGGGAGAGTCTGGCCCCGGAGATGGACCTGTGCAACGCGGTCGCCCACGGGTTTACGACGCTTCCGACCGGCGGGTTCTCCCCGCAAGCAGACAGCATTGCGGCCTTTTCGCCGGCCGTGCAGTGGGTAGTGATCCCGTTTATGATCGTCGCCGGCGTGAACTTCGGACTGTTTTACTATCTCCTCCAGCGCGAGTACAGATCCGTCCTCGTCGACCGCGAGCTACAGGCCTATCTCGGTGCGATCGCCGGGCTCGTTGTCATCCTCTGGGGCCTGTTGTTCACCGGGTCGGCACCTCCTCTTGGGGGGCTCGGCGGACAGACCGAGGGTGCGGTCGAGAACGCGTTCCGGCAGGCGGCCTTCCAGATCGGATCGGTTATGAACTCGACGGGATACGCGACCAGCAACTTCGCCGAGTGGGAGACGCCGGCGAAGATGGTGTTGCTGATCGCGATGTTCATTGGCGGCAGTGCGGGCTCGACCGGCGGCGGCATCAAAGTGATCCGCTGGCTCATCGTCACCAAGGCCGTCAGGCGGACAGTGTTCAACACGACTCGTCCCGACGCCGTCAGACCGATCCGGCTCGGGGGACGCGTCATCGACGAGGAGTCGGTCCGTGCGATGCTCGGGTTTAACTTTCTGTACCTGCTCATCTTCGCGGCCGGGATGCTGGTCATTCTCTTCGATGCGACCCGGGTCGGGCTGAAGATGACCCCGCTCGAAGCGATCAGCGCCAGCCTCGCCACCCTCGGCAACATCGGCCCAGGATTTGGCTTTCTGGGGCCGTTCGGCAGTTTTCTGGAGTTCCCGCCCACGACGAAGCTCCTGATGACGTTCCTGACGTGGATCGGGCGGCTCGAGATCATCCCGGTGCTGGTGCTGTTTACTGGGGCGTTCTGGAGACGGTGAGTCGATCCGCGGCCGACGGCTCACACGGCGTTGGGCGGGGAACGCCGCTGTGCAGGGTACTCGACTCTAAACGGTCTCCGCGTCGCCTCAGTTCCAGCGATATCACCACCTGTATGTCTCGTGATGATCGGTCGGATTGGACCAATTAGATCCACGAACGCGCACTCATCGAAACAAACCGGCAGTGACAGCCTCGCTCGTTCGTCTCTCTGACCGACGAGTTCTCAGCGTCGACGACCGCTGTGCCGACTGGCGTCGGGTCGCCGGTTGAGATGCCCGGAATCGTGAGGCGTGTTCCGTGGACGGACCGGCACCTCGGGTGTCGCCACTCGCAAGCGCCCGCCAGCTAAAACAATCACACGACTCTCACAGAGTTCCCCTAGATCCTCGTGCCGGTCGACGTGTCCGTTGAGGAGGCACCGGGCAGGCAGTTCGCTGATGTTCTCCCGGGCGTCGACATCGTGTTGCTCGGCTACTGACCAGTCGCTTCTGGCCCAGATCAAGCTCACACGGGGCGACGAGACCACAACGCGGCTCGAAGCGGCCGCCGAGCGGATGGCAGGCGTCGACGGCGTCGGGACCGTCGGTACGGAGATCGTTTTTGTTGTCGCCCTGCGGGATCCAATCAACCGGATCACCGAGGAGCGAGGCTGCGATGCGGCTTATTCCAAGAGCCGGGGTGGCCGGCGGGGTTGAACACATTCTAGTGCCGTTACGAGACGATCGGATCCTCGAGAGATCATCCCATTCGCGGGAACGGTCGCGCGAGGCAGTGGGGCGTCGGTCACCCTCGTTCATGCGGTCACCGACGGCACCGATGACAGACACGCACTACTCGCCGCGGCCACCGACCGACTCGTCGCCGCCACCTCGAGGCCCCTCGGATCGACCGGAAGGTGACCGATGGCGGTAACGGGGAGACAGAGATCGTGGCGCTGTCTCCCGAGTTCGATTTGATCGGACTCGGCAAGACCGAGCCGTCCCTGCGTGAGCGGATCTTCGGCTCGGCGGCGACAGCCGTCACCAAGCGCGCCGACTGCCCGGTCGTCATCGGTCGGGACACGGAGGCGCTGGTTCGACCGCGGAGGCAAAGACCGTCGCAGGTCACTCTGTCAGTTCAAGAAACGCGCTCGTTCCCTCGTCACTGCCCGCGACGATGAGCTCGTCGTCGGCCCGCAACTCGAAGTCGGGGGTGAGATCTGTGACGATCCGGTCTTCACGCTCAACGGCCACGACAGTCGCTCCGGTCCGCTCGCGAATCCGCGCCTCCGCGAGCGTCGTGCCGTCGAGCGCCGTCGCACGCGTCCGAAGCATCCGCACCTGACTCTCCGGCGAGAGTATTTCGCCTTCAGTAAGCGCGGAGGCGAGCATCCGGCCGGTCACCGTCGACACCGCGAGCACGTACTCTGCGCCGGCGCGGTACAGCTTCGACTCGTTTTCCTGGTTGTTGGCGCGGGCAATCACCTCGACGTCGGGGGCGATCCGTTCGAGTAACAGCGTCGCGCGAATGGTCGTCGCATCGTCGTCGAGCGCGAGCACAACCGACTCGGCGTCGCCGATGCCGGCAGCCTCGAGCGTCTCCTCGTCCGTCGCGTCGCCGACGATATCGACTGCTGGACCATCCTCGCGGTCGATAACAGTGTACTCGACCCCAGGGACATCCTCGATTGCCTGGATGACTGCTTGTCCGACCTCTCCGTGGCCGGCGAGGATGATCTTGCCACCCCGCGGTCTCCGGGCGGAGGTCTGAGCCGCGACTCCGTCGAGATCGCCCGAGGTTCCGGCCACGAGCAGGATTGCGTTGTCCTCGATCCGGACCTCCGGCCCCGGAGCCGGGATGAACTCGCCGCGGCTCCAGACACCGATGACGGTCGCCCCAATCCGTTCGCGAATCGTCGCTCCGCCGAGTGTCTGTCCCGCCAAGGGACTGTCCTCGTCGACGACCACCTCGGAGATCTCGATATCGTCGTCAAGCTGGACCGCCGACTCGAGCTGCCGGCTGATCCGTCGGGCGGCACGCTTGCCGAGGCTGTACCCCAGCACTTGGCGCGGCCGGATGACCCTGTCTGCGCCTGCGTACCGGTGGTAGGTCGCGTCGTCTTCGCTCTCGGCCACACAGACGACCTGCAGCTCCTCGTCGATATCTTTCGCAGTGAGGACCACGGTGGCGCTGCGCTCGTCGGGAACGTTTGTCACTAGCGCCCTGGCGAGCTCGGCGTTCGCGGCCTCTAACGTCCGCTTACGATCGACGACCCCATACATCGCATTGATACCCTCGTCGTTGCGTTCGAGTGCGTCGTCGGGGTCTTCCGTGATCACAATGTAGGGAATGTTAGCCGTCTCGAGCTCGGCGACGAGCGTGTCGATGCGCTGTGAGTACGAACAGATGATCACGTGGTCGGTGAGGTTCGTCGACTGTGGTGGACTGTCTGTGAGGCGACGCTGCAACAGTGGGATAAGAAACCCCGGGACCGCCATAAACACGAGCAACACACCGGTGAGATTCATCGCGATGATCATGAGGTTCAATACGACTCCTTCCCGGCCCCATAGATCCGTGTCGCCACCAAAGCCGGCAGTGGTCAGCGCCTCGATAACAACCTGAAGCGAGTGGGCAAGCGAGACGCTCTCGTCGGCGAATAGTCGGACAAGCTCCTGATAGACGACAGTATAAATGGTCACGAGCAGGGCAACCATACAGAGTGCCCAGATGACCTGGTACCGCCAAGACACCGGCATCCGGTCAGCGCGCGACATCCTCAGGTCCTGGGCCCACGCCCGGCGGTCGGCTCGATGCAGGCACACCGATCGGAAGTGTGAGTTGCAGTCGGTATCGTCGTGTCCGACTCTGGTAGCGTTCGGGTCGCGGAACGGTCTTGGGCGCCCCCTGTCGGGACAGCCCAGACGCCACCGTTCGGCCCCGCGGTCGCGCTTGCGCTCGTTACCCCCCGGATCCTATCAGAGCGAGTCCGGACTGTCCGCCCGCGTGACGATCTCCGGGAGCGCAGTGACATATAATGTATTCTCAGTTTGATCCCAACTAATTACCCTGTTACGGTTTCGGCACACCGAGGTACGTTATTACTGGAGAATCACGTAGGCAATACTCCCGGCTCCGGTCGCCACGAGCAGCGGCTCGATCGTGTATAACAGTAACGTGCTGTTACTGCGGTCGTCGACATGTACCGGTCCTGGCGTGTGCTGCACCTTGACACCGGGACTGAGCGTCACCAGCGCGAATCCGATCTTCGTGTACCGCAGGAACGGGGTTCCGAGGCGGCGCTGTACCCTGTAGCTGAGACCCACGAGCGATCCACGGACGGTGAACATCCAACGTTCAATAGTTGTCATGATCCGTTGTGGGCGTCGCCTGTCAGTTCGGGACCCTCTTGACGGACTCGCGTAAGTTGCCCGTCGCGGTCTCCCCGAGGTCCCGGATCAGTTCACCAGACCGCTCGACCGGGTCCGCGAGGATGTGGTCGTGGAGGACGGCGCCTCGAGCGCCACGGACTGAGCCGACGGCGTCGGCGCGATCCCGACGGTTAAAACCGCCGGGGTGGTAGCTAAACCCACAATGACCGTTATCGACGGCGAGGCCGCCGCCGCGGAGCTCAGATCGGAGCTACAGAGCCGTGTCGACAAGCTCGCAGACGCCGGCGAGCGCCCGACGCTCGCGACCGTGTTGATGAGTCCGGACCCCGCGAGCGAAACGTACGTCGAGATGAAACAGCAAGACTGCGAGGAACTCGGGATCGCGGCCCGGGACGTCGAGCTGCCGACCGACGCTCCCGGCAAGGAGCTGTTCGCGGCCATCGACGAGCTCAACGCCGACCCCGAGGTCGACGGCGTGTTGGTCCAGGCACCGGTGCCCGACCACGTCGATTACCGCAGGGTCGTCGAGCAGATCGACCCGCTGAAAGACGTCGACGCCTTCCACCCCGAGAACGTCGGCCGGCTGGTCGCGGGCTACCCCCGGTACAAGCCCTGCACGCCCCACGGAATCCAGCGGCTGCTCGCGGCCGCCGAGGTCGACCCAGCTGGGAAACACGCCGTAGTCGTCGGCCGCTCCCGGATTGTCGGCAAGCCGATGGCCAATCTCTTCGTCCAGAACGCCGCGGGGGGAAACGCGACGACGACGGTCTGTCACTCCCAGACCGAGGACCTGGCGAGCCAGACCCGGCAGGCGGACATTTTAGTCGCGGCCGCAGGTGTCCCGGAGCTGATCGACGGGTCGATGCTCTCTTCGGGTGTCGTGGTGATCGATGTCGGTATCAACCGAGTCGAGACAGACACGGAGAAGCTGGTCGGCGATGTCGCCTTCGAGAGCGCCCGCGAGAAAGCGAGCGCGATCACGCCCGTCCCCGGCGGCGTCGGGCCGATGACCCGCGCAATGCTCCTGTACAACACGGTCAAGGCCACGGCGCTCCGGACGGACGCCGACGCCGAGATCGAGCTCCCCTGACTACGGTCCCGCCCGGTCGAGGTCGGCCGCCGCCCGGTCGAGGGCGGTCTCGTCGCCCGCCGCCGCCTCGTGGAGCCGCCCGGCGGCGGCGAGAACGGGCTCAGCGACGGCTGGATCGACGGCGCCGTCCAGGGCCTCAAGGCGGTCGTTGTGCGTCCGGAGCTCGGAGATGACGCGCGCCAGCCGGCCCTCGGGCTCGACGACGCGGCGCAGATCGGCTAAGTACGCGTCGATGCTCGCCGCGACGGCCAGGCCCCGCTCCGGGTGAAAGGGTTCGGGGACCGCCTCGGGAGCGGGCCGCCCGCCGTCGTCGGCTCCCCGGAGCAAGGCCAACAGGTAGCGCTCTTCTTCGTCGGACAGCCCGGACAGGCGGCCGGCGGTGCGGCCGACCCGTCGCAGCTCCGCCGCGGCGACGTACTCGGTCGCGAGCGGTTGGAGCTCGCCGGCGTCGACGAAGCCAGCGCCCGCGAGATACTCCCCGGCCGCGTCTGCCGCCTGGTCTGCCACCTCGCGGAGCGGCCGCTCGTCGATCACGGCCCGCACGCCCGACAGATCGAACTCGACCGCACCGGCGGTGTGTTCGGCCGGCGGGCCGACGCTCACGCTCTGTGGGCTGTCACAAGCGGGGCACCGGACGCCGCCGGTCTCGTAGTACGACCAGCGTTCCCCGCAGGCGACACACTCCCGTTCGCCGCGAATCTCCATGCGTCTGGTTACCGAGCGAGCATCAAAACCTGTGGGGATTTCGGTCCCGGGACGACAAAAGAGACGCCGGCGACCACCCGGCGGCCAGTCTCGAACAGCGGGCGGGACCTACCGACCGAGCCGCTCGTGGGCGCTCGCGAGGTGCCGCGAACAGAAGGCCCCGACCAACGAGAGCTCGCCGGCCAGCGCCCCGACGGCGATCACCTCCGCCAGCGCGTCGGCGTTTGCCCCCGGTGGGTCGCCGCCGCCGCCCAGTCCCAGGATCTCGAGGGCGGCCCGCTGGGTCGGGAGTCCGGTGCCCCCGCCGACGGTGCCGACCTCGAGGGAGGCAAGCGAGAGGCTCGCGTACAGGTCGCCATCCCGGACGTCCATCGTCGTGATCGCGTTTGCGCCTTCGACGACCTGGGCCTCGTCCTGGCCGGTCGCGAGGAAAGCCGCGGCGACGACGTTGGCGGCCTGGGCGTTGAACCCGAGGCTGCCAGCCTTGGCGCTCCCGACGAGGTTCTTCCGGACGTTGCCCTCGGCCATCGCCGCCGGGCGGGCACCCAGTCGCTCCTCGAGCAGATCGCCGTCGATCAGGACATCGGCGGTCACCGTCCGCCCCCGACCCTCGACGGCGTTGATCGCGGCGGGTTTCTTATCCGTACAGAGATTGCCAGAGAGCGCGACCAGCTCCGCCGGGGTCTCGGCCTCGATCAGCTCGGCGGCCTCGCGGGTGGCGATCGTCGCCATGTTCATACCCATGGCGTCTTTGGTGTCGTAGACGAATCGTAGGTAGACGTTGTCCCCGACGACGTACGGATCGACCTCGAGTAACTCGCCGTGGCTGGTGGTCGACTCGGCGGCCGCGGCCAGCCGGTCGACCCGAAACACCGGCGCGCGCGTCATCCCCGAGTCGGTGACCCGGGCGGTCGCGCCGCCGGCCGCGGCGATCACGGACAGCCCACGGTTGACACTCGCGACTAAGGCGCCCTCGGTGGTCGCAAGCGGCAGGTAATACTCTCCGTCTGCGGCGCCGCCGGCGACCGGCGCCGGTCCGGCGACCCCGAACGGAATCTGGGCGGCCCCGAGCAGGTTCTCGACGTTCGACTCGGCGTCGGCGGCGTCGAAGGCGTGCTCGCCGACCGCCTCAAGATCGGCACCGGTTTCGGCCGCGATCACCCGCCGCCGGGCGGCCGCGGCGGTGTCGGCGTCGGCCTGTTCCTCGAGCTCGTACAGCCGGAGCTCGCCCGCCCGCACTCGCTCGGCCAGCTTCTCGGCGGTCGGATCTGCAGTCATGCCCGAAGCGTGGTCGCCGCGGCTCGTAAGTTTCCCGGTCCCGGGGGCCGGGCCGCCAGCCACCGTGGCCGGTCGGCAGCGGCCGGTGAGGACACGAGCTTTCAAGCCCGTCGGGACGCCAAGGGCCGCCATGACACCACCGTCCGACGCTGCACCCGCAGATATGCTGCTCACGAACGGCACCGTTCACCCACTCGACGGCTCGGAGTCCGTCGAGGCCGTCGCGGTCCGGGACGGCGAGATCGTCCGCTGCGGCGACGCCTGGGAGGTCGGCTTTCTCGAGGACATCGATACACGCGTGATCGACCTCGACGGCCGGCACCTCCTGCCCGGATTCGTCGACGCACACACCCACTTAGAGATCGTCGGCCGATACGAGCTCGAGGCGGATCTCTCGGAGGCGGCCTCGCCGGCGACCTGTCTCGACCGGCTGGCCGCGGCCCGGGATCGACGGGAGGGCTGGGTGCTCGGGTACGGCTACGACGAGAGCCGGTGGGGCGGAGACTACCTCACCCGCGACCAGCTCGATACGATCAGCACCGACCGCCCGGTTGTCGCCTTCCGGGAGGATCTACACCTCGCCTCGGTCAACGGCGTCGTCCTCGACCGGTTCGGAGACGAGATGCCGGAGACCGACATCCGGACCGCAAACGGCGAGCCCACGGGCGTGCTCGTCGAGGGCGCCCTGGAGGTGCTCCGCGAGCGGACCCGAGCCGACCCCGAGCGCATGACCGAGTACCTCCGGGCGGCCCAACAGCGGGCCGTCAAGCGGGGGGTCACCGCGGTCCACGAGATGGTCCGTCACTCCCAGGCCCCCCGGGTGTACCGCGAGTTCGACCGGGCCGGCGAGCTCGATATCAGGGTCCGGCTCAACTACTGGCGCGATCACCTCGACGCGGTACTCGAGACCGGGCTACGGACCAACCACGGAAGCGATCGGGTCGAGGTCGGCGGGATCAAGACGTTCGTCGACGGCTCGATCGGCGGCCGGACCGCGCGACTGACAGAGCCGTACGCGGACGCCAACGGCGACGACGGGGACGCCCGGGGCGACTGGGTGCTCGAGCCGGCGGAACTCGCGGCACTCGTCGAGCGGGTCGACGACGCCGGGCTCCAGATGACCACTCACGCGATCGGCGACGCGGCGATCGGGGCGGTACTCGACGCCTACGAGGGGACGAGCGGCCGACGCCACCGGATCGAACACGCCGAACTGCTCACCGACGAGCTGATCGACCGGCTCGCGGATGCGGCGGTCGTCGTCTCGGCCCAGCCGAACTTCCACAAGTGGGCCCGAGAGGGCGGGCTGTACGCCGATCGACTCGGCGAGCGGCGCCGCCGCGAGACGAACCGGTTCGGCGCGTTGCTCGACCGCGGGGCGAATCTCGCCTTCGGCAGCGACTGCATGCCGATGGACCCGCTGTTCGGGATCGCACAGGCAGTCGACGGGCCGACCCCAGCCCAGTCGGTATCGGTCACCGAGGCGGTGCGGGCCTACACCGCCGGCGGCGCCTACGCGGGCTTTGCCGAGGATCGGGCCGGAACGATCGAGCGGGGCAAGCGGGGAGATTTTGTTGCGCTCGAGCGCTCTCCCTGGGAGGCCGAGGAGATCGACGCGATCGAGGTCACGCTGACGGTCGTCGGCGGCGAGGTCGTCTACGACGATCGAGACTAATCGTCACGGATGGGAACTCAGAGCGGGATTTATGCGCCCGCAGCCCCGACGAATGTACATGATTCACGATCGGGCACAGCGGACGGATGCGGTACGCGAGGATCTCCGCGACCGCGGGTTCGGGACAGAGGACCGGCCGGACGGCGGGTTCGTCGCCGAGGGAGACGGGACGGACCCGCTGCCGGAGCGTCCAGAGTCGCTCGCAGTTGCCACACCACACTCGGGGACGCCGCTCGAGGTCGTCTCGGCGCTCGCACGCGCCGCCGACGAGGGGCACGTGCCGGTACTGGTCGCCGACGAGGAGACCGCCGACCGGATCCGCGAGGTGCTCGCCGAGCCGCCACTGCTGGCCGGGCGCGAGGACGGCCGGCTGTTCTACGGCGTCGCAGACCGGATCTTACTGCAGGAGGGCGGGTACGCCTGCGTCGCGGCCGGACCGACCGAGACGGTCCGGTGGCACGAGCGGGCCGATCCGAGCACCGACGCGCCCGGACTCGTTCTGACCGTCGGCGGAGAGCCGCGGGTGGAACTCGACTCGGTCGAGACGCTCACCTGTCCCGGGCCGCGGGCGGCCGAAATTACGCTGCGGTACGTCCGCGAGGGCGGCCAGTTTCGCGTTCTCGACGGCCAGAGACCGGTCGCACAGTACGACAGCACCGTCGCGATGCGGGCAGACGGGTACCGTCCCGTCGAGTTACCCCTCGTCCCGGAACACCACGTCCGGACCAACGGCCGGCTGGCCCGCGAGGCGGTGCTCGCGACGAGTCCGACCGACGGATCGGGCGTCCGGTACGAGCAGCCGATGTGGACGTAAGCAAAAAAGCGCCGAGGGTGAGATTTGAACTCACGAGTCCTCTCGGACACCTGCTCTCGAGGCAGGCGCCTTGGCCAGGCTAGGCTACCTCGGCTCGTCGGTGCTTCCGGAGGGCCGGTATTACCCGTTTCGGTTTCCTCGACAATCGGCGCCGTCGACGAGGCGCCAACCGCGGCGCCCGATCGCGAGACGGGCCGGGTGGGCCTTCACGGACGGACGCCAGCGATCGTCTACGCCCACGGGGCTCCTCGACGTGAGGCCGTCCGGAGGTTTCCGACCTGCTCGCCGAGATCGACGGGCGACAGTAGCCGGCGACAAGCGAGGACGCGAGACACCCGGAGAGTCACTTCTTAGACTCGTCTGACTCTGCTGGCTCCTCTGACTCTCTCAGGGAGCCGTGTCCGCCGCCGCCGGGCGTTTCGACCCGGACGGACGTCCCAGCGGGCAGCTCCCGGGTGAGCTTCGCGGGCACGGTCTCGCCGTCGATCAGGTTCCGGCCGGTCGCGCCCGGACGGCCGCCGGCGACGCCGCCGGGGGCGTGGCGCCGCCGCTCGGTCAGCAGCGACACGGTCGCGTCGGTTTCAAGCGTCAGTTCCCGTACCAGGCCGTCGCCGCCACGTCGAGCACCCGCGCCGCCGGTGTCCTCGCGGAACCCGTAGGCGTCGACGCGCAACGGATAGGCGAGTTCGAGGGCCTCGATCGGGGTGTTCTGGGTGTTCGTCGTCCCGACCTGGACGCCGGACTCGCCGTCGGCCGTTGCGGTCGCGCCGGCGCCGCCGGCGATCGTCTCGTAGTAGCTGAACGCCGGCGAGCCGATCACGAGGTTGTTCATCGTTCCCTGCCCCTGTGCGGGCACCCGATCCGGGGCGGCCTCGGCGAGCGCCGTGAAGACCACGTCCGCGACCCGCTGGCTGGTCTCGACGTTGCCACCGACAACCGCGGCCGGCGGGGTCGGATCCAACAGTGATCCCTCGGGGATCGAGACCGTCACCGGGGCATAACAGCCGTGATTGGGCGGGATATCGGGGTCGGTCACACACCGGACGACAAAGTACACTGCGCTCCGGGCGACCGACGGTGGAGCGTTGAGATTACCGGGCACTTGGCCCGCGGTACCGGCGAAATCGACGGCCATGGCGGAGCCGTCGATCGTGACCGTCGCGCAGATCGGAACGTCACTCTCGGAGACGCCGTCGCCCTCGAGAACGTCGCGGGCGCGGTACCGGCCGTCGGGGAGCGCGACGAGTTCGCTCTCGATCCGCTCTCGGGAGTACTCGATCACCGCGTCGAAGGCCCGGGCGAGTCGGTCGCCGTAGCGCTCGAACAGCGCCCGCAGGCGCTCGTCGCCCCGTTCGGCGGCCGCGAGCTGAGCCCGCAGGTCGGCCCGCCTGCGGTCGGGGTTCCGGAGGTTCGCGAGCACGAGCGCCTCGACATCCGCGACTCGATCGCCGCCGGCGACCAGCCGAACCGGGGGCAGGCGCAACCCCTCCTGGTAGATCTCGCGGCTGTCGGCGGGCATGCTCCCGGGGACCGCGCCGCCGACATCGGCGTGGTGGGCCCGGACGACCGCGTAGGCGACGATCTCACCGTCTCGGGCGATCGGCGCGACCAGCGTGATATCCGGCAGGTGGGTGCCGCCGCGGAACGGGTCGTTGAGCACGAAGACATCCCCCGGCGCCGGCGATCGGTCCCGGACCGCGGCCACCGCCCCCGGCATCGCACCGAGGTGAACCGGGATGTGTTCGGCCTGTGCGACCATCCGGCCCTCGGCGTCGAACAGCGCCGTCGAGCAGTCCCGGCGTTCGGTGATGTTCGGCGAGTAGGCCCCGCGGACGAGCACCT
>CAYREK010000055.1:7676-13663 GCA_964423305.1 uncultured Halobacteriales archaeon | reverse complement strand
TGATCCGGTAGTCCTCGTCGTGGAGGTACGGGTTGACGTGGTGTTCGACGAGTTCCTCGACCGCATCCGGGTCGGGATGGTGGTGATCGACCACCAGGATCGGGATGTCGTAGTGGGCGAGGCTCCGGTAGGAGGGGGTGTCCTCCTCGGTGCTGCCGTTGTCGAGCATCAGGAATAGCGGCAGCTTCTGGCCGTGGCGGCGCCGGCTCTCGAGCGCGAAGTTGAGATCGCGGGTCGCGTCCTCGAGCTCGTAGAAGGGCGCCTTGCTGGGCAGCCGTTTTAGCAGGTGTTGTGGGGCCTCCGGGTCGACCCACCGCTGGGCGATGAACCGCTCGAGGGCGTGTTGGAGCGGCACGCCGGCACACAGTCCGTCGCCGTCTGCGTGGTGGCGCAGCCGGATCGGCCGGCCGCGAAGCACCGCCTCGCGGAGCCGGCGCGCGACCGCGGTCAGCTCCTCAGCGATCGACTCGAAGGCCGGCCACTCGATCAGCGGCTCGATCTCGTCGGGGGCTGCGACCTCCGTTCGGGTCTCCTCGACTCGCTCTGCGACCCGGTCGCGGTCGGTCCCTTCGAGCGAGCGGACAGTATCTGCCTCGATCTGGTGGGCACCGGCACGCGCCTCGACGGTTCCGAGCACGCGGACGACATCGTCGATTCCTACCGCGGGAAAGGCCCGCTCTCCGGCGGCCTCGAAGGCGGCACAGGGCACGACGGCTGCGCCGGTGCTGACCTGGAAGACCGTCGGACCGCCGGTCTGTTTGACCTGAACGACCCGTCCCTCGAGCCGGGCCTGCGTGCCGACGTGGGCGGCCAGGTCGGTCCCGTCGACGAGCGTTCCCGGGAGCCGCGGGGTCACGTCGTACTCGGCGGGCTGGACCTCGCTGAAGCTGAGATCACCGTTCTCCCTGATCTCCTCGAGTTCGACGAGCAGTTCGTCGTCGACATCGTAGCTGCCGGTCAGTTCCGAGCTGTGGACGAGCCCCGAGACCGCCTCGGAAACGTCGACGAACACGCCGTAGTCGACGACGCCGTTGACCGTCGCGAGGTACTGCTCGCCCACCTCGAGATCCCCGGCCGTACACTCCGGGGCGAGATCGTACACCGTCGCCGCGGGCGAGCCCCCGGGGTCGTCGGCGTCGTTGGGTGGTGTCATGTACGCCTGATTGGGTGCTGGCCCGCTTTTACCCTTCGGTCCGACGATCTTCGGCTCGACAATCGAGAGAACGTAGCGGGAGGTGGATTTGAACCACCGATCTGCGGGTTATGAGCCCGCCGGAATCTCCTGGCTATCCCATCCCGCTGTTGTCTGGTAGCTCTGTTTTGCGTTTAAGAATTGTGTTTGCCGCCGGCCGTGAGAGGGCGTCACGAACTCTTCTGGACCCGCCAGGTGAACAGGCTCTCGAAGACGTAGTTGACGACCATCCCGACGCCGATCCCGGCGCCTTTCGCGACCAGCAGCCAAAGGTCGACTCCGAGGGCCGTCACGGGCACGAACAGGAGGCGAAAGACGGCGACGAACACGAGAAACTGCGTCGCCGAGCCGGCTGCCCGGACGCCGTGTGAGCGGAGCAGCCGCCGGAGAAACGAGCGTCGCCCGTCGGCGCCGACCTCCGCGAACGTCCATCGGTCGTTGATCGCGAACATCACGAGAATCGCCGTCTCGATGCCGGCGAGCACCGCGAGTTCCTCGAGCACGCCGACCCACTCGACGAGGACGAGCAATACCACAGTGTCACAGACCGCGCCGACGACGCCGACGGTGACGAACTGGCCGATGCGGACCCGCGAGGCGAGCGCCGCGAGCGGCCCGCCGTCGGCGCTCATCCGTCCTCGACGGCCGTCGGCTCGATCGCGTCCCGATCGGCGGCGATCGCTCCGGCTCGGCGGCGGACGCTCAGGACCGTCCGCCCGAACTCGAGGGGAGCACCGAGCGCCGAGACCGTCGAGCCGGGCCGATCGTGCCACTCGACGGGGACCTCGACGATCCGACCGCCGCGGGCGCCGGTGAAGCTGATCAGCTCGACGTCCCAGGCGAACCCCGGCGCGGTGATGTCGCCCCTGATCGCCGCCCAGGCGTCCGCGGCGATCGCCTTCGCGCCACACTGGTAATCGTACAGCGCGACCGGGAGCAGCCGGCGGGCGAGCCAGGCGAAGGCATCGCCCATCTGCCGGCGCAACAGCGTCTGGTGGGCAACGACCGTCGCCTCCGGGTGACGCCGGGACCCGACCGCGAGATCGGCCGTTCCGTCGGTCACCGGCTCGCAGACATCAGCCATGGACGCGGCCGGGGTCGCGCCGTCTGCGTCTGCGAACCCGAGCACGTCCGTCTCGAGGTGATCGAACCCGGCGGTGAGTGCGGCACCCTTCCCGCGCCGTTGCTCGGCCGCGTTCACCGTCACGGGGAGCTCGTCGAGCCGATCAATCATCTCGGAGCGGGGATCGTCGATCTCCACGTGGAGGGTAGCCGGATCGAGTGTCACCGAAAGCTCCTCGAGGAACCGTACCAACCGATCGACGTCGGGGCGATAGGCGGGAACGACGAGCCCCAGGGAGGCGGCCATTGCCCGACACCACCGGACCGGTCGGGAAAAGTACCACGCTTCGACTCTCCCCGGCCCGGCCAACGAGCGGTCGGGAGCCCGCAGGGAGCAAAAAGACTATAATTGACACCAAGTTAACTCAGATTACGATGGCAACAACACTCGTGCCACTCTTCGGACCGATCCCCGGCGGCCCGGAGATGCTCGTCATCCTGCTGATCGCAGTACTGCTGTTCGGCGCGAACAAGATCCCGAAGCTGGCCCGCTCGACCGGCCAGGCAATGGGCGAGTTCCGAAAGGGGCGCCAGCAGGTCGAAGAGGAACTCAACGAGATGGAAGAGGAAGTCAGCGCAGACTTCGAAGAGGACAAGCTCGAGACCGACGACGACTACATGGATCTCGACTCCGAGGACAAGTAACGCCCGCGTGGACCGACCACACCCGACGCGTCGCGATCGCTCGCGACAGCTCCCGTTCGACGGTCAGTCCGCTTTCTTATGAGCCCGTCAGGGTCCGACTCGACGAGCCCCGCGACGATCGTTCCACCGACCGAGCGCAGCTGCGAGCGGTGCGGCCGCAGGGAGCGGTGGGACGACGACGAGCAGACCTGGCGCGGCCTGACCCCCTCGGGTACGCCACACTGTCTCCACGAGTGGGACATCACCGGCACATACAATCCTCTCTCCGAAGAGTAGGCAGGGCCGTGGACCGTCCCGGCCGGCTCAGAACCCCTCGTAGGGCACCGGCCCGGGGTCGAGGATGCCGGCCGTGACCAGCCCGGCGATGAGCAGACTCGTCAGAAGAATCGCCACCATCGGCGGATCGAAGTGCGTGTCGCCGTGGGCATACAGGGCCCGCTCTGCAAGCTCGCCGATCAGGCCGGCAAGCAGGCCGACAACCCCGGCGGCGAGCACCACGAGCGTCGGGTCGGCGTCGAGGCCGACGGCGACGATCCCGGCCGGCAGCGCCATGTGGTGTGTCACCGGGAACGACGACTGCCCGGCCGAGAGCACCAGGAGACTGGCCGCGGTCAGCCCGAAGGCGAGAAACGCGCTCCCGGTCGCGAGCGCGAGGTAGCCGGCGAGCCCGCCGACGGCGAGTCCGAGCGCCGCGACGTTCCCCCAGGTGTAGTGCTCGGGGAGCCACGGCTCGACGATCAACCGGCCGCGCCGACCGCGCGTGCGGCCCTCCTGACCCTCCCACCGTTCCTGACGCTCGAACGCCGAGAGATCGAGCAGGCCGTCCCGAACCGGCCCGACCAGCGGATACCCGAGCGCGATCCGGTGGACGAGCGCGGAGACGACGACCGCGAGCGCCATCGGATCGAGCGGGAGGCCGGCCTCGGCGACCAGCTGTGCCACGACGGCGCCGCCGGCACCGAACGCTGCCCCGACCGCGAGCACGTCTGGCCGGCTCCCGAGGGGTTTGCCGATCGACTTGGCCTGGTGGTACCGGAAGCCGGTGTCGAACATCTGCGAGCGTCCCAGATACGCGGCCGCAGCGACGCCGCCGGCAAAGGCGACGTGTGGGCCCAACAGCGGCCCGAACCCGAGCGTCCCGGCCGCGCCGCGAGCGTCAAGCACTCCCGTTCCGGCGATCGCCCCGCCGGCCCCGACGGCGCCGAGCTCGCCGAGGACGACGAACACGCCGGCCAACGCGAGCGCCTGTCGGGCCCCGACCGCCGCGCCGACGGCTCCCCCGGCGAGGCCGGCGAGCACCAAGGGCCCGCTCAGCGACCCGAGGACCATCCTCTCTCCTCGGGAACGGTCGACGAGCCCTGCGACGGTCCACCCGCGATTACGTTGGTGAAATCGGCCATCGATCCATCGGTGTGTGACCGCACCTATAGGTGTACCGCCTCGCTCCGCTACGCTCCGAAGTCCTCGGTCGCGGCGTTAAGCACCAGGACGATCCCGGCGCCGACCGCGACCGCACCGGCGACCGCGGCGATCGCCGTCGGGGTCCAGGTCTCCGTCGCGGCCCCGACCTCACGGACGGGCAGCCTGAGCGCCCCGACCATGAGACTCACGAGGAAGGCGAGCGTCGCCGCCCGGTCGCGGGCCAGCGCCCACCGGACGCCGTAGGCGATCGTGAACAGCCCGACGGTGGCGCCGGCGAGAAAGCCGGCGATATCGACGACCGCGTCCCGAGGGACCCCAGTGGCGAGCCCGTCGACGACCGCGTTGAGCCGCTCGGCCATGTACTCGTACTGGCCGAGCAACAGGAGGAGAAAGGCCCCAGAGATCCCCGGCAGCACCATGCCGGCGATCGCGATCGTTCCGGCCCCGAACAGGATCGGCAACCCGTGTCCGACCCCGCCGGTCGCGGTCGCCCCCGCGATCAGGGCGGCGAGGGTAAATCCCGCAACGCTGGTCCCGAGCAGCCGGGGGCGAGCGAGCCACTGACGCTCGTACAACACGACCGCGGACGCGCCGATCAGCCCGAAGAAGAACGCGTACGTTAGCCCGGGAACGGCCTCGAGAGCGGCCTCGACGCCCCGGGCGACGATCACGACCGCCGTCGCGAGCCCGGTCCCAAGCGCGAGCAGGAAGGGCACGTCCATCCCCCGCAGCCGCGTCCACAGGCGTCGCCGCCCGGGCGCGGTTCGTGCGCCCGGAACGGCCGCGAGTACCCGCGGGTCGAGGCTCGTGATCGCGGCGATCAACCGCTCGTAGATCCCGGTGATCAGGGCGATCGTTCCCCCCGAGACGCCCGGTACCGCGTCCGCGGCGCCCATCGCGACGCCCTTGAGGTAGACGACGACCGCGCCGGGCAGCCTAACGGTGCCCGACTCCTCGTCCGATCGAGCCGTCACGGGAGCCTCCGGCGGCGGACGAGGCGTCTGGGACCGTTCATCGACTGTCGTCAATGGGATCGAAATCAAAAGCCTTGCGTCCCGGGATTGCGGCCGGGTTGATGAGGCCTGACGAGGGGCCGACAGCGGATCGGCCGAGCGCAACGATTTTATTTCCGGCACGGACAGTTCGCGGTATAGTCCCGTGGTGTAGTGGCCAATCATAGCGGCCTTTGGACGCGTCCGGAGTTGCCGACGCGGAGGTCAGCCGCTGACGGCGGTTCGAATCCGCCCGGGACTAGTCTCAAGCCGTTATGCGTCCTCAATCGTACTGGGGACCCGATACTACGAAACAGGAATCGTATGTTTTCAGCGGAAGAATCCAGACATCCACGCTGGGCATGTCCCAATAGAGTGGCCTCGGCAGCTGAGCCCGCGTCAAACAGCTACTAAGCCACTTGTGCGTCTTCCCAACCTTCCGTATGAACGCGGTCGGAGGGGACACCTAACGCATCCAGCTTGTCTTTGGTGGCTACCACCGCCGCCGGGACTCCGCACACGTAATAATCCGCGTCGCGCTCGACGGTCTCGACAACGTCTGGCAGTTGTTCTTGAATGTAGCCGGTGTGGCCCGCCCAGTCCTCGCGGGAAAG
>CAYREK010000055.1:0-7648 GCA_964423305.1 uncultured Halobacteriales archaeon | reverse complement strand
CGTGAGTTCGTACTGTTCTAACAGCGATTTGTACAACAGCTGCTCCTGTGTCTTCTCGCCGAACATAAAGACTGCGTGTGGCCCATCCCCCAGTATGTACGCCTGTAACATCCCGATGAGAGGAGTGATGCCGGTACCGGTGCCGACGAACACTGCCGAGGAATCCGTCCCCCGGAGTGTGAGGTTCCCGGTTAATCTCGGCTTTACGTTGACGGTGTCTCCAACTGACTGGTTGTCCATGTAGTCGGCCACGCCGTCGGTGCCGTAGGCACGAATCATGAGGCCGATCCTCGCCCCATCGATGGCGAGGACGCTGTAGGGCTTGACCCCGTTTTCGGTTCGAAGCGCGGTGTGTTGTCCGGCCTCGCCGGTAAACGTGTCCCGGTCTAACTCTATGATATACTGCTTACAGTCCGGACTGATCGGAGTGACGCTCGTGATCGTTGCGTCTTCAAAAGGCATGGTATCTACAGTACGTGCTCAACAGGACTAAAGCGTTCGTTGGTCACGCCGATCTACCGGAGATCACGAGCGGACATCCTGGCTGGCCGGACTCAGACCGAGAGTTCGTCCGATTAGCCTTTGAACACTATTTCGGTGATCTCGTAGCGTCGATTTTCGTCGTCGTCGTCCTCGTACTTGTACTGGACGCCGTCCTCTTCTTCTACCGTAACGGCGTGTGACCCGTCGCAGAACGGCTTGTTGTTCGAGAGGCCACACTGACAGATGTGAATGGCTCCGTCGTACTCGTCGGTGTCGATCGCTTCCGGACCCTTCGCTTCGTGTGTTACTTCTCGTGTCATCGCGGTCGCTACGTGCTTGAGACGTATTAACATGCGGATGGCGCGTCCGCGGCCTTCGATACGGCGCGTCTCCTAATACCGTAGAGACCAATTTGCCGGGCATGAAGCCGACGGGCGTTGTTCAGCTGCTGACCGGCGATGTCGATCTCCTCCGAGGAGTCTTGGACGATATTGACGATCAGCTGGTCTCGTTTGGAGTCGCACCGGATCACCGGAGCATCACCGAGTTGGCCCCCGTAACTCTCCAGCGACGGGTCGAGCAGTCGACGAACGGCGCCGACCCCGAAGCCGCGATCACGAGTGAGCTGGTCGCCGCCGCGGGAGTCGAAACGCACTCGGAGCCGGTTGGGTACGCCCGGCTAACCGGAACAGCCGTCCTCTGTCGTATTGTCACCGAAGAGACGCCGGGACACGAGCAGGTGGCTGTCCAGTGTGACAAGCGCAGTGGCGGGTTCGTGACCGAGTACACCGTCTATCAGTTCGACGAGGCCCGCGGAGGATACACGACGTACGCACACACTGACGGCGTCTTCGAGGTCTGATTCTGGCTTTTTCGACATACACGGATCGTCGATCGAGGAAGACTCAATGAGCTGTAGCATGTGAATCCGTTTGGAACCGATGACAGAGGGTGCCGATCCGACACAGGGGTATCCGGCCGGTGTCGAGACGACGACAATCGCCGGCGTGCCAGTACCCGTCTCGTGTCGGGACCGAATCGATGCCGAGACACTCGCCGAGACGGTTCGTCTGCTCGACGCACACGATATCGTTCACTATCAGGTGTCACCGGTCGGGGGATTGCACGTCTACGTCGGCGTCCACCGCCCGAAGACGACCCACGCGTCGGTGCGGAGTATGCTCGATGAACTCGGATACGGACTCACCGAACGGGGTGTCAGAAACGGGTTCGAGCGCCTCCGAGTCGGGCTCGTTCCGCCGGATCCCGCGTGAGCACCGGACAGCGACGGCTCGGCGGTCACGGGTAGTGGTTGACTCGCGCAAAAAGCACGCGTCCGGTGAGCGGCGTCGAGGCCGTTTCGAGACGATCGATCACTCGGCGTGGAACTTCGGTTGACCGAGATTCCGGGGAGAGTCCCCCGAGGCTGCCGTTCAAAATGTCGTATCGTGGCCAATCCCGAGTTTACTCCGCCCTCGGCCGGCCCGTCGATCCTCACTGCGCCTGCGCGTCAGTCCGCGATCCGGGGGTGACGTGGTCTAAGCGTTGCCTGGCCTGTCGGTGGGCCCCGTCGCCGCCGGGGCAGTCACTCGGGGCCCGTCCAGCGGGCGACCTCGCCGGTCGCGCCGTCGACGGTCGCGTACACGACGACCTCGTCGCCGTCCGTTTCGACGCTCGTCTCGAGGGTCGTGCCGGCGCCGATCGGCCCGTCGGCGGTGAGCGAGCCGACCCGATCGGTAAACAGGCTCGGCGCTTCCTGTGGCTGGGCGATCAGCGTCTCGGCGTCCGTCTCGGCGACCACCTCGACCGTGAGCCCGCCCAGGTCGCCGGTCTCGGGCGACTCGTAGCTGAACGACAGCGCCTCCTCTGGGACCGCCTCGCCGGCCGCCGTCTCGGACAGCTCTGTCGTGGGAACGGACCGGGTCACGAGCTCGCCAGCCGCGCCCTCGTCGTTGACCGCGAGTACGGTCACCGCATCGCCGTCGGGATCGACCGGTGCCGCGACGCTAGTGCCGGCCGTGACGGGACCGTCCTGTGGCTCGATCTCGTTTGCGTTGCCCGAGTCCGTCTCGACGCGGATCGCCGCGGCGTCGGTGTCCTCGGTGACGGTCACCCAGAGCTCGCCGAACCCCGACTGCCCGCGCGGGGGCTCGTACTGGAGGGTCAACGCGTCCGGAGACACCAGCTCCGCGGCCGTCGCCGGCGAGAGTTCCTGCTCGGTCGTTCCGCCGGTCAGCTGTTCGGCCTCGTAGGTTCCGCTCGCGGTGACGCGGTCGTCACTCACCGTGACCGAGCCGGAGTCCTCGACGGCCGCGGTCCCGAACGACGCCTCGATCGTCTCCTGTCTGTCCTCGCCGAGGTCCGTCGCCGCGAGCCCGAACTCCGAGTCGAGACGCTCGCTGTCGGCGTCGAACGCGATCGACGCGACCAGATCCTCATCGGACTGTGGCTCGAAGCCCGGGTCGGGCTCGATGCTCTGGTTTCCGCCGGCGAGTTGCTCGTACGGGACTCCGAGCTGGCCGATCACGAGATCACCGGTTCCGGCCCCTTCGAGCAGCTCCCTAACGATCTCGTCGGTCTCGAAGACCCGGGATCGATCTCCGCTCCCAGCGCCGATCGTCTGCTCCAGTCGGTCGGCGTTCCGGCCGACGACCACTGTTTCGTCCGTGACCGCCACCGCGGGTGCGTTCTCGACGCTCTCTGGCACCTCGACGGGCTCGTACCGGTCGTACTCGCCGATCGTGCCGGTTCGCTCGTGGGCGACGCCGAACGTCTCGTCCGTGGGTTCGGTCAGCCGGTCCTCCAGCTGATCGGTCGCGAAGCTCCCCTCGGCGACGATCGTTCGGTTGACCACGGTGAGTTCGCGCACCGTCGAGTCAGCCGACGCCTGGGGGTTAGCGGCTCGGGCGAGCCCGGCGTACGGAAGCGAAAGCTGACCGAGCCCGACGACGACCCCGCCCACCACGAGCGGGTACAGGACCAGCGGGTCGTCGATCGACGGGTCCGACGAGCCGCCGGCGATGTCCTCCGGTAACGCCTCCAAGTTGGCGTAGGCGAAAAACAGGGTGTCCTCGTCCATGCTCAGCCACTTGCCGTAAGCCAGCTCGCTCGCCGGATCGAACGCATCCGCCTGGTCGTCGTCGGCATCATCGCCGGACCCGTCGTCTGGACTGTCGTCGCCTGGCGTGTCGGTAGTCGGATCGTCGTCCGAATCATCATCGTCGTCGCCGATACAGCCGGCCAGCGCCGCCGTCAGGGCACCCGCTCCGAGCAGGAATCGGCGCCGAGTCTGGTTCGTCCGTGCTGTGCTGTCGTCGTCGCGTACAGAGCGCGGGGACATACTGACACTGCCTCCATAAGACCGGTGAGTCCCGTCCCGTGAAAAACCACAGAAAGCGGTTCACGCTGAGCAACGGTGACCTCGTCGAGTCCTCGTCATCCGTCTGTGTCCCCTACGGTGACGGCGACCGTCACGCCGATGGGACCGTTGAGAATCCACTGTCTGCCAACCGGGTCGGCCGGCGGCAGACCCGAGACCCCGTCGTCCTGGTTCGGTGTCGAAGTCCTAACCTCTTGGACATCTCATATCGAGACCGCCGTCGCGACCACGCCACGGCCCGCAGCTCCCCTCTCCGGGAGGTTGTGGCGCGTGTACTGCATACGCCGTCTCGTTGGCCCTCTCGATTCCCGCAACAGAGTCGCTTCGAGCGGGCCCGTTCTCGACGGGGCGATCACCGTGTTCCTGACCGCCGGGGTTCGCTATCGGCGGTTCCGGGCGTACAGAAACGCGCTCCCGATCTGACTGCCGGCTGTCGTCACGAACGCGCCGGCGCTCGCGAGGCGATTCCCAACGCCCGACGAGGCAAGTCCGAGGACGCTGACAAAGACCGCGACCGTACCGATCCCGAAGACGACCGTCCAGAGGACGGCTCGCCGTGGCTCGTAGGTCTCCGGCCAGAATTCGCCGTACACGAACGCCACGTTCATCAGACTCAACGACAGCAAAAACGGCGCGGGAAAGCCCGCGACCACGGAGACTGGACTCCCGGCGGCCGACGACACGAACGCCGCCACTCCGAGCCCGATCGCGGTGAGCGTCACCGATTGATCGGCCGTCAGGTCGGCCGCGAGCCGCTCGCCGAGCGGTGGAGCGTCGTCCATCGGTAAGATTGCCGACCCGGGTGCATTAAATTCCCGAGGGCGGGTTTCTGACACAGACGATCGCCCGCGTTGGCTGTGCTTGAGAGGTGATGTCGCATTACGACTCTTCGGCGACCATCCGCTCCCATTGCGGGATCAGGCGAGTGTTCTCGGCGGCAAGCGTGAGCAGGTACGTGACGATCGGGAGCATGCATCCGGACCCGGCGAGAAAGACGAGATCGAGCTCGCCGGCCGGTCCGGAGAGTCCCGCGTACTGGAGCAGTGCCATGGTCACGAGCACGGTCACGACGAACTCGGCGTAGGCTCCGTACGACGGAGAGGGCCACCGCATGGTTTCGTTGAGTGTCGACGAGGAATAAGTCGCCTTGTCGATCGCCGACACAGCAGCGACGGGGAGTCACGAATCGGCCGGCGTCTCTCACGGCGAGAACAAACGGCTGATATAACCTACCGCAGTCGTAACAGAACTGTGCACGAAACTCACTCTCGTCGGACGGTACTCGCCGGTGGAGCGTCCGCGGCCGTCGGCGCTCTCGCCGGCTGTCTCGGGCAGGATAACGACGCCGATGGGCAGACGCCTGGCGATTCGGGGGGCGACGACCCGCAGGCGCCGTTCAGAGACTGGCTCGTCACTCCCGAGTCGATCGGCGAACTGAGAGGCGACACCCGCGTCTACCGGTTCAGTTACAGTCCGTTCCTGATCGAGCAGACGCTCCGGAACGGTCGGGCGTCGGTACTCGACATCGACCCGGCTGCCGTCGACGGCTTTCTGGTCCAGCTGCCGGCAGTGATCTTTTTCGGTTCGTTCGATCGCTCGAGTCTCGAGACGACCGTCGAGGACACAGAGGGGTATGTCCTCACCGGCCAGTACGAGTCCTACCGGACCGCCGAAAACGCCGAGGCAGGCACCCAGTTCGCGCTCGGCGACGAGGCGGTCCTGCTCGGACAGGACCTCGAGTCATGGATCGACACCCAGACCGGCGACGGCAGGCAACTCGAGGAGACGACGCCGGTGTTTACGCGGCTGTTCGACCGGCTTCCGAGCCTGGACGCGAGTGTTACCGGTCAGCTTGGCCCGCCACAGAGCTTCGACGCCAGTCTCGACAGGCTCGAGGCGTGGGTCAACTCTGCTCCCGAGCCGGTCCCGGGGGAGACGATCACCCAGCGGTGGGTCTACGCGTTCGACGAGCAGCCCTCCGAGGACGCCGCAGGCGCGATCGAACGGGAGCTGTCGGGCAACCCCCTGATCGACGAGGTCACCGAGACCACGGTCGACGGTGTCTTTCTGACCGTGACCGGCGAATCCACGCTCCCCGAGTCAAACAACTGACCGCCGGACCGACCGTCTCACACGGTTGTTCGGGATCGAGCGGTTCGGACACGACGCTGTCGTCCGCGCGAACGACGACGGCACAAACCGGGGCCTTACAGAGGGCCAAAATCACTTCGCGTGCTGTTGCCGGTGTGCTTCGTCGGCCGTGATACGGATTGTAACGGAGTCAGACCCCGTACCCGCCGCCCGATACCGTGTTAATCGCGGCCCTCACCGGTAGGCTTCGAGTTCCTCGCCGTACAGCAGGAAGTAGCCGGTCCCCGCGATACCGATCGCCGCGGCCAGCGTGAACGCGACCTCGGGGCTGACAAACTCCCAGAGATACCCCCCGAGGGCCGCGCTCGGGATGACGACCGCGTTGCGGAGCAGATAGTAGGTGCCGGTGACCCGGCCGCCGGCGTCGCGCTCGGCCGGGCCGACGATCAGCGCCTTGTGCGCCGGCAGGCCGGCAAAACGGAGCCCGGAGAAGGCGAAGACGGCGACCATCGCCCACTGCAGCGACAGGACCGGCGCGAGCAGGTCGGGCCCGGCGATTAGCACGGCCGGGAAGGCACCGTAGACGAAAAATCCCAGGCTGACGACCGGCTTGAGCCCGATCCGCTCTGCGAGCTTCGCCGCCGGAATCATCGTAACGAGTGCGATCAGCATCTCGACGCCGAGCAGGTACCCGAAGAAAGCCGCCGGGGAGATATCGACCGCGTAGGACAGGCCGCCGAGTGCCAGCGTGGCGTCGAAGCCGACCTCGTACACCTGCGTGATCACCACCGCGAGCAACTCGGTGACGACGATGACGAAAAAGACATACACCATGCCGTTGGCAAAGCGAACGAGCGTATCGGCCACCAGCAGCGGCCGGATCTCCGCGGGCATCGTCCGGACATCTCGCCGGATCTGGTCGAGCCCGTCGAAGCTGTCCCCGACGGTGTCCTCGCTCGCGTCGTACAGGAGATGTTGGACGACCGTGCCGGCGGCGCCGAAGACGACTCCGACCGCGAGGACGTACCGGAAACTCACGGTAAACTCCGGGTGGAGTCCGATCAGCACGGCCGCGAGCACCGGACCGATCAGGAATGCGGTCCGCCGGACGGTCTCGGTGCTCGCGAACCCGGCGGCAAGCCGCGATGGCTCGGTGGCCTGTTTGACGACGGCGAAGGTCGCCCCCAGGCCGAAGGACTTCCAGGCCTGTGCGAGAAAGAGTCCGACGAAAATCCAGACCCACGGCTCGAGGGCGACCCCGGCGACGGTGATCGTCCCGATCGTCGGCGCGACGAGCCACACCGCGAACCCGAGCGTCGAGAGGAGACCAAAGACCGTCAGCGCGTACCGCGAGCCCAGCCGGTCGGAGACGGCCCCGCCGGGATACGGATAGACCGCACCGATGACGTTGCCGACCGTGCCGTACAGGCCGACGACGAACCCCGAGGCGCCGAGCACGCGCATGTACTCCGGCAGGTAGCGGCTGGTCATCTGAAATCCCAGGCTGAACGCGAACATCGCGAGCGACAGCACCAACACGTCCCGCCGCAGCGCGACGAACTGCCGGATAACGTCGACGGCGCTCGTTCCCTCCCGGTCGGTCGTGACTCGCTCCTGGCTCATACTGAGTCGTCTTCGATGGTAGTCGCGGGTCGACGCCTCGATTTCGTCTCTGTGCGGGGCTGTCTCGCCTAA
>CAYREK010000054.1:0-13705 GCA_964423305.1 uncultured Halobacteriales archaeon | reverse complement strand
CGTGGTCATTTCCGCGACGATGACGTCCCCGTCGCCGACCTTGTCGAGCTCGTCGAGCTTGTCGACGCTCCGGGCCGCCCCGGAGACCCGTCCCGGGCTGGCACCCAGTCCTGACAGCGACAGGTCGCCGCCGTCGGTAACCCCCGCCTCCGCCGGCTCGGCGTCCTGAGTACCCTCGATACCGCCCTCCGAACCGTCCTCGATTGTCGTGATCGGACGGGACTGCAGGAGATAGACCTCGCCGTCGGCGATCGCCCACTCGACGTCCTGCGGGGTCCCGTAGTGCGTCTCGAGTTGCTCGCCGAGCTCCGCGAGCGCACTCAGCTCGGACTCATCGAGCACGCGGCGGGTCCGCTTTTCGTCGGGAACCGGTCGCTCGACGGTCTTGCCGGTCTCCGGATCGCGCCGGTACATCACGGTCTTTTCGGCGACGGTCGTCTCCTCGAGCGCGCCGGTCTCGCGGTCGAGCTCGTAGTTGTCGGGGGTCACTGCCCCGGAGACGACCGCATCGCCGAGTCCCCAGGCGGCCTCGATGGTCACCGTCGGCGCGCCGGTCGAGGGGTGACTCGTGAACATCACACCGCTCTTTTCGGCGGCAACCATCTCCTGAACGACCACGGCGATATCCACGGCGGCGTCGTCGTACCCCTGCTCGACGCGATAGTACAGCGCCCGCTGAGTGAACAGCGAGGCCCAGCAGTCCCGCACCCGATCGAGCAGCGCCTCGCCGGTGACGTTCAGAAACGTCTCCTGCTGTCCGGCAAACGAGGCGTCGGGCAGATCTTCGGCCGTCGCCGAGGACCGGACCGCGACCGGCGGCCGGTCGAGCCCGTCGTAGGCGGCGAGGATCTCCTCCCGGACGGAGTCGGGGAGCGGCGTCTCCCGGATGGCCGCCTGCGCGCGCTCGGCGGCCTCGGCGAGCGCCGCCGAGTCCTCGGTATCGACCCCGAGAACGCCGGCGAGCGTCTCGTCGATCCCGCTGGCCTCGATAAACGATCGGTACGTGTCCGCGGTGACGACGAACGCGGGCGGGACGGGGAGTCCGGCGGCGGCCATCTCACCTAGCGATGCCGCTTTTCCGCCGACCTGCTCCAAGTCATCGGCCTGGATGTCGTCCAGCCAGAGTACAGCCATACGCGTGTCTGTGACATCACTCAGCCGAGTAATGAAGCTTCTGGAGCGCGCCTCGTGGCCGCAACTTTATGAGGCTGTTCGTGAAACGGTACACCGATGACAGCGGACCCGACAGTTCTAATCGTCGACGACGAGCGTGCGATCGCGGACGCGTACGCGGAGGGCCTGTCGACGGAGTACGACGTTCGGACGGCCTATTCAGGGACGGCGGCGATCGACCGGCTCGACTCGACCGTCGACGTGCTCTTGCTCGACCGCCGGATGCCCGAGGTCCCCGGAGACGCGGTGCTCGAGGAGATCGAGGCCCGCGAGATCGACCCGCGGGTGGTGATGGTGACGGCCGTCGAGCCCGATACGGACATCATCGAGATGAGCTTCGACGAGTATCTCGTGAAGCCGGTCTCGACCGACCGACTCGTCGAGGTCGTCGAACGGATGCTCGCCCGCCAGCGACAGGACGAGCAGCTCCAGCAGATGCTCGCCGTGGCCTCGACGCTGGCGACCCTCGAGACGAAACTGGGCTACCAGCAACTCGAAGAGAGCCGGGAGTACCAGCGTCTCACCGAGGAGTTCGCCCGCCTTCGGAACGGCGTCGACCTGCCGACCGACGAGGAGGACCCGTACCTCGAGGCCACCCTCGAGAAGGTCGAGGCGCTCGTCGGCGGCCGTTAACTCACCGACCCCGATCGTCTGGTCCGGCACGTTCGTGTAACCGAAACGTACTTTCGACGGGGCCGCCGATCGCCCGCAGAGGCGAATGGAACTCCGGCAGGCGGGGTGGTGGATAGTCCAGGCGACGATCGTCGTCGTCGTGCTGGCCCTGATCGCAGGACAGGTGCTCGGACAGCCGCTCCTGTTCAGCTTCGTCACCACCGACAGCATGGCGGGGACGATCGATCCCGGCGATGGGTTCGTTGCCCTGCCGCCCGAACTCGCCGGCGAGCTCGGCGAGGGCGACGTGGTGACCTTCGAGGCCGAGGAGATCCAGGGCGGGGGGCTCACCACCCACCGGATCGTCGGTGAGACCGAGCGGGGCTTTGTCACCCGCGGGGACAACAATCCATTCACCGATCAAGACGGCGGTGAGCCGCCGGTCCAGCGAACCGAGATCGCCGCCGTCGCTTGGCAGCCCGGCGGCTCGGTCGTGACCATTCCCGGTCTCGGAACCGCGGTCACGGCCGTACAGTCTGGGCTGGAGACGCTGCAGTTCCGGCTCGCACAGCTGCTTGGAACCCGGGCGCTTCTGGGAGTCGAGGGGCTCGCGTACCTGCTGCTTGGACTCTCGATCCTGCTGTATCTCCTCGACGTGGCCCTCGCGGGCGACAGGGACCGAGACCGGACCCGCAGTCGGGACACTGGCACCAGCTCCCGCCGGCTCGTGGCCGGGCTCGCACTGTTGATCGTCGCCGGCGCGACCGCGGCGATGGTCGGGCCCGCCGGCGCCGAGACCTTCGGGATCGTCAGCGCGGAGTTCGACAGCGACGCCCCCGACGTCATCCGGCAGGGGACGACCGAGACGATCCCCTACCGGGTGACAAACGGCGGCCTCGCTCCGACGACGGTCTATCTCTCGCCGGCCAGCGACGGCGTCGCCGTTGACTCGGAGCGGCTCGGGCTCGCGGGGCGGTCGAGCACGAACGTCTCGGTGAGCCTGACTGCGCCCCCGGAGACGGGCTTTTACCAACTGTATCTCGAGCAACACCGCTACATTGAAGTGCTCCCTGTTCCGGTGATCGACGCGCTGTACCAGTATCACCCCTGGTTGCCGATCGTCGTCATCGACGCCGTCCTGGGTCTCCCCTTCTACCTCCTCGGCGTGCGGGTGATCGGAACCGGCCGGCTTCGGGGGCGCGACAGCGACGGCCCCGGGCGGCTGGCTCGCCTGCGCACCCGACTCCGACGGTTCGTCGGATGATCGTACTGACATGACAGCGTATATGTACTCCCCCCGTGAATCACCCCGACGATGACAGCGAGGTCGGCCCGCGTCCGGGCGCTCATACAGGCGCACTTCGCCGCTGCGGTGCTCGTCGCGGTCGCACTGTTCCTGGTCGGGGGCTACCTGACCTACGCCACACACGTCGCGCCGGGCGAGGAAACCGAACAACTCGAAGGGCCCGGCTGGACCTCGACGGGAGCGTTCACCCACCAGGCGACGGTCACCGAGGACACGACGGTCTTCGAGCGGGGAGACGTGCTCCAGGACCGTACGTCGTATTTTACCCAGATCGCGCCCGTGCTCGGCGGGAGCTTCAGCTACGGCTACGAGCTCGATCCCCGGGCGGGAACGGCCGGGGAGACCGACCTCGGCGCGGCGGCGAATCTCACGCTCGTGGTCCGGTCGGTCGCCGACGGGACCGAACTCTGGCGGTTCGAGGAGCCACTTGCCGCCGAGTCTGCCGAGTCGCTCGCGCCGGGGGAGACGCTCAC
The DNA here is from genome assembly GCA_964423305.1 of uncultured Halobacteriales archaeon. Classification (GTDB taxonomy): domain Archaea; phylum Halobacteriota; class Halobacteria; order Halobacteriales; family Haloarculaceae; genus Halovenus. The sequence continues at coordinate 10,141 of CAYREK010000054.1, read as the reverse complement.
CGTCCCGTTCGCGGTGAACGTCACCGAGCTCCGGACGCGGATCAGCGACATCCGAGAGGAGCTGGGGGCGAGTCCCGGCGAGACCGAGGTTCGCGTCGTCTCACAGCTATCGCTCACGGGCACGCGGATCGGTGAGTCGGTCGACCGAATCCGGACCTACGAGGTGGGTCTCGACCCCGGCGAGAGCCTCTACCGGGTCACCGCGGACGATCCCGTCACCGACTCGGCCTCGCGGACGGTAGAGCGGACGGTTACCGCGACCTACGGCCCCGTCCGTTCTGTCGGCGCGCCCCTGCTGTTGATCGGTGGGCTCGTCGCCCTCTCCGGGCTGGCCGCCGGTGCTCGCCGAGACGAGTTCGAGGTTTCGGCTGTGACCCGCGATCGAATGGAGTACCAGGCGGTTGCCGGCGAGTTCGGGGAGTGGCTCACCCGTGGAGAGATCCCGGACGCGGCGATTGACCGTCCCAGAGTTCCAGTCGAGAGTCTCGAGGGACTGGTCGACGTGGCCGTCGACAGCAACAGCCGAGTCATCGAGGACCGCGACCGGGGCTACTGTGCCGTCCTCGGCGACGATGTCACCTACGTCTACGAGATTCCGGCGGCGGTCGTCGATCCCCCCGAGCGGACCAGCTCGCCGACCGACGACCCGCTCGACTCGGCGGACGCGCCGGCCGACGGCGACCCGCTGCTGGCGCGGCTCAAGGGCACGATCGGCGGTCGCGAGAAACCGGACGCGTCCGATCGGCAGAACGGTTCGAATAGTGCAGACGCCGACCCGGACGAGACGCCCGACGAGACAGCAGAGGCCGACGACTCCGAGCCCGCCCGCTCCCGGAAAATCGACGACGACCGCTCGGGCTGATCCCGGGAGATCACAGCTCGATGATCTCGTCGTCTTCTGCCGGCGGCAGTGCGATCTCCCCGTCGAGTGAGACCAGTCCCCGCCCGCTGATCGACGGGCGTCCGGACAGCTCCGTGCGGACGACCGCCGGACGATCACCCGCGTATCCAGACTCGACGGCGATCGCGTCGGCGTCGAACACGTCGTGACGAGCCAGGTGCGCGCCGCAGGCGGCGACCCCGGCGGCACTCGCCGGCAGCTCTCGCCCGTCCGCCGCGAAGACACGCACGTGTGCGTCTCGATCCCGCCCGAGCGTGTCGAAGGTCACGGCACAGGCCCGCACGACGCCGAGCTCCGCAAGCAGGTCGGTCAGCTCGTTGGTCGGCCCGGCCCGCGAGAGATGTTCAAAGAAGTTCACGCCGACCGAGAGCGTCCCGCCGGCCGCCCGGACGATCGCCGGCGGCAGGTCCGCACCGATGTCTCTCAGCGCCGCCGGGTCGAGTCCGAGCGCCCCGGCGATTCGGTCGGTCGACAGATCGGTCGGGTCGACCGGCTGTTCCGGCGCCGGCACGCGCACCGCGCCGTCGGCCCCGAGTTCGGCGCTGACTTCGCCGTCGGCCGTCCGGACGGCGTGTTCGCCCGGCTCGAGTCGATCCCGGTGAAAGAGTCCGGCCACGGCCCCGACCGCAGCCGTCAGCTCGGCGTGATCGCGGGCAACGACGATCCGGAGCCCGTCGGCTGCCGTGACCGCCGCGACGGCGCCCAGCTCCCCGCGAACCCGCCGGGCCTGCCCGTCTGTGAGTGACTCTTCCGGGAGGACGGCCACCGGCGCGCCCGCGAGCGGCTCCTCGGCGAAGGCATCGACCTGAACGATTCCGGTCGTCTCCATGTTTGGGGGCTCGGTCGGCTCCCCTATACCTCTACGGGACGATCAGTCGGCCCGTCCCTCGACGGTCGGTTCGACCGTGCGCTCGACTCGCGCGTCTTCGAGCCGTTCGACGACCGGCGCACAGCCCGGGCCGCCCGGCGCGAGAACCGCCTCGGCCGCCTCTGCCGCCTCGACGGCCTCGGCGACGGCCCGCTCGCTCACCGGCTCGAACGGCGGCGCGGTCACGACTTCGATTCCGAGTGCCTCGGCCAGTCGCGCGGCGACCCCGCCTTCCGGGGCCGGACCGACGCTCGGGGTCGCCCCCGCGGCCCACGCAGACCGAACGGCCGCCGCCGCCGGCTCGCCGCCGCCAGCGACGTGTACCCGCCGGTCCGAGTTCGGGCGCCCTTCGAGCGCGGACACCGAGGGCGCGCCCGTCGCCAGGTCCCGGGTAACCACGGTCTCTGCGTCGAACGCGCCCTCGACGGCGGGATCGTCGAGTACCACCGCGGGCTCGCCGCTGACCCGGATTCGCCCATCGGATAACAGCGCAAGCCGGTCGCAGAACCGCGCCGCGAGATCGAGGTCGTGGATCGCCGCGACGGCTGCCTTCCCGTCGGCGACCGACTCTCCGACCAGTCCGAGCACGCGGAGCTGGTGGTTGATGTCCAGACTGGCCGTCGGCTCGTCGAGCAACAGCGCCGGCGTCTCCTGTGCGAGCGCCCGGGCGAGCAACACTCGCTGGCGTTCCCCGCCGCTCAGTCCGTCGACCGTTCGATCCCGCAGGGCCGTCGTCTGTGTCCGTTCGAGCGCCCGCTCAACGGGATCCTTCCGGTCGCTCCAGTCGAGCCGCGAGCGGTGGGGGGTTCGTCCCATCTCGACGATCTGCTCGGCTTGGAAGGAAAACCCGACGTGGGTGTCCTGTGGTACCGTCGCCACCCGCCGGCTGACCGCCCGCGAGGACAGCTCCTCGATCGGATCGCCGTCGAGCCGAACCGTTCCCGCGTCCGGGGTCCGGACGCCGTTTATCATCTCTATGAGCGTGGTCTTGCCGGCACCGTTCGGCCCGACCAGGCCGAGAAACTCCCCGCGCTCGACCCGGAGGTCGAGACCGTCGAGCACGTCGACGCCGCCCAGCGTCACCGAGAGGGAGTCGACGTCGATCACAGCTCGTGGACCTCCCGTCGGGCGAGCAACAGCAAGAAAAACGGCGCTCCGACCGCCGCGGTGACGATCCCGACCGGCACTTCCGCTGGCCCGACCCGCGCGGCGGTATCGGCGAGCACCAGGAAGGCCGCCCCGGCCAGCGCGCTGGTCGGCAGGAGAATCCGGTGATCCGGGCCGACGACCAGCCGCATCATGTGCGGGACGATCAGCCCCACGAACCCGATCACGCCCGCCACCGCCACCGCGGCGGCGGTGATCACGCTCGCGGCCGCCAACAGCAGCCGTTTCGTCCGCTCGACGGCGATTCCCAGCGACGCCGCGTCAGTCTCGCCCAGCAACAACACGTTCAGATCCCGGGCGTACGCGAGCAGGACGACAAATAGGACGAGCGCGATCGGCGTCGTCACCGCGACATCGTCCCAGGACGCCCGCGTGAGATGGCCCATCAGCCACACCACCGCCTCGTTGAGTCCCTGATCGGCGTGCAAGAGCAGATACGAGATGACCGCTCCCAGGAACGTTTGGATCGCCACGCCCGCGAGCAACAGCGTCGCGACCGGCGTCCGACCGTTCTCCGTCGCGATCGCGTAGACGGCCCCGGCGGCGACCAGCGCCCCGACGAACGCGGCGGTCTGGAGACCGAACGGCACCGCCAGGGGAAAGGCGATCGTCGCGACCGCCCCGACCGCCGCCCCCGAGGAGACGCCGACGATCGACGGGTCGGCCATCGGATTCTTGAAAAACCCCTGCATGACAGTTCCGGCCGCGGCGAGGGCGAACCCGACGACGGCCCCCAGCGCGATCCGGGGCAGCCTGATCGCCCGAACGATCGTCTCGTGGTGGTCCGGGACCGCGAACGAAAACGGGCGCGTCCAGCCGATCTCGACGGTCGGGACCGGCAGCGAGAGCGCCCCCACCGGCGCCGGGCTCGCCCCGACGGCGACGCTCGTCGGGACTGCGAGCCCGTTCAGGACCGCCTTCACGACCGCGACCGGCCCGATCGCCGCCGGCCCCAGGGTCGTACTGAAGACCACGACCGCGGCCAACGCGACCAACAGGCCCGCCGACCAGACAGCCGTTCGCGTGACTATCCGCATCGAGCACAAATCAATTTGGGTTAGTTAAATATTTATTGCATACGTCCACACGGGTGGTGTGTGAGACACCCGAGCCGAATCCTGCTCGCACTGGTGGTACTGCTCGCGGCCGGCCCGGCGCTCGGCGGGGTGGCCGTCGCGAACGCTCCGGGACAGGCCCCGGCTCAGCTGGGCGACGAGGTGTCCTGTGAGTTCCCGGTCGAACTTGAGGACGCCGACGGCGAGACGGTCGTCGTCGAGGAAGAACCCGACCGGGTGGTCGCGCTCCAGCCGAACGCGGCCCAGCACATGTGGTCGATCGGCGCCAAGGAGAAGGTCGTCGGGATGCCGGTCAACCCGTCCACGGCGTATCTCAACGGCTCCGAGAACCGGACGAACATCCTCAACGACGAGGGCTTCTCAGATCCCGAGACCGTCGTCGATCTCGAGCCCGACCTGGTGCTCGCGCCCGATGTCGTGCCCGACGAGACCGTCGAGACGCTCCGTGACGCGAACGTGACCGTCTACCGGTACCCGCTGATCAACAGCTTCGAGCAGATGTACGCGACCGTCGAGGACGTCGGCCTGCTCGCCGGCGAGTTCGAGGGCGCGGCCGAGACGACCGCCTCGGTTGCCGGCACGATCCAGGCCATCGAGGAGGCCGTCGCAGACGAGGAGTCCCCGCGGGTGTACTACGAGTTCTTCCAGTTTACCGCCTCGCCGGGCACGATCGACCACGAGGTCATCACCCGGGCCGGCGGCGAGAATATCGTTCAAGAGGGCGACTTCGGCCCGGCGTACGGCCAGCTCAGCGACGAGCTGCTCGTTGAGCGCGATCCCGAGTGGCTCGTCCTGCAGGAGGGTGCCCCGATCCCCGACTCCGAGGCGCTCCAGCAGACGACCGCCGTTCAAGAGGACCAGATCATCCGCATCGACTCGAACTTCATCAGCCAGCACGGCCCGCGAACGCTCGAGCCGCTCCGGACGATCGCGGAAGCGTTGCACCCCGAGGCGATCGAGTCGGCGACCGTCGGGCAGGCCGAGCCTGTCGAGCGGAGCCAGTGTGCGATCGCCGACGGCGGTCAGACCGACGACGGCAGTACTGACGACAGCCAGACCGGTGACGGAGAATCCAGCGACCAGACCGACGACGGAGAGTCTGACGATCAACCCGACACTACCGACGGAGAGACCGGCGACACGGCGACCGACGACAACGCCGACGGCGTCGGATTCACTGTCGCGGGAGCGGTCGCGGCGCTTGCGGTCCTCGGACTGCTCGCTCGCAGGCTGCAGTAACTCGGCCTCTCCTGGCGACGATCGCACCGGACCGTATCCTACGGGCGCCCAGCGGAGAAAGCGTTATTGAGCCGGGCGCAAAGAACCCGCCATGAGTCGCACCCACGACCGCGGGGCGGTCGAGGACTTCGGCCGGTGGCGGGAGTTCTCGGCGGGGATGTGGGCCTGGTTGTTACATAAGTTCACTGGGTGGGTCCTCGTCGGGTATCTGTTTGCCCACATCGCGGTGTTGAGCACGGCCGTCGGCGTCGATCCCGGCCAGGCCGCCGCGGGCGAGGATCTTTACACCGAGACGCTGCAGGGACTCGAGGAACTGCTGATCGTCCGGTTCCTCGAGGTCGGGCTGCTGGCGGCCGCGGTCTTTCACATCCTGAACGGAATCCGGCTGCTGTTTGTCGATCTCGGCGTCGGCCTCGAGGTGCAAGACGAGAGCTTCTACGCGGCGGTCGTGTTGACCGCGGCGATGACGCTGGCGAGCGTCCCGACCTTCCTGGGGGGACAGCTCTGATGGCCCGCTCGTCGTTCGATCGGGGAACCTGGCGGTGGCTCCTCCAGCGCGTGACCGCGGTCTTTCTGATCGGTGTGCTCGCCTTTCACTTCGTGACCTTACACTTCGTCAACCACGCCGCCGAGATCTCCTTTCTGGGGACGCAGGCCCGGATGAGCCAACTCGGGTACTTTAGCCTGATGTGGCTGTTTCTCGTGACCGCCACGGTCCACGGGGTCAACGGCGTGTACAACGCGCTGTTGAACCTGGGGATCACCGGTCGGGCCCGGCGAGCGGTGGGGGCGATGCTCGTACTCGCCGCCGGCCTGGCGATCGTCCAGGGGACCCGGGTCGCGATCGCGATGACGGAGCTGATCTAACCGTGAGTACGCAACTCGAAGAGACCGAAGCCGAGACGACCGACGAACGGACCGACGAGGAACCGGCGAATGAGTCCGGACGAGAGCGAGAGCGCACCTACGAGCGCGATCCGAGAGCCGAACTCGAACGAGCAGATGAGACCGTCGAGCTCGAAGTCTACCGGTACGACCCGGATGTCGAGGGGAAGGCCGATCCCCATTACGACCGGTTCGCGATCCCGGTCCACGGCGGGATGACGGTGCTCGACGCGTTGATCTACGCCCGGGATACCTACGACTCCTCGTTGACCTTCCGACACTCCTGTCGGCAGGCGGTCTGTGGCTCGGACGCACTGTTTATCAACGGCAGCCAGCGGCTCGGCTGTCAGACACAGCTCGACGAACTGGATTGGCCAGTTCGGGTTGAGCCGCTGCCCCACCAGGAGGTGGTCAAGGACTTGGTCGTGGACATGGAGCACTTCTACGAGCAGATGCGCGCCGTCGAGCCGTACTTCGATCCCGATGAGACTCCCGACGAGGAACTCGCAGAACAGCCCCAGTCCCCTGAGAATCGCGAACAGATCAAGCTCTCGACGCGGTGTATCTGGTGTGGGGCCTGCATGTCCTCGTGTAACGTCGCGGCCGGGGACAACCAGTACCTCGGCCCGGCGGCGATCAACAAGGCCTACCGCTTCGTGATGGACGAACGCGAGGGCGATGACCGCGCCCAGGAGCGACTCGAAATCGTCCAGCAGGAACACGGCGTCTGGCGGTGTCAGACTCAGTTTTCCTGCACCGAAGTGTGTCCCAAGGATATTCCCCTTACCGAACACATCCAGGAGCTCAAACGCGAGGCCGTCAAGAACAACCTCAAGTTCTGGTGAGTGTCCGGGCTCTCTCCTACAGGCGGGGGGCGGCCCAGGGACAGAGCGGGTCGCTCGCGGTCGGATCCCCCGTCGCGGCGTAGGCCCGGGACCGACTCCCGCCACACTGTTCGGTCATCGGACAGGAGCCACACGGGCCGGTAAAGGAACCTCTGTCGCGCAGCCGCTCCATCACGTCGGCGTTCCGGTAGATCTCGACCAGAGACTCCTCGCGGACGTTACCCGCCGACAGCGGGAGGAACCCCGACGGGTAGACCTCGCCGGTGTGGCTGACGAACACGAACCCGTTTCCGGCGCCGGTCGTCCCCACCCGCGCCGGTCCGTCGGCGCGTTCCCGAGCTACTCGTCGATAGAACGGTGCCTCAACGGTAATCACGCGGTACGGCGCCCGCTGACTCCGCTCGTAGAGCCAGCCGGCAACCTCGCGGGCGCGCTCGGGTGAGAGCTGTTCGAGAGTCGCCCCTCGCCCGATCGGCACGAGGAAAAACACCTCCCACATCCTCGCTCCGAGCGACTCGACGAGGTCGGCGATCGCCGGGAGATCCCCGGCCGTACGGGCGGTGACAGTCGTGTTGACCTGCACGGAGATGCCGGCCTCCCGGGCGGCCCGGGCGGCCCGGAGCGCCCGCTCGAAGGTTCCGGTCTCGCCGCGGAACTCATCGTGAGCCGCCGGCGTCGCCCCGTCGATGCTGACCGCCATCCGCTCGACGCCGGCCGCTGCCAGCCGATCGATCCGCTCGCGGTCGAGCGCTGTCGTCGTCGCGGGCGTCACCGCCGGCCGCACGCCCCGGTCGCTGGCTGTCTCGATCAGCTCGAAGACGTCCGGTCGCTCGAGCGGATCGCCGCCGGTGAAGACGAAAAACGGCGCCGGCTCGCCGAAAGCCGCCACCTGGTCGAACAGCTCGCGGGCCTCGGCGGTCGTCAGCTCTTCCGGGTGTCTGTCCGGGGTCGCCTCCGCCCGGCAGTGATCGCAGGAAAGTTCGCAGGCCCGCGTGAGTTCCCAGGCGACCACAAGCGGCCGCTCGCTGTAGTCGCGGCCGTGCGGGCTCGCGTGTCCGTTCCCGCCGCTCGATCGGTCGGCGTGGGGGTGTCCCATGCCCGTCCGTTTGTTCCGACGGTCTTGACTGTTGTCCACCGGGGCACGTCGCTTCCCGCATCGGATCTATGAGCCCGGTCAGGAGAGGTGCTCCGCGACATCGGCTTCGGTGATGATCCCGACGGTCTCACCACCCTCGACGATCAACACGGCATCGCTGTGATCGAGGTGTGCTTCGATCGCGTCGAGCAGGGCGTCGGGCTCGACGGTCGTGATTGCCTCGCCCATCACCTCGACGACCGCGAGCTCGCCGACATCTTCCTCGGACCGGCGGCGGATGTCGCCCGTCCGGATCAGTCCCTGCGGGGTACCGTCGCGCACGACCGGCACCTGCGAGTAGCCCTTCTCGTTCATCAGATCGACCGCCTCGCCGACACTCGCGTCCGGCGGGACGCTCACCACCGGCGAGTGCATCAGATCCGCGGCGTGCAACAGGCCGCCTTCCGCGGCCTCTAACGCGTTGACGATCCCCCGTAGCGTCGAGAGGCGCGGATCGACATCGCCGCCCTCGATCCGAGCGATCAGCGGCTGGGAGACGCCCGCCCGCTCTGCGAGTTCCGCTTGTGTCAGCCCGACCGTCGTCCGACGGTCGCGGAGATCCTCGGGCGTCGGTAGTTCCATACCACGGGATAACTTGAGGTTATATAAAAAGCTTACTCGGCGTCGTCGGTCGCGAGGGCGTCGACAACCGCCAGCGGGACGTCTCTGAGTGCGCCGCCAACGTCGCTTTTGGCAACGCGCCGGGCGTGTTCCTCGGTTTCGACGTTGAACACGTCCATCTCGAGAACGAGACCGACCAGTGCGGTGTCGGCGGCCACGAACGCCGAGTCGAACGGCTCGCCGCAGGCCGGACACTCGGTGAACCCAACGTCGACCTCGACGTACTCCATGCCCTCTTCGTTGAGTCGCTTGCCGGCCTCGCTGCCCGCCCCGCCGATCGCGTCGTCGACGTTTTTGACGTCACGAACCAGCCAGGCGGCCTCCAACACGACGGTGAAATCCATACCGACGATTCGAGAGGCGGCCACTCGGATCTTGTGATTCCGCCCGCGGGCCCAGGAACGGGTAGCTTATATGCCGACAGACCCTACGAGCGGTTAATGCAAGGGTTCACGCCTGACTCGCTGCCCGGCGAGCGCTCACGACGATTCGAGACCGATCCCTACGAGCCCCAGCTGGGTTCGCTCCCGACCGGTGACCGCGACGAGAGCGCGGTCAACGAGACTGGAACGACGACGATTGGCATCGCGACCACCGACGGCGTGGTGATCGCCACCGACAAGCGCGCCAGCCTCGGCGGCCGATTCGTCTCGAACAAGAACGTCCAGAAGGTCGAACAGATCCACCCGACAGCGGCGCTGACCCTGGTCGGCAGCGTCGGCGGCGCACAGTCGTTCATCCGCACGCTCCGGGCCGAGGCGAACCTCTACGAGGCCCGTCGCGGCGAGGACATGAGCATGCAGGCCCTGTCGACGCTCGCGGGTAACTTCGCCCGTGGCGGTCCCTTCCTCGCGATCCGGCCGATCCTCGGCGGCGTCGACGAGACCGGCAGTCACGTCTACTCAATCGACCCGGCCGGCGGCGTGATGGAAGACGATTACACCGTCACCGGCTCGGGAATGACCGTCGCGTACGGTACCCTCGAGGACCGTTACGAGGAGGACATGTCCATGGAGGAAAGCCGCGAGGCTGCGGTGGCCGGCGTCACGGCCGCCGCCGAGCGCGACGCCGCCTCCGGCAACGGTATCTTCATCGCCGAAGTCACCGCAGACGGCGTCGAGATCACCGGTCACGACTTCGACGAGTTCGACGTTTAGCTGAATGCAGGCGCTACGCCCCCGGTCCTCAACAAGCACCGCAGTCCGTGCAAGCGGACAAGGAGCGCAGTAGGGCGGGGAGACAGCGTCCCCAGAAATCTACGATTTCTGGTGTGCGAACGAATCGCAGAGCGATTCGTCCACGCCGTCTTCCCCTGTTCGTACACGTTCCGGTGATTGTCTCACAGGCCTACGCAAGCAGTTTTACCGGAGAACGCCCAACCAGAGTGTAAGATGGGCGTTCCGA
>CAYREK010000053.1:9155-13922 GCA_964423305.1 uncultured Halobacteriales archaeon | reverse complement strand
CTCGGGCGTCGACCCCGAGGAGATCGTCGACGAGCTTCACGGCACCCGGAGCCCGAAGGTCGCCTGGGACAAAGGCGAGCAGATCCAGTCGATCCCGGACGCGATCGGCACGGCGATGCGGCGGTACCTCGACGGCGACATCGAACCGGCCCACCCACAACAGCAGACCCTCGAAGAGACCGCCGAAGACGCCGTCGACGAGCGCGAGCGACTCCAGTCCGAAACCGACGGCGGGACTGCGACCACGCGCCCGGCAGCCCCCGAGTCTGACGACCAAGACGTGGCTTCGACGGGGACGACCGACGCCGATCAGGACGACCTGATCGCCGCCGGCGAGAGCCCCGAGTGTCCCGAGTGTGGCTCGCTGTCGCTGTACTACTCCGAGGGGTGCAAGACCTGCGAGAGCTGTGGCTGGTCCGAGTGCTGAGCCCAGCGGGCTCGATTCGCCCGATTCGGAGGGGCCTCGGTGTCCGGCCTGCGGCGGGGGGCTGTACACCCGCCACTGCAAGTACGTCTGTCCGCGCCACGGCGTCGTCTTCGACTGCTCGGATCCGTTCTACTGACGCCGGGCTCGGGCGCCGGTAACTCCGCGCGTTCGCCTTTTTCACCCGTCTCCTGACCGATCTCCCCGGCCGAGCACGTGTTCGTAGGCCGGGCCGGCGAGGACGATCAGCGCCGCGACCGCGAGCACGAGTACCAGCGCCGGCCCAGCGGCGACTCCATCGACCGACAGAGTCCGCATCGAGGCCCCGGCGAGAACGGCAGCCGCCGCCCAGGGGATCTCGCCGACGACGGTCCCAACGACGAACGGCCGGGCGGACACCCCCGACAGGCCGGCCCAGTACGAGACCGCGTCCCCCGGCACCGGCGAGAGTCGCGCCGCGAGGACGCTTCTGGTCTCGCCGACGGCTCGCGCCGCCCGCGCACCCGAACTCCCGAGCGAGCCGAACAGTCCCGCGTCGGTCTCGACGTGCCGTCCGATCACGAAGGGCGGCAGGGCGGTGAGCGCCGCCCCGCCCAGTGCCAGCCCCATCGCGGGTGCCGGCCCATACAGGTACCCGAGCGCGACCGCAACGGAGCTGACCGGCCACAGCAGAAACGGCCGGATCAGGTAGACGCCGACCAGCGCGGCGACAAACAAGGCCGGTCGGTCGGTGAGACCTTCGAGAGCTCCGACCACGCCCGCCGGCGAGAACAGAAGCGCCGCCCCGGCCGCGAGCGCGGCTAGCCCGGCGACGCCCGCGAGCTGTCGTTGCGTCGCCGTCTCCATACGGCTAAACCCCGCGGTCGGAGTAAACGCCTTGTGGTCTCTGCCGGTGTATTCCGGCCGACAGAGGTTTGCTGATCGAACCGCAATCGCCGCCCGTGCACCGGGAGGACTCGGCCCGCGATCCGGAGACGGTCGTCGAACTCGGCGTCGACCTGCTCGCACACCTCGAACACGAGCAGCTTCCGCTGGCCGCCGTCGTCGATCGGATCGAGACGGTCACGACCGATCCGGCGCTCACCCGCGAGATCCTTGACACCGCCGAAACCAGGGGCCTCATCGAGCGCGAGGACAGGCTCGTCCGGCCCCGTTCGGAGGCGTTCCTCCGGCTTGACGGCGACGTCGTCGCCCGAGAGGGAGAGTTCACATGCCGGCGGTGTGGCGCGTCGCTCTCGACCGGGCATTTCATCCAGTTCGAGGCCGGCGAACACGGCCCGTTCGGCTCTTCCTGTATCCGGAAAGTCACTGGGCGGGACTAGCGGAGCTCTTCGACGAGCCGCTCGATCGTTCGCTGCTGGCGCTCAAGCAGCTCGGACTGTCGGTTGACCGCCTCGGTCAGCTCCGCGACGGTCTCTCGAAGCGCCGCCACGTCCGGCTCGCCGGCCGCCGCCGGCTCTGGAACCGGTCCCGGCGCGTTGACGGCGTCTGCGAGCGGGTCGCCTGCCGTCTGTTCGTCCCGTCGTTCGGACGCTCCACCCTCGTCGCCGGTGTCGTCGTCGCTGTTGGCGTCACTAGCTTCGGACTCGCTCGCGGCCGTTCGTCGATCCGAGTCCGCCCTTCCGGACGGTCGCGCCGACGCCGCCCCGGAGCCGCCCGTCTCCTCCGACGGTGTCGGTCGTTCGGTGGCGGGTTGATCGGACCGCCTGGAGGCGTCGGACTCTCCCCGGTCTCTCTCGTCTGTTTTCTCGTCGGTGTCACCACCCGTATCGACCAGCGGCGCGATACCCTCGTCTAACTCGAGTCCGTCTCGCTCTGCCGGCGCCGAGTCCTCGGTCTCTGCCCGCTGGTTGAGCTCCTCGATCGAGTCGACGCCGTGGTAGGCACACAGCGTGGTAGTGAGCGCCTCCCGGAGCACGGCCGCGTCGTCGCTCGGCGCCTTGATGCGGTGTGGCCGCCCACCGCTCGAGAGGACGAGTTGGGTCGCCATCTGTCCCTCCTCGAACTCGAGACCGGTCACCTCGTTGTAGGGGAACTGCTCGTAGTCGGGCCCCCAGACCGAGGCGCCGACGTGTTTCGCCAGCCGTCGATCGGTGATCACGACGGTGAGCTCGCTGAACCGGAACGCGTCGACGACGGCTTCGTCGGATTCGGTGACTCCCCACGCTCCGAGCACGCCCGCAAGCAGGCGCGTGAGTACCGTCTCGCCCTCGCCGGCCGGAACGCTGAACGATTCGGTCCGGTCGACGTACGCGAGGTCGAAGGTCGCCTTCCGCCGTCCGGTGGTGAGGTCAAGTCGCTCGATGTCGTGCTCGTAGACCGAGACCGACTCGTCGGTGAGCAGCCCCTCGCCCTCGTAGACCAGCGTCCGGGTCTCGGTGAAACAGACGATATCGTCGCCCCCGAGATCGATCGCGGTCGCGACCGCCTCGTCGCCGAGTCGGTCTGACAGGAGCTCCGGTATCTCCATACCTACAATCTTCTCGCCCAGAAAATAAAACCGCGTGCTCGCTTAGGCCAGCGCGTCCGCGATCGTCGCCCGCAGCTCGGCGATCTCCGCGACCGAAAGCGACGTCCGCCGTTCCCCGACCGACAGCGACAGCGTCCCGGATCCGTCGGCGCGGCCGAGCCGTCGAACCGGGGCGGCGCCGTCGACGGCCGCCCGAACCGACTCGGGGTCGGTCGTCTCGACGATCACCCGCCCGGGACGCTCGGAAAACAGCCGCGGCCGGTCCGCGACGGTCACCGAGGCTCCGGCCTCGTCGGTGACCATCTCGGCGAGCGCGACCGCGAGCCCGCCGTCGCTGATGTCGTGGATCGCCCTCGTTTCCGGTAGCTCGGCGACTGTCGCGACCGCCTCGATCAGCTCCGCCGGCGACGCCGACAGCTCCGGGAACGGGTCGCTCCCGCCGAACTGATCGAGATACACGGAGCCGCCGAGCCGATCGGACGGAGCACCGACCAGCAGCAGCGTTCCCTCGCCGGACAGCGACAGCGTCGGCGCGGCTGGGCCGCTCCGGGTACCGACGACGGCAACGGTCGGGGTCGGCGGGATCGGGCCGCTCGGGGCGTCGTTGTACAGCGAGACGTTTCCGCCCACGACGGGTACCTCGAGCGCCGCGAACATCTCCGCCAGTCCGTCGACGGTCGCCGCGAAGTCGCCGTAGACCGACGCATCCTCGGGGTTGCCGCCGTTGAGACAGTCGACAGCCGCGAGCGGGCGCGCGCCTTTCGCGGCGACATTCGCGGCGTTTTCCAGTGCTATGGCGCGAGCGCCATCGTAGGGTGCGGCGGCCGTCCACCCGGGCTCGGCACCGGCCGCGATCGCGAGCTCGACGCCGTCGGCCGTCTCCCGCAGGGCGAGCACGGCCGCGTCGTCACCCGGCCGGAGCACGGTTCGGAGCCCTACCTCGTGGTCGTACTGGCGGTAGATCCACTCCGCGGAGGCCGCGCTCGGCGCCGCGAGCACCGCCTCGAGGGCCGCCTCTAGCTCCGGCGAGGGGTGCTCGCGGGCGGGTGACCGGTCGGGCAACACCCGTTCACGGTCGTGTGCCGGGGCGCCCTCCGCGAGGAAGGCCGGCGGCGCCGCGACCGCGCGCTCGCCCTCGAACCGGCAGACGTAGCCCGAATCGGTGACCTCGCCGACGACCGAACAGCCCAGGTCGAACCGCTCGGCGATCGCCCGGACGCGCTCTGTGTCCTTGGGTCTGACCTCGTAGCAGATCCGCTCTTGGGACTCGGAGAGGAGGATCTCGGCGGCGGTCATCCCCGGCTCCCGCAGGTGGACGGCTCCGAGGTCGATCCGCGCGCCGAGTTCGCCCTGTGCGGCCATCTCCGCGGTCGCGCCGCCGAGCCCCGCCGCCCCCAGGTCGCGGGCGGCGACGACCAGCTCCTCATCGAGCAGCCGCTCGTTGGCCTCGATCAGGCGCTTCTCCGCGTAGGGATCGCCGACCTGGACGGCGGGGCGGGCTTCGGTTTCGGTGTCCTCCTCGATGTCCTCGCTCGCGAAACTCGCCCCGCCGAGCCCGTCGCGGCCGGTCGCGTTGCCGAGCAAGACCAACTTGTTGCCCGGCGTCTCGAGCGCGCCGCCGACGAGCCGGTCGGCGTCGGTCAGGCCGACGCAGGCGACGTTCACGAGCGGGTTCTCTTGATAGTCCTCGTGGAAGGCGACGCTTCCGGCGACGGTCGGGACGCCGATCGCGTTGCCGTAGTCGGCGATGCCCTCAACGACCCCCTCGAAGAGGTACCGCGAGCGCTCCCGATCGAACAGCCCGACGTACAGCGAATCCGCGAGCGCGATCGGGTACGCGCCCATCGACAGGGTGTCCCGGACGATCCCACCG
>CAYREK010000053.1:8266-8969 GCA_964423305.1 uncultured Halobacteriales archaeon | reverse complement strand
CGAGCAGCCGCCGCGAGGACCGGTACGCGCAGTGCTCGCTCCAGAGGTTCTCGAACAGGGCGGTCTCGGGTTGAGTGAGCTCGCGCCCGAGCTCCGCGACGATCCGCTCGCGGTCGGCCTCCGGGATCATGCCCCCGCTTGCTCTACCGGCGATAAAGTCCTTTCCGTGGGTCCTCGAGGACGAAGAGTGCGTGACCCAGCGCGGGCAGGGCAGCGTGGGCCCGCCGGATCTGTGCCGTGACCGCCGCCGGATCTAGCCCTCTGGCGGCGAGTGCTCGTTCGATGAGCTCTCCGAGCGGGCTCGCGAGCAGCCGAAGGTACAGCCCCGACCAGCGCCGGAACCGCCCGACGCTGTGGGCCGTGAGATCTGCCACCGCGTGCACCTCGAGTCCGGCCGCCTCGATCATCGACCGGTACTCCGCGACCGTCCCCGGCCGCTCCATGTCCCAGGCGGTCGCGAACGCCTCGACGGTCCTATCCCCGCTCTCGTCGCCGCGGACGACGAGATCCGAGATCACTGCCGCCCCGCCCGGCTCGAGCACCCGGCCGAGTTCGTCGATCGCTGCGGCTCGGTTGGGAAGGTAGACGAACGCGTCGACGGCGACGGCTCCGGCGACCGACTCCGAGGCCACCGGCAGCGCGGTCGCGTCGCCGACACAAAACGAGGTCGCCCCCTCGACCCCCCGGTCGGCGGCCGTCTCGG
>CAYREK010000053.1:3244-8256 GCA_964423305.1 uncultured Halobacteriales archaeon | reverse complement strand
CGTCGGGCGTTGTAGGCCACGAGGTCGACGCCGAGGATTCGCCACCCGTACCGATCGGCGAGGACCGCCGCCGGCCCGCCCCGTCCACACCCCACGTCGAGGACTCGCTCGCCCGTGCCCCCGTCGAGGAGCCGAGCTGCGAGGCTGCGGCCAATGCGGGCGGCGAGCCGGCCCTGCGGCGAGCCTAGCGCGTAGGGCTGGTACCACCGCGAGTACCCCAGGTTGAGGTACGCGTCGGTGTCTACGAACAGCTCCAGCCCGCGCCAGATGTCCGCGCGGTCGCCCAGATAGGAAAACTGCGCTGTAATCTGCCGCCGGACGGACCGCTCGTCAGTCACCGTTCGGGCGGCCCGGGCGCGAGGACACCTCGGAGTAACAGTATTCGGAGGCCCCGCAGTACGCCAGCCGCGCGCAGCTCCGCGGGCGCTGGTAGTCGATGTCCCGGTGCCGGCGGAGGTAGGTCACGTACCCGTCGTCAACCCGGTCGAGGATGTCGTGACAGAGCCAGTGTCTGCCGACGCGCCCGGCCGCGAGGTTCCGATACGGGCAGAGAAAGACGGTACGCTCGGTCGCGTCGACCGTCGGGGTCTCGACGATCCGCACTCCGACCAGCCGGTAGGCGATCCGCAGGCGTCTCACGACCGCCCTGGGCGTGTGAGCGCCGAGAAAGAGGACGTGTGCGAGGAGGTACCCGATCGCGTGGAGCGCTCGCCGGATCATCGACCTGTACGGAGGCTCCAATCGTAAAATAGGTTGGGCCCGTCCGGCCGCCCGAGAACGATATCTTTTAGCCGGCTACCGTCCCAGTTGATCGTATGGTGAGCGTACGGCGGGCGGGTGACTCGCGGTGCAGCTGACCTACCTCCAGTTCCACGCGGTGTTTGTCCTACCAGTACTCGTGGGACTGTTGTACCTACTGCCCCGGTACGAGCCGACCAGGCGCCGCCGGGGCGCCGTTGGCCTCGGCATCCTCGTTGCGATCGCCTTCGCGTACACGACTCCCTGGGGGAGTTTCATGATCTCTCAGGGAGTGTGGTGGTACGGCGACGGGGCCGTATTCGCCCGCCACCTGCAGGTTCCGTTGGGCGAGTACATGTTTTTCGCCCTCCAGACGCTGATCGTCGGGCTGTACCTCTACGTTCGCGGGTTCGATCCGACCTACCAAGAGGGAGACTTCGCTCGGCTCCCCCGCGCGCTCGGGGTACTGGTCGGCCTGGGGATGCTCGCCGGTGGGCTCTACCTGGTGACTCTGGGTGACTCGTATCTGTACCTCGGCGGCCTGATCGCCTGGGTCGGACCGGTCGTCACGATCCAGTGGGCCGTCGGCGGCGGCTACCTGCTCCGGAACTGGCGGCCCTGGGTCGAGGCGACGGTCGTCCCGTCGCTGTACTTCTGGCTCATCGACCGGACGGCCATCGAGATGGGAACCTGGGTGATCTCGAAACAGTACACCAGCGGCCTCGCCGTGCTCGGGCTCCCGATCGAGGAGATGCTGTTTTTCGTCTCGGCCAGCCTGATGACTCTCTTCGGGCTCGTGCTGTTCGAGTGGGTCCTCGATTACAACGACCAGACCGGAACGCTCGATCGGTACGTCCCGTCGATGATCATGCGCCGGCTCACCCCCAGCCGCGTCGATGAGCCCGAGCCCGAGGTCCGCGGGTCCGGATCGAGTTCCGGCTCGAAGGGCTGATCTGTCGTCTGTCGGTCACAGGCGTTGCACCGGTTCGGTCGCGACGACCCCAGGCGGCGTTCTCCGCTGACCGTCGATCGTTGCCGGCGACTCCCGGCTGCCTGCTCTCGACCGATCACATAGGCGTATGACCGTCTATATAGTCGTAATATAACAGTATTTGCCAGTCGGTCGAGTACAGTCGATACTGATACCGTCTTCCGAGGATCCATGAGCTCACAGGAACGGCCCCGGCGGATCGAGCGGGACTCGACCGGCGACGCTCACGCGCAACCGACCGTTATCGGAGCACAGAATCTCGACGTGTACTACGGCGAGACCCAGGCGCTTAGAGACGTCACCCTGGAGATTCCCGAACGGCGGGTGACGGCGCTGATCGGCCCCTCGGGCTGTGGCAAGTCTACCTTCCTCCGCTCGATCAACCGGATGAACGATCGCATCGAGAGCGTCCGTGTCGAGGGGGAGCTGTACTTTCTCGGCAAGAACGTCTACGACCACGATGTCGATCCGGTCGCGCTCCGCCGGAAGATCGGGATGGTGTTCCAACAGCCCAACCCGTTCCCGAAAAGCGTCTACGACAACGTCGCCTACGGCCCCCGCATCCAGGGCGCCGACGAGGATCTCGACGCGATCGTCGAACGGTCGCTCCGCCGGGCGGCCCTGTGGGAGGAAGTCGAAGATCAGCTCGACAGCTCGGGGCTGGACCTCTCGGGGGGCCAACAACAGCGGCTGTGTATCGCTCGGGCGATCGCGGCCGATCCCGAGGTAATCTTGATGGACGAGCCGGCCTCGGCGTTAGATCCGGTCGCCACCGCGAAAATCGAGGAGCTGATGGCCGACCTGGCCGAGGAGTACACCGTCGTGATCGTCACGCACAACATGCAACAGGCCGCCCGGATCTCCGACCGGACGGCCGTGTTCCTGACCGGCGGCGAGCTCGTGGAGGTGGGCCCGACCGACCGGATCTTCGAGAACCCCGATCACCAGCGCGTCGAGGATTACATCGCCGGCAAGTTCGGGTGACCGTCGGCTCGGCGCCGACCGGTGACGGAACCGTCTTGTCCGTCCGGCCGGTACCGCGTCCATGATCGCCGAGGGCGACCGCCTGCCGACAGTAACCGCGCCGCTGGTCGAGGACGAGGTCGCGCCAGTCGCGCTCGACTCGCTCACGGACGGCGTGCTCGCACTCGCCTTCTTCCCTGGGGCGTTCACGAGCGTCTGTACCCACGAGATGACCCACCTCGAGGACCGCCGCGACAGACTCGCCGCCGACGGACGACTCGTCGGGGTCAGCGTCGACCTACCGTTTGCCCTCCGGGCGTTCCGTGAGGAACTCGGGCTCTCCTTTCCGCTCATGAGCGACTCGAACCGCGAGCTGGTCCGGGCCTGCGGGCTCGCGACCGACTTCGAGGAGACCGGCGTCCGCGAGATCGCACAGCGGGCGGTCGTCGTCGCCGACGAGGACCGCACGGTCACCCACGTCGAGGCGGTCGATCCGGGGACCGAACCCGACTACGACGCGCTGCTCGCGGCGGTCGAGGCGGCCTGAGCCCGCGGCGGCCCCCGGCCGTCGAGTAGCCGCCGAACCCGTCCGGACAGCTTTTTGACTCGGGGGGATCTACCAAAGAGAATGACCGACGACTCCGAGCCCGCAGACCGAGCCGCGAGCGATTACAGGTACGAGCCCGACGCGACACACGCCTTCCCCGACGAGCGACTCAACGAGGTCCTCGCCGCCGTCCAGGGCGACACCGAGATCGAGACCTACCTCTCGGCACAGAACGTCAACCCGGTCGATCGGATGCGGTACAACGACCACGGATCGAAACACGTCGAGATCGTTCAGAACCGCGCGCTCAGGCTCTACGAGCTGTTGAAACGCGGTGACGTGGAGTTCAACGGCGCCGACGATCAGGGGCTCGCTGAGGCCG
Source organism: uncultured Halobacteriales archaeon (assembly GCA_964423305.1). Taxonomy (GTDB): domain Archaea; phylum Halobacteriota; class Halobacteria; order Halobacteriales; family Haloarculaceae; genus Halovenus. The sequence goes on along the minus strand of CAYREK010000053.1, from coordinate 4,635 downwards.
ACGAGTCGGTGATCGTCGCCCTCGCGGCACTGTTTCACGACATCGGGCACGTCGTGCACAGACACCGCCACCCGTACTACTCGGTGCCCCTCGCGGCCGACATCCTCGATCGAATCTTACCGGAGTTTTACAACACCGAGGCGGCCGTCCGGCTCAAAGCCGAGATCCTCCACGCGATCATCTGTCACCACACCGAAGAACAGCCCCTGACGACCGAGGCCGGCGTCGTGCGGATCGCCGACGGTCTTGACATGGAGCGGGGCCGGTCGCGGGTCCCCTACGAGCTGGGCGGGCGGGGAATCAACACCGTCTCGAGCCAGGCGATCGAGGCCGTCCGGCTGGTCGAGGGTGTCGACGTACCGGTGCTGGTCGAAATCGAGATGGTAAACGCCGCCGGGGTCTACCAGGTCGACAGTCTGCTCAAGGCGAAAGTCGAGGACTCGACGCTAAAAGACCAGCTCCGCATCGAGGCGGTCAATACCCACGACGGCGACGGCCAGATCGTCGAACGGATCGACCTCTAAGCGCGCAGCCGTTCTCGCGCTCCCCTGACCGCCCCGAGTAGTTCTTCTGGCGAGGCCCCCGCCCCAGGGAGCGTGACGTGGCCCATCTTCCGGAGCGGCCGCACCTCCTCTTTCCCGTACCAGTGGAGTGCGAGCCGGTCGGTCGCGAGCGCGCTCGCCCGCCCCTCGAGAGTCGCCGGCCGCGGCTCCTCGACGGTCCCGAGGAGGTTGCTCAGCGCCGTGGGACACCGCCGCTCGGTCGTCCCGAGCGGGAGCCCGGCGGCCCCACGGAGGTGTTGCTCGAACTGCGAGGTGTGACAGCCCTCGATGGTCCAGTGTCCGGAGTTGTGCGGCCGTGGGGCGATCTCGTTGAGCAGGATCTCGCCGTCGGCAGCGAACAGCTCGATCCCGAACACGCCCCGCCCCTCCATCACGGCGAGCACGTCCCGGGCGACCTCGCGGGCCCGCTCGCGGACCGACTCGGGAACCCGCGGCGGCGAGACCGTCTCCCTGAGGATCTCCGCTTCGTGAATCGTCTCGGTAACCGGGAAGGTATCGGTCCCTCCGTCGCCGCGACAGCCAATCACGGCCAGCTCACAGTCGAAAGGAACGAACTCCTCGACCATCGCCGGTCCCTCGATCGCCTCCATCGCCGCCGGCGCGTCCTCGGTGCCGTCGACCCGGACGGTTCCACGGCCGTCGTAGCCGCCCTCCCGGGCCTTGAGCATTACCGGTGTCCCGAACGCCTCGATCGCCTCGCGCAGGTCGCCGACCGACGCCACCGGGCGAACGGCCGGGACCGGCACGCCGGCCTCGGCCAGGCGCCGCTTTTGTCCGAGCTTGTCCTGGATCAGGTGGCCGACCTCGGCGGAGCCGGTGAAGATGACC
>CAYREK010000053.1:0-3234 GCA_964423305.1 uncultured Halobacteriales archaeon | reverse complement strand
CCCGAACAGCATCTGCTCGGCCAGCGGTCGCTTGAGCTTGTCCTGGATCAGGCGGAGCGTCTCCGGAGCGGGGTGGACCGGCGTTCCGGTTTCCTCGCCGACCCGTTCGAGCACGTCCGGATCGGCCAGCTCGATCTCGTAGGTGAGCACGTCGGCCTGCTCGGCGAGCGCGCGGACGGTCTCTGTGTCGTCGAACCCGCCGACGAGCTGCTCGGCGACCCGTGCGGCCGGCGCCCCCGGCGTCGGGTCCGAGACGACCACGTCGATCCCCAGCGGCGCTGCCGCCTCGCCGAGCATCCGGCCGAGCTGTCCCCCTCCGACGACGCCGACCGTGTCGACGGTCATGCCAGCCGGTTGCGCCCGCCCGGGATTAACCGTTACCGTTGGTGTCGTCCTCGCCCGAGAAGGTAAGTCGGTGGCTCGCCTACCCCGTGGCGTGATCGTCGTCGCGACCGAGGACTTCGAGCTCTACCACGAGGTCCTCGCGGAACTCCGCGATCGGGACCTGCAGTTCAGCACCGTCAAGCCCGGCGCCGACCTGCCCCCCGAAACTACCGTCGTCATCACCGATTCCGGATCGGTCCCGTTCTCGACGCCGGTGCCAGAGGATGTCGAGCGGGTGCTCGCGCGTCCCGAGGCCCCCGATCGGCCGTCGAGGAGGCGATCTCGCTGCTCCGAGGGGAGGGTCGGACGGTCGTCGGCGTCGATCCCGGCGAACGCCCCGGGATCGCCGTCCTGGTCGGCGACCGCGTGATTGCGGCCTACCAGGTGGACCCAGAGGAGGCCCCTCGCGTAATTCGAGAGGAGACTGCAGACGCGCCGGATCCGCTCGTCCGCGTCGGCGACGGCGCCCGCCTGATTGGCGCCCGCCTGGTCGAGGAGCTCGAACTACCAGTCGAGCTCGTCGACGAGACCGGGACGACCCCACACCTCGGGGCCGGCGTCAGGGGCGTCGGGGATGTCTTGGCCGCGGTCAACATCGCTCGGATCGAGGGCGAACGCGTCCAGACCCGCTCGATCGAACCCACCGAGGGGGAGCTCACCCGCATCCAGGATCGCGCCCGAGATCGCAGCGAGACCAACCGGGCGATCGATGTCGGGCTCGCCCGCGAGGTCGCCCTGGGCAATCTCACGCTCGCGGAAGCCCTCGATCGCCACCGCGAGTCCGACTGAGCCGTCGTCTCGGCCGCTACGTCTCGGCGTGTTCCGCGCGGACCCGCTCCTCGGCGCGTCGCATGATCGCCCTGACCGGGCGACCGGTCGTGGCGGCGACCCGACTCGCGTCGTCGAACTCCGCGCTCACGTCGAAGACGGTCCCGTCGTCTGTTCGGCCGATCTTCACCGCGAGCTCGTGGTTTTCGCCGTCGATCTCGACGGTCGTCCGCTCGCGCGTCCGGTCGGCGACGAACCGGTGGGTAGCCGGCGTCGCCCGGACGCCCAGCGTGCCGGCCTCCTCTGCTAGCCGGGCCGCGACCCGCTCTGTCTCCTCTTGTGGGACGATCACCTTCACGAGGTGCCCGGGGCGGGACTTTTTCATCGTCGCCGGGAGGATCGAGACGTCGACGGCGCCCGCGTCGGTGAGCGTCTCCTGGAGCCCGCCGAGCAGCTCCGGCGAGGCGTCGTCGAGATTCGTCTCGAGGACCGCGATCGGCTCGCGTTCCAGCCCGCGCGCCTGACCGAACAGCGCCCGGAGAACGTTCGGGCGGTCCGGCAGCGACCGCGATCCGGCCCCGCGGCCGACCGCCGACACCGCCATCGCAGGGATCGTCTCGACGCCCTCGGCGACCGCCGCCAGGATCGCCGCTCCGGTCGGGGTGAGCAGCTCCGCCTCGACCGGCCCGCCCCGGAGCTCCCAGTCGGCCCGGGCGGCAACCTCGAGGACCGCCGGTGCCGGGATCGGGTAGGTCCCGTGAGTCATCTCGCGCTCGCCGCTCCCGGCGGCAAGCGGCGTGGTGACGATCCGATCCGGAGTCAGCGACTCGAGCAACAGACAGACCCCGACGACGTCGGCGATCGCGTCGTCGGCCCCGACCTCGTGGAAGGCCACCTCGGTCCGGTCTGTGCCGTGGACTGCGGCCTCGCTTTCCGCGAGGATTCCGAAGATCCGCTCGGCGCGGGCCGCGACGGGCTCCGGAATTCCGAGCGACTCGACGATCCCGACGACCTCCTCGTACCCGCGGTGTGGCCCATGGCCCTCCGCCGGCTCGTCTGCCTCGCCTCGGTCCCGGACCGTCACTGCCGTCGCCCCGACGCCGGCCCGCGTTGTCTGCTCGATTGCGTACTCGACGTTCAGCCCGTCCTCGACGGGAGCAAGCGCCGCCCTGTCCGCGCCCGCCGCGAGGAGGGCGCCGAGCAGCATGTCGCCGCTCGCGCCCGTCCGGCCGTCAATCGTGAGCGTCTGCATACCGTCGTTCGTCCACCCGCCGGCAACAGTCTGTCGGCCGCGCGGATCCGATGGGTTCTTTGAGGATCCGGCGATATCGCCGATATGAATCGACTCAGCCGACGCGCGGCGCTCGCGACCGGCGCCGGGGCGGCGGCCTCGATCGCCGGCTGTCTCGGGCTCGGGTCGGGATCCGGCGCCAACCCGGACGATCTCGATCCCGCCGCGCGGCCGACCCTCGGGCCCTCGGAGGCGTCGGTTCGGGTCGTCGTCTTCGAGGACTTTTCGTGTCCGGGCTGTCGAGCCTTTCAGACGAGCGTCTTCCCGGCCGTTTCCACTCGGTACATCCAGCAGGGCGCCGTCGAGTACTACCACGCGGACTTCCCGATCCCGGTCGACGAGTGGTCCTACCCTGTCGCCGGCGCGGCCCGGGCGGTGTTCGAGGAGGCCGGCGACGAGGCGTTTTTCGAGTTCGTCGCCGAGATGTACGGCCGCTCGGGGTCGTACTCGCTCGATTTGATCGAGACCGCCGGCGAGTCGGCCGGCGGCGTCGGAGCGGCCGCCCGGAGCGCCGCCGAGGACGAGACCTACCGCGAGGCCGTCGAGGCAGACAAGGAGTTAGGTTCCGAGTGGGGCGTCGAGGCGACCCCGGCGGTGTTCGTCGAGGACGAGCCGGTCGTCGACGAAGTTGTGCGTCATCACGACTGCGTAGGTCTCGTCGTCGAGTACGAGTTCCTCCCGGATCTCCGGCGGCGACGCCGAGCAGACGCGATCGGCCCCGGGGAACCGCTCCGGTGTGGCCAGCCCGCCACGGAACGAGACGACCGTCACCCGGAAGTCCACCGTCCGGG
>CAYREK010000052.1:0-14940 GCA_964423305.1 uncultured Halobacteriales archaeon | reverse complement strand
CTCGGGGCGACCGACAACGCTTATATTCATCCGCCGGGTTAGTACCGCCGACAGCCCGCAGGGCCCAACACCGGAGACCGAAATAATGTCAGAGATCGAAAAGAGCGTGTCAGGATTCCAGCGCCGAGGCGACTGGGTGACGGTCGTCGAGCACGGCGAACGGGTGGTCCGGGCGCTCCACGAGATCGCGATGGACGAGGACGCACCGACGGTCGACGAGGAGCTGCTGGGCGAGTTCGACGAGTGGCGCCCCAAGAGCCACGAGCGGCTCGACGACGACGTAAACGAAAAGACCGCACAGCAGGCCAGCGTCGGCGAGGGCGCTGGCGAGCAAGAGGACAAGGGCCCGGACGAGGACCTCCGGACCGCAGGCGAGAAACTCGCCGAGTCCTCGAAACACCTCGACGACCCCGACGAGGCAGCCGGCCAGCTGGGCGAGTCCATCGATTACGTCGCCCGGGCGGCTGATTCGGCCGGGCGCAAGGCCGTCCGCAAAGTCGAGGGCGCGGTCTATCGGAACGTGATGACCCGGATGTCCCCGTATTACTTTGATAACGGCCTCGTGAGCGCGAACCTCTCCCGGAACGGCCGACAGGGCGGCGAGTACGTCTTCGAGATCAACGTCAACGACGACGAGCTAAAAACCGCCGTCTCCGAGAAGCTCGCCTCCTTCGAGGACTTCGACCGGTGGCACGTCGACACCCGGAAACAGACCGACGCCGTCGAGGCAGTCGAGGGCGTCGAGGTCCCCAAGGAAACGGAGACCGTCGACGACGAAGCGACCGGCGAGGAACTCGACGCCAACACGAACTGACCGCGGTCGGGCTACCGCTCGGGGTGGGTCGGCGCGTCGAACCCGCCCCGGACCAGCGGCCTCGCGACGTGTCGCCGGGCCCGAGGAGGCACCTCGTACCAGCCGGGCTCGATCGCGCGGTCGAGCGACCGCTCGACCCGTCCGGGTGCGGTCGTCCCGCAATCTCGACACCGGTAGCCGGCCGCTCGCCCGGCCGAACTCATCGACCGGCCACACTCGGGGCAGTCCGGCGTGACCAGTTCCGTCCGGACCGGCTCCCGGAGCGCGAACTTCTCGAGTTTGAGCGTGCCGTCGCCGACCTCCCCACAGACGGTCACGCGGTCGCCGACCCTGAGCGCCCGGACCCGGTCGCGAAAGCGCTTGGTCGGCTCGAAGACCACACACTGGAGATCGGCCTCGTCGGCCGTCGACTCTTCGCCGACGGCAAAAAAGACGTGCCCGCCTTCGCGTGTCTCCGGCTGGGCGGTAACGGTCGCAGTCAGCCGGTAGGCGCCGCCGTCGGCGACCTCCGAGAGGGTCGCCGACTGAAGGTGGGCGTCGGTTCCCTGATTCGTGACATACAGCTGCCGGCGGGCGACGGGCTCGCCGTCGATTGCGTCCGCGACCGCACACACCGCGTCGGGCTCGTCGCCGCGGATGCCGTACAGCACCGGCCCAGGGGCGTGGGGAACACAGACCACCTCGTCGGCCGCCCGATCGACGGTGTCCCAGACGGTCGGGTAAGCCTCGGCGGCCGCGGAAAACACCGAGGCCTCGTCGACGATCCGGTCGGTGCCCCACCGCTCGGGCGGTCGGTAGGAGAGACACTCGTAGCTCCAGTCCCACTCCGTTTCGAAGGCCGCCCAGGCCCCGACCGCCGCGAGCGCCCCGATCCGCCCGCGGCCTTTTTGACGGCCGGCCGCGCGAAAGCCCGGGCGATCGAGGATTCGCACGGCGTCGGCGATTGCGAGCTCCTCGTGGATCGCGGCCCGCGAGAAGTTCGTCGCCGCGGCAGGAAGGTCGGTCGGCGACCCCGCCCAGACGACCGCGCCGGGGCTCGTTCGCTCGCCCTCGACGGCCAACTCGAGACTCTCCGCTGCGAGCTCGAACGCCCGGTCCGGCGGAAGGGCGCAGTGGATCGCCACGGCGCCGTTGCCCCTGGTCTTGTGCTCGACGGCCGGATTAAGCCGGACCAACAGCGCCCGCTCGACCCGTCCGCCGGCGTCCTCGACTCGCTCGACGAGCCGGGCCCCGGCGTAGGTCGTGCACATCCCCGCGGTCCGGGAGTCCGTGTCGTCGATCCCGATGACGGTCACTCCAGCAGGTAAGCGAAGGACCGTTAACGATCTTTCCCTGTCGCGACGGTTATCACGGAATCGTGACGGCGAGACCGCCACCGATAAATAATTTGCCCGTGCTTAGTTTCGAGTAGTGGGTGATACTGAATGTCCCAGTACTCTCGCCGGCGGGCGCTCGCATCGGTGCCGGGGTCCTGGCGGCTGCTGTTGCCGTCCTGGATCGCGATCGCTGCCGTAACGCTGCTTGTCGGGGCGATCCGGCTGGCCGGGATCGAGATCCCGATGTCGGTCCAGCTGCTCGGATACCTCGTCGGGATGGTCGCGGTCAACCTTCCCCACGGCGGGTTCGAGAACCTCCAGAACCTGCGGACCCGGTCGGCGCGGTACCAGGTCCTGTACGCCGCCGGCTTCCTCGCGATGGTCACGGCGTTCGTCGGTCTGCTCTTTGTCAACGCCGTGCTCGGGGTCTTTCTGATGATCCTCGTCGCCGTGGCGAAGGGCGGACTGGGCGGGGTGGCCGTGCTCGAGGCGGTCGTCGGGACCGATCACGTCACGAGCCGGCTCCAGCGGTGGGCCGGCGCAGCGATCCGCGGCGCCGCGGTCATGTTCGTGCCCTACGTCGCCTTCCCGGACACCTTCGAGCAGTACACCGGATTCATGGTCGACGTGTTCGACCGGGGCGCTCTCGAGGCGGCGACGTATGCCTTCCACCCGATCAGCTACTACGCGATCCCCGCGGCGATCGCGCTGGGGACGCTCGGCTACCTCGGCCTGGGGTACGCCCGCGACCCGGGGACCGGCACCTGGCTCGCCGACGCGATCGAGATCGGTCTGCTGATCGCGTTTTTCGCGGTCGTGCCGGTCGTGCTCGCGGTCGGGCTGTACTTCCCGCTGTGGTACACCGCCCGGCAGGTCGCCCGGTCTGCGGCCGTCGATCGAGACCGGCCGGTCGAGGACGGCGCGTGGATGGCAGACAACGAGCGTAACCCGGAGCTCGGACTCGTGCTCAACTGGGGAACGTTCATCGTCGGCGGTGTGTTCACCGGACTCCTGATCGGCGCGCTGTGGGTGGTCTCTCCCGAGTCGGCGCTCTCGATCACCGAGCCGGTCTACGACGACGCCCTGACCGCACACCTCGCTGCTGGCGTGGTCTTTTACACCATCTTCGTGAGCGTCATCGCGCTCCCACACGTCGTCATCGGCGGGGTCTTCGACCGGCAGGGAATCTGGTTCATTCCCTGACCGGCTCGTTTGTTTTCGTCGTCAAGCGGTCGATGGCCGAAGAGACAAAAATTAGAGCAGACGCAGCTGTGGCTCCGGACGAGCGAGACCGATTACTCTCGATTGCGGAGCTCTTCGACGTGCTCTTCGAGTTCGTCGAGTACGTCGGAAACCTCCGCTCGGGCCGTCTCGCTCACCTCTTCGGTTTCGTCAACTACGCCTTCGACGGTCTCTCGTACACGTTCGAGAACGTCCGCGTCCGCGGTATCGTCGTCTCCAGACATACCAATTAAAACTACTAAACACGCACGCATAAGTTTTGTCAACTCCTGCGAGAGACGCTAGGGGTTCGGATGCGAGTCACACCGAAGGTCGAGCAGGGCTTGGTCTGTGCTCGTCTCCGATCGGAGAGTCAGGAGAGACGGTCGGCTCTGAGCCGGTGGATACCCGGCCGGCTCCGAACCGCCCGTCCGCGTTCATCGGGCACCGCGTCGGGTCACGACCGGCAGTCGGCGACGGGAGCCGCGTCGGCGGGTACCCGTTACGCCTGTCCGGGCATCCGCGGCGCGAGCATCTTGACCAGCGAGTCCACGTCGCGGGTCTGGTCCCACGCCGTCCCGGGGCCGGTAAACTCGAAGACGAGCCCCTCGCCGCTCAGCAGCGTCGATTTGAGTCCGCCGATCCGCCGGGTCGAGTACTCGACCCGGTCGTCCCAAGCGATCAGGTGCTCGTTGTCCAGCACGTAGGATTCGCCGGCGGCCACAGAAGAGTTACGTCGGGGGTTCCCCAACCAAGGGGCGATGTCAGTTGCGCTCACAGCCGCATCCGAGGCCGCGTTCGTCCTTGCTACGGTCCCGCTTGTTGGCATCGAGCTAGGACAGACCGCAATCACAGTGGTCGGCGTCTGTATGATTCTGGTGCTTCTCACGGGCTCGGGGTTTTTTTCCTCCTCCGAGATCGCGCTGTTCTCGCTTCCGGCCCACCAGATCGACGCGATGGTCGAGGAAGGAAAACGCGGGGCCCGGGCGGTCAAATCACTCAAGGAGGATCCCCACCGCCTGCTCGTGACGATCCTGGTGGGCAACAACCTCGTCAACATCACGATGTCCTCGATCTCGACAACGATCGTCGGCTTCTATTTTGCCCCGAGCACGGCCGTGCTCGTCTCGTCGTTTGGCATCACCTCGATGGTGTTGCTGTTCGGCGAGAGCGCCCCGAAATCCTACGCCGTCAACAACACCGGGTCGTGGGCCCGGACCGTCGCTCCGCCGCTGACGGTCGTCGGGAAGGTGCTATGGCCGCTGATCACCGTGTTCTACTACCTGACCGGCGCCGTGAGCAGGATCGTCGGGGGAGACCTGTCGATGGAAGACACGCACGTCAGCCGCGACGAGATCCGGAACATGATCAGGACCTCGGAGCAGGAGGGCGTCCTTGACGAGGAGGAACGCCAGATCCTCCAGCGGGCGCTCGGGTTCGCCGACGTGACCGCAAAGGAAATAATGACCCCGCGGCTGGACGTGACGGCCGTCTCGACCGACGAGACCGTCGAGGCGGCCATCGAGACCTGTGTTGAGTCGGGACACGCCCGTCTCCCGGCCTACGACGGCTCCTTGGACAACGTCGTCGGCGTGTTCGACATCCGCGAACTCGGGGAGTCAGACGCCGATCGCTTCGCCGAGATCGAGGTGGGAGCGGTCGTCGAGCCGACCCTGCACGTCCCCGAGTCGAAAGACACCGACGAGCTGCTCGCCGAGATGCGCGATCAGCGGCTCAACATGGTGATCGTCATCGACGAGTTCGGCTCCACGGAGGGGCTCATCACGATCGAGGACGTAACCGAGCGGATCGTCGGCGAGATCCTATCCGAGGACGAGGAGCGTCCGATCGAGTTCGTCGAGGACGGGACGGCGATCGTAAGCGGCTCGGTCGACATCGAGAAGGTAAACGAGTCACTCGACATCGTGCTCCCCGAGCAAGAGGAGTTCGAGACCATCGCGGGGTTCATGTTCAGCCGCGCGGGGCGGCTCGTCGAGCAGGGCGAAGAGTTCACCTACGGTGACGTGCAGCTGCGGGCCGAACAGGTCGAAAACACCAGGATCCGGAAGGTGCGGGTGAGCGTCGATCGCGACGGGAACGCGGACCGAGAGCGGATGAAAGGCGAACGGACGCCGGACTGACGGCGTGGCCTCGACCGGCGGGGTCCGAGCCCACGGACAGCGTTAGGTGACCGGGGGCTGTACGCGGACGTGTCGGAATGTACGATAGTATTCTGTTCCCGTTCGACGGGAGCTCGGGCGCAGCCGAGGCACTCCACCACACCGCCGAGATCGCCCACTGGACCGACGCCACCGTCCGGGTGTTGTACGTCGCCGACACGACCCGAGACAGCGTCACGGTCGTCGGGAGCGACGTCGTCGACGCCCTCGTCGACGAGGGCGAAAGCGTCGTCGCCGAGGCGGCAAAGACCCTCGAGACGCTCGGAGTCCCACACGAGACCGACGTCGTACAGGGGAACCCGGCCCCGACGGTCGCCGAGTACGCCGAGCGGTACGGGTACGATCTCGTCGTGATGCCGACCCACGGTCGACAGGGGGTCTCGCGGTATCTCATCGGAAGCGTTTCGGAGAAAGTCCTCCGGCTGTCGTCGGTTCCTGTCCTCTCAGTTCGGATGGTCCCTGAGGACCGGCTCGTCTTTCCGTACGAGACGATCCTGATCCCGACAGACGGCAGTCCCGCCGCGGCACACGCGACAGCGCACCTGCTCGATCTCGCGGCATCGGTCGGAGCGACTGTCCATGTGCTCTCCGTGGTCGAAGACCCCGGGCTCCGACCGGGCGTCGACGGGGCGGTCTACGAAGAAAAGATGGAAACGACGGCCAGAGAGGCCGTCGAGGCTGTCGTCTCCGAGGCGAGCGATCGAGGCGTGACCCAGACCGTCACGCGCATCGAACACGGGGAACCCGTCGAGGAGATACTCGCCTATCTCGAAGCGAGCGAGATCGACGCCGTCGGGATGGGCGCGACGGGGCGACGCGGCACGGATCGGATCCTGCTGGGCAGCGTTGCCGAGAAGACGGTCCGATCGGCGCCGGTCCCGGTTCTGACCGTGCGGCGGTCAGATGATGCTCCGTAGCGTCTCCTCGGTGAGGAGTTCGGTGATTCCGACTGCTTCGGTCACCATCCATCCCAAGAAAAGACAGTACAGCCCAAGGAGTGCAGCGCCCTCGAGCTGTGTGAGCTCGAAGTCCGTGACCCCGAGCACGACGACCACGAGCGTCGTGTAAAACAGGAAAACGAGAAGCGGCACCGCGGTCAGGAACCCGAGCGCGACGCCGCCGGCGAGGATCACCCCGATCGGCAGGACGGCGACGAGGTTGAACGTGTTCGTTCCGAAGACGTTCGCGATCGCCGCGCGCCGCTCGTCGTCCTCCCCCATCTCGATGCCGACGATCAGGTCGGGAAACGAGCTCAGAATCGAGAGTAGGGTGACAGACATCAAAAACGGCGGTGCATCGAGCGCGGCCGAGATCTCCAGGGTCATCCCGATCATCAGTTCGACACCGACGAGAACGACGACCAGGCCGCCGGCGAACAGACCGGCCTGCGTCCGGAGGTCGGTCGGGCGTTTCTCCGTCTGCGTGGCCGCCGTCCGTCCGTTTACCAGCAAGACGACATACACCACGTACACCACGAGAAGACCGATGCCCATCGCGGGGGTGATTTCGGTCACCTCACGGCCCTCTGTCCCGAGCACCCCCAGAAGGACCACCGCGAAAAACCCGAGCACGGCGACCAGATAGAAGATCGCGTCCCGGTAGACGAGACCCCTGGTCATCTTGGCGTCACCGGTCATAATCGTGACCACTCCCGGGATGACGAGGACATTGAAGATGGCCGTCCCGATCAGCGCCCCAGCGCCGATCCCGAACTCGCCGAGCACCACGACCGAGATGACCGTGATCGCCAGTTCGGGAAACGAGGTCGCCACAGCGGCGATGAGGCCACCCTGGATCGCCTGGGAGACGCCGTAGTGGTCGCTGATCTTCGATGTGCTCGCCTCAACGACGTTCGCACCACGCCATGTCAGGGCAAACCCGATCACGCCGAGGACGATCCAGAGCGCGAGCGGCTGCGTTCCGAGCGCCTCTTGTACCAGTGTCATTGCGGAGTAGTCGCAACTGGTGTGCGGGGACAATTAACCTGCGTGTCTCGTCTCGCGGCCTGGACGGAGACGGGGAAGCCGCGAGACGACTCTCGGGCAGTCACCGGGGCCGGCCGGACGGCACCGTGCTGTCGCGGCACACCGCTACAGAGGTCGGAGCCAGTCAGTCCTCGGCCCACGGGGGGCTCGCCCGAGGCGGGCTAAAGACTTCGACGCCGTCGACGGGCACCTCGCCGTTGTTCGCGGCGGCGTGCGGTTCGTCGGGAGCGAGAACGTAGGACTCGCCCTGTCTGAGCACACGTTTCTCGCCGTCGACGATCAGCGTCAGCGTGCCGTCGACGACGTAGCCGGCCTGCTCGTTGTCGTGGCTGTGTTCGCCGACCGTCGCGCCGGGCTCGATGTGAAACCGCTGGATGCTCGTCCGCTCGCCGGCCGCCAGCTGCGTGAGGTAGACGCCGTCGAGGACCTCGGCGGTCTCGCTGTCCGCGGGTGCCTGTGAGTTCATACCATACCGAACGGCCGGACGCTCCTAAAGCTATGGGCCGCCAGCAAAGAGACGACTGCCGGGAGATTCTTTACTCGCCGACGCGGATCGAACTGTATGTACGCCGTCGTGGGGTGTGACGAGTGTGCGGCGCTGTGGATCGTCGAGGGTGATCCGGAGACGAGTCAGTGTCCCCGCTGCGGGCGGACCCGGGGCCACGAGAAACGCCGGGAGTTCGTCACGACCGAGGACGAGGACCACGCCCGCGAGGTTCGCTCGTCGATGCTCGCCGCCCGGCAGGGAGAGGGCGAGGCCTTCGCGGAGCTCGATTCTTTCGCCGAACTCGAAGGTCGGGTCGAGGAGGCCGGCATCGACGACGAGACCTACCTCGAGGGGTCCGGGCTCGACCCGGAGCAGATTGCCGAGGCGGCCGAGGAGGACGCGACCTCGAAGAGCCGCGAGGAGATCGTCCGCGAGGCCGTCCAGACCCTCGATACCCCAACCGAGACCGACATCCTCGAGTACACGACGCGACAGGACGTGCCGGCCGACTACACGAAACGCGCGCTCGCGAAGCTCGTACGAGCCGGCGAGGCGACCGAATCCGGCGGCACATACCGGCTGCTATGACAACCAACTTAGCCCGGGGGCTGCCACGGTGGGCATGATGTTCGACGAGATCATGGAGAAGTTCTCGGACTCGCCGGGCCAACAGCGGGTCATCCGGCTGCTCTTAGAGCGGGGCTTTTCTGTCAACGACGAGGGCCGGGTCGTCTCCGGCGGGATCGAGATCCCGGACACCGGCATCGCCCGTGAGGCAGAGGTCGACCGGCGGGTGGTCGACGCCACGACCGACGCGGTACTCGCAGACGACCAGCTCAGACCGATCTTCCAGAACATCTCGGCGATCCCGAGCCTCATGGACCTGGCGCCGGTGCTCGATCTGACCGTGCTGACCGTCGCCGTCCGGGAGGCCGAGGAGTCAGGCATCGTCGCGCGGGTGACCGACCTGGTCGCCGACCGGGGAGTGTCGATCCGCCAGGTAATAAGCGAGGATCCGGAGTTCACCGACGAGCCGCGGCTGTATCTCATCGCCGACGGCGAGTTCCCCGGAGAGCTGCTCAACGAGATCCGCCGGCTCGCGTTCGTCCGCCGGATCGAGCTAGCCTGACTCAGCCAAGCGCCTCGATGACGTCCGCGCCGTCAACGTAGGGGATCCCGGCCCGGTCGGCGTAGTCCCGCGCCGCGGCCGGGGAGAGCGCTCCATCGGCGTCGGCGAGCATCTCACAGACCGCTACGGCCGGGGGTTCGCCGGCGGCCGCGGCCAGCGCCACCCCCAGCTCGGTGTGACCCTGGCGGTCGGCGAGTGTCGGGGCCGCCCGGAGCAGCGGGACGTGGCCGGGCGAGCGAAACGTCTCGGCGAAGTCCGTCTCGGTGGGGTCGGCCGCCGCCGCCCCCAGCGCCCGGATCGTCAGCGCGCGGTCCTCGTCGGTGATGCCGGTGCGGGTCTCGCGGTGGTTGACCGACACCGAGAACGCCGAGCGCTCGTCGTAGGCGAGCTGCTGGTCCGCGGTCGCCGGATGATCGATGGCCTCCTGAAGAAAGGGCAACTCGAAGGCCTCCGCGAGTTCGGGGCCGAGAGCCACGCAGAGTAGCCCGCCGGCGTCGGTACGCAGCCGGGCCACCGCCTCAGGAGTCACCGCGCCAGCCGGGTAGATCAGGTCCGTCTCTCCCTCCCGGTCGTCGGCGTCGTAGACACAGATCGGCTCGCCGCGGCCCAGCGCCGCGATCGCGGCCTCGACGGACGCGAGACTCTCGGGGGTCATCGTCCCTCCACGGTGACGGTCAGCTCGTCGCCGTCGGCGAGCCCGAGGGTCTCCCTGAGCCGGTCTGGCGCGATCACCTCGAGGTTGTCCTCGCCGTGGTGGGTCCGCTCGGGGGCGATCACGTGTGCCGGCTCGTAGGGGTCGAACCGCTCTTTTCCCTCCGTGTTGTCGGCCAGCGCGATCGTCGCCGGGTAACAGTACGCCGGCCCGTAGGTGCGTCCGTCGTCCTCCCAGCCGTCGATCGTGACCGGCTCGAGGCCGCCCAGGCGCGGCCGTCGGGCGATGCTGTCCTCTCCGAGCGCGACGTTGAGCGTCCCGGGGTAGGGCTCGTACCCCAGCCGCTCGCGGAACTGCTCCATGTACCCTGACAGCGAGATGTAGTGTCTGCCCTCGCCCATGCCGGCCGTGACCGCGCCGGTCAGCGCAACCGCCTGTTCGCCCTCGAAGAGCCGGCGGTAGGCGGCGTACTCCGCCCGGAGGCTGTCCTCGCCCGCCCCGGTGATCTGTACCCACTGTCCGTCGCCGACGACCTCGCGGTCGATATACGAGTCCTCGGCGAGCCGCCGCAGCCGCCGCGAGGCCGTCTGCGTCGAGGCGTCTAAGCGCTCGGCCAGGTCGGCACAGGAGAGTTTCGTCCGCCCGTCGATCGCGCCGACGAGCGCGAGTTCCTTCAGCGTCGCCAGCCCCGACGCGTCGAGCGAACCCCGTGTCATCGACATACCTGACGTTGGGCGAGTCTCGGCATAAGTATGCCGGATCCGTTACGCGTATCGCATCTGAGATGGAGCCGGTTCGATCACTCGGAGGACTGCTGTGTGCGCGCGGAGCCGTCGCCGGCCGGGTTTGGAGTAGAGCCGGAGCCGGAACCAGACCCCGACGGACGGTCGCCGGGGGACGGGGTCTCCTTTTTTCCCCCGCGGTCGTCGAACATGTTCGCGACCGACTCCTGTTTGGTGTCGCCGAAGCCGGCACTCAGCAGCCGGGTGAGCGCCTCCTCGGCGGTCTCGTCGCTCTCGGTGTACCGGTCGGGTTTTGCTTCGATCACAAAGCCGGTGGTGATGTTCGGGGCGGTCGGCATGAACAGGATCTCACGGCCGTCATCGGTCGTCTTGCCAGTCTTGAACGCCGTCATCTGAAGGCCGTCCCAGACCTCGACGCGGACCGGCGCCTGTAGGTCGCTCGTCCCAGAGAGGGCGGTCTCGACGGCCATCTTCGAGGCGTTGTACACGACACGGAGGCCGGGAAGCTTGTTGATCAGCTGGTCGAGCGCCCCCTCGATGAGCACGCCGGCGGCCGTCCGCATCAGGTAGCCGACCGAGAACACGAGCAACACGAACACGACAAGCGAGAGGCCGACCCGAACCGGTTCAAATTCGAGGATGGGCGACCCGGCCGGCACCGGGATCCGCGCCAGGTAGCCGTAGATCCAGGCCAACACGACGATCGTGACAAGGATGGGGACGAGCACAACCAGTCCGCTCGCAAAGTCCCGCTTCCAGGTGGCCATCGAGATCCTGTTGGCGAGGGAATGTCTTGAGTGGTTCGTCTCGGTCAGACCGGACTGACCGCCCGCGCGGCGACGGCGGCGTTTCGCTTGCGCTCGGTCAGCCGCCGGTAGAAGTAGGAGGCCCACTCGGTGCCGTAGGGGATGTACTGCCAGACATCATGATGTGCGGCGAGTTCCCGCTGTGTGCTCGACCGGACGCCGGCGAGCATCTGGATCTCGTAGTCGGTGTCGTGGGTTTGTCCGAGATCAGCCGCGAGCGTGACCATCGCCGGATCGTGGCTGGCGACGGCGACGAGTTCGGCGGTCTCGAAGGCCGTCCGCACGTGCTCGCGCATGGCCGCGTCCACGTCGGAGACGGTTACCGACGCCGGCGGCGTGTACCCGCCCTTTACGAGCCTGACTCGACCCCCAGCCGTCGCGACTCGCTTGAGGTCCTCTCGGGTTCGTTCGAGATTCGCCTGCAGGCAGATCCCGAGGGTTTCGTAAGACGGGGTCAGGTCCTCGTAGGCCGTGAGCGTCGTCTCGACGGTAGTGTGGTCTTCCATATCGATCCAGACGAACACATCCCGGGCGGCGGCGTACTCAAGCACCGCCTCGAGGTTCTCCTGGAAGTAGGCCTCGCCGTCTTCCAGTCCGAGCTGGGTGGGCTTGACCGAGAGCCGCGCCCGGAGGCCGGCGTCGTCGATCGCCGCGGCGAGTCGCTGGTAGCGGCGGGCGTCGGCAGCGGGTCGCATCCGGTCGTCGTAGTGTTCGCCCAGCCGGTTGACGATCGCGCCGATCCCGTCCTCGTTGAGCCGGCGGGCGCGGTCGAGCACGCCGGCCTCAGTTTCTCCGCCTACGAACTGGTCGACTACCGGGGGGAGCATACCGTCGGTTCCAGCGCGGAGGATATGAGCGTGACGGCCCCGGTGACCGACCACGGGCGCGGCGATGGTCAGACATAAGCCCGCCGGCCGGCGATCGACGGATATGGACCTCTATGCCGTCGTCGTGACGGCCCTGTGGGCGATGGTGCCGGCCTACGTCCCCAACAACGCCGCGGTGCTGGCCGGCGGGGGTCGGCCGATCGACGGCGGGCGGGAGCTGGGCGGGCGGCGGCTGCTGGGCGATGGCAAGACCTGGCGCGGGACGGCCGCCGGCGTGGCCGCCGGAGCGGTCCTCGCGCTTGTCTTGAACCGCGCCGCCGGCCCGATCGGGGAGGCCCTCGCAGTCGAGCTGCCGGAGTTCGCGGCGGCGGCTGTCCTCGCCCTGCCCTTGGGAGCAATGCTCGGGGACATCGGGGCCTCCTTTCTCAAGCGCCGGACCGGCCGGGAGCGGGGCGCGCCGTTCCCGGGACTCGACCAGCTCGATTTCGTCGTCGGCGCGGTCGTCTTGGCCGCCGTCGCCGCGCCGGGCTGGTTCGGGGACGTATTTACCGTCCCGGTGCTCGCGACCGTCTTCGCCGTGACGCCGGTGTTACACGTCGGAACGAACGGACTCGCCTACCTGGTGGGGCTGAAAGACGAGCCGTGGTGACCTCGCGGGGATCGACGGGCCCGAGACCTGTGTGTTTTTCACCGCCCGCCGGCTGGAACTGCTAATGAGTGGGCACGACCGCGAGTTCCGGCTCGCGACCCGAGGGTCGGCGCTTGCACGGCGCCAGGCCGAGCTGGTCAGAGACCGCCTCGCGGGACGGCGGCGCTCGGTGGAGCTGATCGAGGTCGAGACCACGGGCGATCTGAGCGACGAGCTGATCAGCGAGCTGGGTACGACCGGCGCCTTCGTGCGGGACCTCGACCGTCGGGTCCTCGCCGGCGACGCCGACGCGGCCGTCCATTCGATGAAAGACATGCCCACCGACCAGGCCGAGGGACTGGTTGTCGCCGGGATCTTAGAGCGGGCCCCGGCCGCAGACGTGCTGGTCACCCCCGAGGGAACGAGTCTCGAGGAGCTGCCGGCCGGTGCGACCGTCGGGACCGCGAGCCTACGCCGGCGGGCACAGCTGCTCGCCCGGCGGCCGGACATCGAGGTCCTCGGACTGCGGGGCAACGTCGACACGCGAGTCGAGAAGCTGCTCGGACCCGGACTGGCCCGGGAGTACGACCGTCGGCTCGCCGCCGACCGCGCCGAGGAGGGCGACACCGACGAGGAAGAGACCGACGGAGACGACGAGACCGAACCCCGCGGAGACGACGGGGACGACGAGTTCGAGCGGTCGCCGGAGACGTGGGTCGAGGGTCTGTCGCCGATCGAGCGCCGGGCGCTCGAGCGGGGCCGATCGGCGGACGACACGGACCGGACCGAGTACGACGCCGTCTGTCTCGCCGAGGCCGGCCTGGCTCGGAGCGACCTGCTCGAGGAGCTTGCCTGCGAGCGGCTGGACCCGACGGCGTTCGTGCCGGCGCCCGCCCAGGGGGCGATCGCGGTGACCGCCCCCGACGGCGAGACCGCCGAGCTGATTCACGACGCGATCGATCACCCGCCGACGCGGGTCGCCGTGACCGTCGAGCGGACGATCCTCTCGGAGATCGGCGGCGGCTGTGTCGCGCCAGTCGGCATCCACGCCCGGCTCCGCGGCGCAGTCGTCTCGACGACGGTCCGGGTGCTCTCCCGAGACGGGACCGAGCAGATCCGGGCCTCCCGTGAGCTCCCCGTGGAGGACCACGCCCGGGCCGCGGCGAGCTTCGCCGCCGAACTCGTCGACCGCGGGGCGGCGGAGCTGGTCGCGGCCGCTCGCCGCGAAGAGCCCGACGAGCCCAAGCGATGAGCCCGGCGCCGACGGTCGCAGCCTTTCGTCCCGACGACGGCCGCCTGGCCGCCGCGGAGGCGACGCTGTCCGAGCTCGGGCTCGACCCGCTCGGGGACCCGATGTTGGCCGTCGAGCCGACCGGCGCCGTTCCCCGAGAGGATGGAGCGATCACGGTGTTTACGAGCGCCACCGGGGCCGAACGCGCCGCCGAAGGGGGCTGGACGCCCAGGGACGGACTGGTGTGTGCGATCGGTGCGACGACCGCCGACCGGCTACGCGAGGTCGGCTACCCGGTCGATCTGGTGCCCGCGGAGTACTCCTCGGCGGGGCTGGTCGAGGCGCTCCGCGACGAGGCCGCCGGCACCCGGGTCGAACTCGCCCGGAGCGATCACGGCTCCGAGACCCTCCCAGAGGGGCTGGTCGCGGCCGGTGCGTACGTCCACGAGACGGTCCTCTACCGGCTGGTGCGGCCGTCCGGATCGGGCGAGTCGACGGTCGCCGCGGCCGGGGGCGGCCTCGACGGCGCGGTCTTTACGTCCTCGCTCACCGTCGAGCACTTTCTCGCGGCCGCAGAGAAGCGAGACATCCGCGAGACGGCGATCGCGGGACTCGACGAGGCGGTCGTCGGTGCGATCGGCGAGCCAACCCGCGAGACCGCCGCGGCGGCCGGAATCGGCGTCGACGTGGTCCCAGAGCGGGCCGCCTTCGAGGCGCTCGCGATCGGCGTCGCCGACCGGCTCAACTCCGATGGCGGCCGGGCCTGAGAGGGCGGTGTTTAGTTAAGCGTGAAAAGTGAGGCGCGTTGATTTTGTGGTGATCTATGCCAGAAATCACACGCCTCAGCGGTAATAACGACTGGATCAATTTGGATTTTGTGGAGCGAGAGCGGACACCCGAGCCAGCGATGAAGCTTGGTAT
>CAYREK010000051.1:0-15591 GCA_964423305.1 uncultured Halobacteriales archaeon | reverse complement strand
GCTGTCGGCGGTACTAACCCGGCGGATGAATATAAGCGTTGTCGGTCGCCCCGAGAGACGGTAATTTAAGCCGGCGCCTGCGAAACGACCGGGTATGACGATCGAACACGGCGAGCACGCCTCGGTGGTCACCCACTCGCTGGCCCAGCACGTGCTCACGCAGCTACGCAGCGTCGAGACGAGTCAGATCGCCTTCCGCAAGGGCCTGGTCAAGCTCGGGCGGATCTGTGGGTACGAGATCATCGACGGCCGGCTCCCCACCGAGTCGGTCGCCGTCCAGACGCCGCTGACCGAGACGACCGGCCAGCGTGTCGACGGGCTCGAGGACGTGGTGATCATCAACGTTCTCCGGGCGGCGACGCCGTTCGTCGAGGGACTGCTCAAGGCCTTCCCGGCGGCCCGTCAGGGCGTGGTCTCGGCTTCGCGGGACGAGTCGGCTGGCATGAACGAGGACGGCGCGTTCCCGATCACCGTCGAGTACGTCAAGCTGCCCGAGATCCGCCCCGACGATCTCGTGATCGTCGCCGATCCGATGCTCGCGACCGGCAGCACGATCGAGGCGGTTCTAGACGAGGTGACCCGCAACGGCTCGCCCGAGACGCTGGTCGTGCTCTCCGCGGTCAGTGCCCGGCCCGGCCTCGACCGGGTGAGTGCTGCCGCTCCCGAGGCCGAGCTGATCACCGTCAGCGTCGACGACCACCTCGACGAGGATGGCTACATCGTCCCCGGACTCGGCGACGCCGGCGACCGGGCGTTCCGGACCGCCTGATTCTCCCGGTCGCTCGCGACCGGCCGCCTCGCCGCATAGGGGCCGGTTATCGCCGATCACGCCGACTCGATCGTGGCCCGGCCGCCGGTCGCGCTCCGGATCCGATCGCGCAGGGACGGGGCCTCCTCGCTCGGAACCCGGATCTCGAAGGTCACGTCGGCCTCGTAGGCGGCCTCGAACGCCACGTCCGCGCTCTCCAGGACGCTTCGGACCGAGCCCGAGTCGTCGTAGCCGACGGTGACCTGGAACCGGTCTCGTGGCCGGCGTTCGGTCGTCCCGGCGTCGTCGACGGCCGCCCCGACGCTCCCGGCGTAGGCCCGCGCCAGCCCGCCGACGCCGAGTTCGGTCCCGCCGTAGTACCGGATCACGACCGCGACGACGTTCTCGAGCTCCTCCCGGGCGAGCACGGTCAGCGCCGGCGATCCCGCGCTACCCGTTGGTTCTCCGTCGTCGCTCTCCCACTCCCTGAGCGGATCGGCCCGCACCCGGTAGGCCGGTACCGCGTGGGTCGCGTCCGGGTGCTCCGCTCGGATCGCGTCGACAAACGCCTCTGCGGCCTCGACGCTCTCGGCGCCGCCGACGTGGCCGATGAACGTCGAGCCCCGATCCTCGAGCCGGGCCGTCCCGCGTCCCGCGACGGTCCGATAGGTCATCGCCGCCGAGTCGGCTTCCTAGCCGCTTGTCGGTTTCGT
This sequence comes from uncultured Halobacteriales archaeon, assembly GCA_964423305.1. Lineage (GTDB taxonomy): Archaea > Halobacteriota > Halobacteria > Halobacteriales > Haloarculaceae > Halovenus. The sequence continues at coordinate 14,130 of CAYREK010000051.1, read as the reverse complement.
CGACCTCGGTTACCAAAAGATTTAATTAGAATCGCAAACATATGACTACATGTCGAGGTGTCAACCGATGGCACTGCCACAGACGACGCCCAGTTCGTGGATTCAGGGGCTGGATTTCCCCAGCCAGCTGTTCGAAACCGGTAGTACGGACTACGAACTGTTCGAGGAGGAGGGCGAGTTCGTCCTGAGCCTCGAGCTCCCGGGGTTCGATCCCGAGGAGATCACCGTCGCCTGGGATAACGGCGTGTTGAACGTCGCCGCCGACCGCGAGAACCCCGATCGGAACCAGCGACGGACCTACCACCGTCGGTTCCGGTTCCCGAAACACGTCGACGACGATGCGATCGGCGCCGAGTACACCAACGGTATCCTCGAGGTGCGACTCCCGGTCGAGGAGGACGCGGCGGCGACCGGCCGCGAGATCCCGATCGAGAGCTGAGGCCGTCGCCTCGCCTGCACGGTTGTTTTCAACCGACAGGAACTTTTTGCGGTGGTGCAAGGATCCAGTAGTGGAGTATCAGCTACCCGCTTCGATCCCGACCGACCCGCTGGCACCCGGGACACACCTGTTGGGCGTGGGTCCGCCGATGACCGGGCTCAGACAGCTGGGGTACCAGCACGCGGCGGCGGGACTGACCGCCGGCGAGGCGACTGTTATCGTGACGACCGACCGTGGCGCGACCGCGGTCGCCGAGGCGATGGAGCCGCTCGCGTCGCTCGAGACGCTCGGGATCGTCGATGCAACCGACAGGGATCCCGATCCCGACGCGGTCCCCTGTCGGCTCGAGTCGGCCGGGTCGCCGGCGGATCTGACCGGGGTCGGCATCAGCGTGGTCGATCTCCTCGAGGAGTTCCACGAGGCCGGCGCCGATCGGTACCGCCTGCTCGTCGACTCGGTCTCGTCGCTTTTGATCTACAGCGCGTTCGAGCGGGTCTACCGGCTGTTACACTCGCTCACCAACCACCTGTCGACCGCCGGCGGAACGAGTCTCTCGCTTCTCACCTCGGGGGTCGACGACCAGGCGGGCAGCCGACTCGAAGGGCTGGTCGACGGCGTGATCGAGCTCCGAGAGAGCCCCGAGCGGCAGATCCGTGTCCGCGGGCTCGCCGGGTCCGGGGAGTGGCAGCCGTTCGACGCCGAGCCGATCCCCGCCGAACAGTCGTCGGGTCCCGCGGCCGAGACGGACTCCGAGCCCGGCGGCGCGGCGGTGCCGGCGGCCTTCGAGGACCCAACATCGCTCGCGGCGCTGATCGACGCGATGGCGACGGCCGGGTATACGCTCACGATCGCGAACTACGACGGCGACGACGATGTCCTCGCGGAGATCCGGGAGTACATGCAGCGGCTCAACGTCTCGACCCGGACGGCGACGCTGTCGGCGGACCAGCCAACGAACGCGGTGCTGTTGCACCGCGACGAGGACGTGCTCGCCGCGACGCCGGTGGCGGAGCTGCACAACACGATCGGGCTCGCGGCGATCGAGGCCGACGCGGAGCTGCTCGCCGGCGTGACTCCCGAGCTGCTCGAGTACGTCCACCGCAGCGAGTACGCCGTCGAGAACGGCGGGAAACTCGAGATGGTCAGGATCAGCCGGCTGATCGAGACCCGGGCGCTCGAGACGGGCGCGGGCGAGCTCCACACCGGATTCCAGCGCATCGACCGGGTGGCAGACGAGCTCGGCACCCGGCAGCTCTACGAGAGCATCGCCGAGGCCGGCGTCGAGGTGCACCTCTACGGCGAATCCGGCTCGGTCCCCTGCGAGGAGCTGTACACGCTCCACACCGACGATCTCCCCGAGCTGGCCGAGAGCTGGTTTGTCGTCCACGACGGCGCCGGCCAGTCCGCCCGCAAGGCCGCGCTCGTCTCCGAGGAACGCTCCCCCGAGCGGTACACCGGCTTCTGGACGTACCAGCCCGAGCTCGTCGACTCGGTCACCGGGTACCTGACCGCGACGTACTGATCCCGACACGCATACCAACCCGGCCCGCGCAGGTCGACGCGTGTTACCGCCGGGTCACGCCGCCGTCGGGTACCTGCTCGCCTCCGTGTTTGCCCGCGCTCGGGGGCGTCGCCCTGGGCCCGGGCCGGTGCGGTCGTTCTCGGCGCGCAGCTGCCGGACCTCGTCGACAAGCCCCTGGCGTTGGGGCTCGGCGCGCTCCCGGCCGGACGATCGCTCGGTCACTCGCTTCTCGTGCTCGTCCCCGTCGGGCTCGCGGCCGGCCGTGACCGGCGGCGCGGCCGCGGGACGCTCGTGACCGCGTGCTGGATCGGGGCACTCTCGCACGCGGTCGTCGACGCCGTCCCAGCGCTGTGGGGCGCACAGAGTGGCGCCTTCTTCGCGTACCCGTTCTCACGGTCGCGGTCGAGACGGGAGCGCCGCCGATACTCGCGCTCGTGGTCGACTCGCTGACCGACCCCTGGGGCCGGATCGAGGCGCTCGCGGTCCTCGGCGCGTGCTGGGCGTGGCTCCGAGACGGTCGCCCCGGACTGGCCGCGCTCGCGAGACTCGCGGGGTCCGGACGCGACAATTGAAGTTCTCAGCGGTCACAGCCCGGCCCGATGGTCGATATCGAGGCCCTGTTTCGGCCCGCCTCCGTGGCGGTCGTCGGCGCCACCGAGCGCGAGGGATCGGTCGGGCGGGCGATCCTCGAGAACTTGGCGAGCTTCGGGGGCGATGTCGTCGCGGTCAACCCGAACAGAGAGACCGTCCTCGGCCGCGCCTGTTACCCCTCGCTCGCGGCCGCGCCGCCGGTCGAGCTCGCGGTGATCGCGGTCCCGGTCGAGGCGGCCGTCGAGGCCGTCCGGGAGGCCGGCGAGACCGGGGTCGGGGCGGTCGTCGTAATCACGGCCGGCTTCGCCGAGACCGGCGCAGCCGGGCTCGATCGGGAGCGGAAGCTCGCGGCCGTCGCGGCCGAACACGACCTGGCGCTCGTCGGGCCGAACAGCCTGGGCGTCGCGAGCACGCCCGTCGGGCTCGACGCCACGTTCGGGCCCGCAGCCGTGCCCGCCGGGTCGGTGTCGCTGGTGAGTCAGTCCGGTGCGTTCGTGACCGCGGCCGTTGCCCGGGCGCGGACCCAGGGGTTCGGCTTTCGAGACGTTGTCTCGCTGGGCAACGCCGTTTCCCTCGACGAGACCGATCTGCTCGCGCGCTGGGCTGACGATTCCGGGACCGACGCCGTGATCGCCTACCTCGAGGGGATCGACCGCGGTCGGGCCTTCATCGAGACCGCCCGTCGGGTCGCGGCCGAGACGCCGGTGGCCGTGCTCAAGGCCGGCCGCAGCGACGCCGGGAGCCGCGCAGCGGCCTCACACACCGGCTCGCTCGCGGGCAGCAATCGGGCCTACGAGGCCGCGTTCGGACAGGCCGGGCTACTCCGAGCCGAGTCCGCCCAAGAGCTGTTCGACGCCGCCGCGGCCCTCTCGGGACTCCCGGCGCTGGGCGGGACGGGCGTTGCGGTGGTCACAAACGCCGGCGGGCCGGGGGTGCTTGCGGCCGACGCGATCGACGACGCCGCGATCGAGCTCGCCGAGCTGACCGACGGGACGGTCGAGCGGTACCGGAAGCTGTTGCCCGCCCGAGCGACCGCACACAATCCCGTCGACGTGATCGGCGATGCGGACGCCGAGCGGATCGCGAGCGCGCTCGAGATCGGGCTTGGCGACCCGAACGTCGAGGCCGGCCTGGTCGTTGCGGCGCCGACGGCTGTGCTGTCCTTTGATGCCCTCGCGGCGGCCGTCGCGGGGATCAGCGAGCGGGTCGACTACCCGATCGTCGCCTGCCTGATGACCGACGCCGACGCCCGCGAACTGACGGCGGCCGGCGTCCCGAGGTTCTTCGATCCTGCCCGAGCCGTCCGGAGTCTCGATATCCTCGCCCGGACCCGGTCGACCGGACGCGTCCCCGACCCACCGGTGTTCGATGTCGACCGACAGCGGGCGGCAGCGATCCTCGAGCGGGCGACCGACCGGCCGGGCAACCGGCTGGGTGTCGAGGCGATGGGGCTGCTCGAGGCCTACGGCATCCCCATCCCGGAAGCGGAGCTCGTTTCGACCGCCGCCGAAGCCGCCGCAGCGGCCGACCGCATCGGCGGTCCCGTCGTGATGAAAGCCGTTAGCCCGGAGATCGTCCACAAATCCGACATCGGGGCCGTCCGTACTGACATCAGTCCCAACCGGTCGGCCGAGGCCTACGAGGCGCTCGTGACTCGGGTCCGGACCCACCGGCCGTCGGCGACACTGCTGGGCGTGCAGGTGCAGGAACAACTCGACCTGACTGACCGCACCGAGACGATCGTCGGAACCACCCGCGACCCGCAGTTCGGTCAGCTGGTCGTGTTCGGCCTCGGCGGGATCTTCGTGGAGGTACTCGAAGACACCACTCTCAGGGTCGGACCGATCGACCGACAGGGGGCCAGTGAGATGCTCGCCGAGATCCGCACCGCTCCGCTGTTGCGCGGCGCCCGCGGCCGTCCGCCGGCCGACGAGGGGGCGCTGGTCGAGGCGATCTGCCGGCTCTCGCGGCTCGTCGAAGACTTCCCGGCGATCGCCGAACTGGATATCAACCCCCTCGTCGCCGGTCCCGACGGGGTCCAGGCGATCGACCTGCGACTCACCGTCGACTCCGAACACTCATGACAGACACCGATACGCAGCCGCTGCTCGTCACGGCACCGTCCCGAGGCACCGGCACGACGACCGTCACGGCCGCGCTCGGCCGCTCGCTCCAGGACCGGGGACACTCGGTCGAGTACCTGAAGCCGGTCGGCACGCGGCTTCGCGAGACAGACGGGGCGGTTCGAGACGAGGATCCTCCCTTCGTCCGACGGTGTCTCGGGCTCGATTCTTTGGACGAGCTAGAGCGGGACGGCGACCGGCCGGCGACGGTCGCGTACTCGCGGTCGCTGCAGGCGGAGCTGCTCCGCGGCGAGGCCGATCCCGACCGACTCCGAGCGACCGTCGAGCGCGGCGTCGAGACCCTCACCGCCCGAGCCGACCGAGTGCTCGTTGAGGGTGCCGCCCGACAGGCGGCCGGTCGACTGCTCGGGCTGGTCGGCCCGCAGCTCGCCGCCCTCATCGACGCTCGGGTGCTCGTGCTCGCCGACTACGACGGTCCGGCGGATGTCGACCCCGTGCTTGCGGCCGCCGACGCCTACGGCGACCGCCTGGCCGGCGTGGTGTTCAACCGCGTCCCGCCGACCGAGACCGGGTTCGTCGAGACGACCGTCCGGTCGTTCTGCGAGGCCCGGGGCGTTCCGGTCGCCGGCGTCCTCCCGACGGTGCCGGAGCTGGCCGGGGTCACAGTCGCGACACTCGCGGCGGAACTCGGTGCAGAGCCGCTGGTCGAGGCTGGAACCGAGCGCCGGATCCAGGAGTCGTTGGTCGGCGCGATGGGCCCGGAGCGTGCGCTCGCCTGGTTCCGCCGGGCCGAGGACGCGGTGGTGATCACCGGTGGCGACCGGTCGGAGATCCAGGCCGCGGCGATCGAGGCCTCCGGCGTCGGCTGTCTGGTCGTCACGGGCGGACACGCCCCCACTCGGGCGATCCTCGACAGCGCCCGACGCCGCGAGGTGCCGCTCTTTCGCCTGCGAACGGACATCCGAACCGCCCTCGACCGCGTCGGCGAGATCGTCGCGGCTGGCAGGACACGGGACGAGGCGACCGTCGAGCGCATGAAATCTCTACTGGCAGAGCACGCAGCCCTCGAGTCGATTCTCGGGGACTGACCCCGGTCACTCGCGGGCGTCCTCGATCGCGGCCGCGGACAACTCGGCGATCTCAGCGGGTTCGACGGGAGCCTCCTGCCACGGCGGGAGCCGGTCGTCGCCGGACGGCGGCCCGATCGCCCCGGCGTAGGCCCGCACCTGCTCGCGCTCGTCGGCAGGGTCGTAGGCGAGCCCGTTAAACGCCGCGTCGGCGGCGTACTGGTCGACGAGTCGCCGGGCAGTCCCGCGGTACCGATCCGGCAACGCATCGTACTCGGGCTCGACGCCGTGGTCTTCGAGGACGCGAAACAGCGTCGCCCCGACGCTCTCGGCCATCTCCTCGAGCCCGCCGGCGCCGCCGACCGCGCGGTGGTCGTGTTCGTGGACACCGAGGTCGACCTGTGCCGACCCGGCGAGCCCACCGGCACCGAACGCGTCGCCGAGTACGCCGACCTCGAGTCCCCACCCGCGAGGAACGCACAGCCTTCGGGCCAGCTCGCCGGTCAGGGCGAACTCGCCGGCGAGGGCGTACCTGAACGCCCCGAGGTACTCGAGCACCGGCTCGTCGTGGCTCGCGGCGAGGGTCTCGACGAGAGGCCGGTAGAAGAGCCGGCAGAGTCGGCCGTACAGCCGGTTGTCCTCGACCCGCGCGTAATACCCCTTCACGAACCGGTAGCCCCGCGTCAGGGGAAAGAGCAGCCGGGGGAGACAGGTCCCGTCGTAGGTCGTGGCGTCGGCGACGTGGACGACGACGTACTCCGACACGGCCGCCCGACCCAGCCCGAGCCAGACGTCCCGTCCCTTGCCGGCGGCGCCGTCGAGGCCGGCCTCGGCGAGCCGCCGCTCGACCCGCGGGGCGGTACACCACAGCAGCTCGACCGGCAGGTCGAAGCCCTCGAGCCACTCCGCGACCGTGCCGACGCGTCGTCGGTCGGCCCGCAGCGCGACGACGACCCGCTCGGGCTCCAGCTCGGCGAGCGCCCGGAAGGTCCGGTCGGCCGCAGGCGTGGCGTGGTCCTGGTCGGTCAGTGGGACAAGCACTGTCGCCTCTCCGACCGGCGCCGATGGCGCCGCCCCCCCAAAGTCGTGAAGCGTCGTCACCCGCTCTTGGACGTACTCCATCCGTTCTCTCGTGAGCGACCGAAGCGTAAATTCGGCCCGATGTCCCGTCGGCGCCGCGTTTTAGTTCCCGCCGCGGATACCACGAGGTATGGACTCGATCCGCAAGGGTCTGCGGTCGGGCGCAGTTGAGAAAGACAACTACGGGCGCCTGCTGTGTACCGACTGCGAGGCAGAGCTCGCCACCGCGAACGATCCGGACGCGATCGGAAAGGTCCGAAGCTGTCCCTCCTGTGGGCGCGAGTGGAAGGAACTCGGGTGAGCGAACGCGGCGGCTGGCCGCCCGGGAGCGACTACCGTTCGAGGTACGCGATCCCGTCAGGGTGCAGCTGTGTCTCGAAGCGCTCGCGTTCGACGAACTCGTCCGTGTCGATCACGGAGACATCGTTGGTCTTGTTGTTCGCGACGAAGGCCCGCCCGTCGGGTCCAAAGACGGTCCCGCCGGGCCAGATACCCACCGAAATCCGGGCGATCTCCCAGGGTCGGCGCTCGCCGTCCCGGACGTGTTCGGTGTCGATAATCGAGACGCTGTCGGACTCGCGGTTGGCGACGAGCGCGTACCGGCCCGCGGGCTCGAACACCACTCTGATCGGGGTCTCGCCCAGCAGCGCCCGCCCGGTCCCTTCGAGGGTCTCGGGATCGAGCACGGAGAGCCGGCCCTCCTCCTGGCTGGCGACCAGGATCTCGCCGGTGTCGGGATCGACCGCGATCCCCTCGGGCTCCTCGCCGACCTCGGGGTCGGCGACGATCCGGCGCTCGTCGGCGTCGATCACCGTGATCGAGTCGCTGCCGATGTTCGCGGCGTAGACGGTCTCCTCGTCGGGGCCGAACGCGAGCATGTGCGATTTGTTCTGGTAGGTCGGGAACGACTCGAGCAGCTCTAAGCTCTCGAGGTCGAACACAAAGGCGTGGCTGCTCCGGGTTGCGACCAGCCAGAGCTCGCCGGCCGACTCCCGAACCGCGAGCCCGTGTGGGAACTCGAACTGTTCGTGCTCGATCCGCTCGGTGACGGTCTGAGTCTCGGTGTCGATGACGTTCAGCTGCCCGCCCAGCGAGCAGGTGACGAAGGCCAGGTCTCCCGAGGGCGAGAGTGCGACCTCGTGGGGGTTGAACCCGGTCTCGACGACGGCCGTCGTCTCGCCGGTGCCGGGATCGAGAAATGAGACGGTATCGGAGTCCTTGTTCAGGACGATCAGTCGGTCGTCCATGCGACTCCGTCCGATCGGTCGGAGCAAAAACGAGGCGGTTTCGATCCGACCGCGAGGCCGGGCCGGTCGCGGAGGTCGCGTCGCCCAGTGGTCGGCGGCTTACCACCGGTAGACGGTCACGTCGGCGCCACACTCCGGACAGGCCGTGACGCCGGCTTCGACGTTCGTCCCACACTCGCGGCACTCGCGGTGGCTGTACTCCCACCCGTCCGCGCTATCCCCGGTAAGACGCTCGATCGCGATCGGTACCGGCGGCCGAAATCGCATGCTTTCCGCGAGTAGTTAGCTTGGAATCCAACTTGTAGCTCCCGGACTCCGGCCGGCCTCGGCCCGATCCAGTCTCCCGGGCGGGGTCGACGGTGCACTCTGGCTCGGGCGCTCGGCTTACACGTCGTACTTGTAGGTGGCTTCGTCGGGGTCGATGCCGAAATCCTCGGGGCCTTCTTCGGGCTCGTCGGGCTCGTCGTCGGCCCGGGCGTCTTTGAACGCCTCCCGGAGCCGTGGGGGCATCCGGAACCGGCCGGGTTCGATCGCCGAGGGGACGGCCCCGGGCGCGGTCGTCTCGCGCTTGTCGGTCAGCCGCGCCTCGAGCTGGGCCGGGAGCTGTCCCCGATCGATCCGCTCGAAGCCAAACTGCGCGAGGTACTCGGGGGCGTCGGTGAGTGCGTACACCACGTCGAACCCCTCGTCGGCAGCGGTCGTGAGCAGCCGCTCGATGACGTGTGCGCCGACGCCCTGGCCGCGCCAGGACTCGAGCACGCCGATGCTCGTCAGCTCGCAGAACTCGCCGGCGTCGGTCTTGTGGACTCGGACCCGACCGAACCCGGCCCGCTCGTCGTTCGTCTCCTCGACTGCGATCACGTAGTCTCGGGAGCGAAACGCCGTCTCGTCGAGTCCCATCTCCTCGATGTGATCGAGCAGCCAGACCTCGTCTCTGTTTTTCGCGTCCCGAACGTACATACGGTCGATTATGCGTCGCCGATATAAGCATTTACCGGGAGAGTTGTCTCCCCGGCGGGCGGGATCGGCCGGAGGCAGAGCCAAACAGCTATGAGCCAGCCGCCCCCTCGCCGAGACATGAGCGGGCTGGATCAGACAGAGCGGATCGTCTACGAGCCGGACGAGCGGCTCCGCGAGGGGAGCAACGTCGCGGCGTTCATGGACGAGTACGACATCGAGGACTACGAGGAGCTCCACCGGCGCTCGACGACCGATATCGAGGGCGTCGAGGCCTCGGGGCTTGACTGGTTCTGGGACGCCGTCGTCGATCACCTCGGGCTCGAGTTCGACGAGCCCTACGATCGGGTCCGAGACGCCTCCGAGGGCCCGCAGTTCACCGACTGGTACGTCGGCGGCCAGCTCAACATCGCACACAACACCCTCGACCGACACGCTCGCCCCGATTCGGCGGCGCGCAACCGGGTGGCCTGCATCTGGGAGGGCGAACCCCACGAGGGCGCGGCCGTCGACGACCCGACCGAGCGCGATCCGACCGCCGAGCCGACCGAGGTTCGACAGATCACCTACCAGGAACTGCACCGGCAGGCAAACCGCGTCGCCAACGCTCTCACCGAGCGCGGTGTCGGCGTCGGAGACACCGTTGCCCTGTACATGCCGATGGTGCCGGAGATCATCGCGATCCTCTATGGAACGTTCAAAGTCGGCGCGATCGCGGTGCCGATCTTCTCCGGGTTCGGCGTCGACGCGACCGCCACGCGGATCGAGGACGCCGAGCCTTCCGTGCTGTTTACCGCCGACGGGTTCTACCGCCGCGGCCGGGAGATCGAGCTGAAAGGGGACGCAGACGCCGCGATCGAGCGGGCCGGCCACGTCGAGCACACCATCGTCTACGACCGGCTGGGCGCCGATGTCAACTGGACCGGCCGCGACGAGCCCTGGAACGAGGCCGTTGGCGACCAGCCCGCGAGCTTCGAGACCCAATCCCTACCCGCCGATCAGGAGTCGATGTTGCTGTACTCCTCTGGGACGACCGGCGAGCCAAAGGGAATCGTCCACACCCACGCCGGCGGCCTGGTCCAGCCCGCCAAGGAACTGTACTTTTCCTTTGACCACCAGCCGTCGGACCGGTTTTTCTGGGTGTCGGATATCGGCTGGATGATGGGCCCGTGGACGCTGATCGGCACCCACGCCTTCGGCGGTACCGTCTTCATGTACGAGGGTGCGCCCGATTACCCCACGCCCGACCGGTACTGGGAGATGATCGACCGCCACGAGCTGTCGGTTTTCGGCGTCTCTCCGACCGCCGTTCGGGCGCTGCGAGAGCGTGGGGAGGGATGGCTCGAGGGACACGACCTGTCCTCGCTACGCTTGCTGGGTTCGACCGGCGAGCCCTGGGACCCCGAGTCCTGGCAGTGGTTCCACGAGACCGTCGGGAACGGCGAGGTACCGATCATGAACATCTCCGGGGGCACCGAGATCTTCGGCTGTTTCCTCCAGCCGCTGCCGATTCACTCGCTGAAACCCTGTACGCTGGGTGGTCCAGCCTTGGGCATGGACGTCGACATCGTCGACGCCCGCGGCGAGTCGATCGCCGAGACCGGCAAGCAGGGCTACCTGGTCGCGCGTTCCTCTGCCCCGTCGATGACCAAATCGCTGTGGAGCGGCGACGAGCGGTACCTCGAGGAGTACTGGAGCCAGTTCGAGGATATCTGGGACCACGGCGACTGGGCCCAGCGCGACGAGGACGGCTTCTGGTTCCTGCACGGCCGGTCAGACGACGTGCTCAACGTCGCCGGCCGGAAGGTCGGCCCCGCGGCGGTCGAGGGCGCCCTGATCGACCACGAGGCGGTTTCGGCCGCCGCCGCGGTTGGCGCCGACGACGAGACCACCGGCACCGCGGTCGTCGCCTACGTCACCCTCGAGCCGGGCCACGAGGAGAGCGACGAGCTGCGCGAGCAGCTCCGCGAGCGGGTCGGCGCGGAGCTCGGCAAGCCGTTCCGGCCGCGAGAGGTGCTGTTCGTCGACGAGTTCCCCACGACCCAGAGCGGCAAGATCGTTCGGCGGCTGATCGCCGCCGTCTACGCCGGCGACCAGCCCGGCGACCTCTCGAGCATCGAAAATCCCGACGCGCTCGAGAGCATCGCCGCCGCCCGCTGACGCGAGACGGCCCCCGTCGAGGACGAAGCCGGTCGCCCGTCTCTCGTGCACGCGCGGCTCCCCCCGGAGCCACCACAAGGTTCATGTGATGACAACACATACCACGGCGTGAGGTGATGTCAGACTCTATCCGGTAACAGACGATCCCCCCACGACCGAACAGCTGACTCACCAACTGACACCCTTCTCCACACACTGTCGCCGATCAGCTCCGACCCGATCGGAGCCACACCTACTCAGAGTCACGCCGACGGTTCACGAGCGGCACAGAGCGGATGCCACGGGACTTGATCCCGAGGGGGTCGACAGAGAAGACAGAGAAGACAGAGAGGACAGAGAAGGCCACGGGGGCCTCCCCAGACGGCTCACATGTAGCCCAGATCTCGGAGCCGCTCCATGAGGTCTTCCTTGTCCTGTGCCCGGCCGGCCCGCTCGGTGGTCTCCTCGAGATCCTGGAGCCAGGCGGGCTCGTCGGTGGTCTTGTCCGTCGAGACCTCCGAGCCGAGCGACCGATAGCCGGCGACGTACTTGGGCGAGACCGGAATGTCGGCCCACTCGAGGTCTCCCGGGAGGTCCGTCGCCGACTGGGGGACGTGTCCCTCCGGGAACCCCGGGACGGTCTCGGGCACGACGTACTCCCAGAAGGCGTCCCAGACGTCCCGCTCTGCGAACTGCAAAATCGGGTGGACCCGGTCGTGGGGCGGGTAGGTGTCCGGGTCGTGTCGCGGCGAAAAAAAGGTCTCATCGGCCCGAGCTTCTTGTTCGTCCCAGCGGACGCCAGAGAGCACGCCGTCGACCTCGTACTCGCGCAGGGCGTCGTTCAGCGCGACGGTCTTCAGCAGGTGGTTGCCGACGTAGGTGTCGAGCAGGAACGGGAACGTCTCGTCCTCGTACTCCAGAATCTCGCGCACGTGCCGACGGTTGTGATCGTCGAGCGCGTCGACGGGGATCTCGTCGCCGGGGTCGAGCTCGTTGGCTTCGACGTAGGCGCCGACGTCGTCGTTGCTGGCGTAGTGCACGTCGACGCCCCACTCCTCTGCCCAGCGGTCGACAAAGTCGTGGATCTCGTCGAAGTGCTGGAAGTGATCGATGAAAATCGCCGGGGGCACCTCGAAGCCGAACTCCTCGGCCACCTCGGTGACGAAATACAGCGTCAGCGTCGAGTCCTTGCCGCCGGTCCACATCACCGCCGGGCGCTCGTACTCCTTGAGCCCGCGGCGCGTGACCGCGATCGCCTGTTCGATCTTCGCCTCGAGGGTCGGATACTCGGCCGGCGACTCGCCCTCGCCAGCGTCGTACTCTACGTCGACATAGTCCGGGAACTGAGCCATATCCGAATCGTGTCGGCCCCGCGGCAAGACCATTTTCATTTCTCTCGCTGTCGGCGACCGATTCTCCGGCGGTACGACCGTCAACTCCGCGATCGCGTTTCACCTGTCATCGGTGTCGAAGACGTGCCAGAACCCCTTGGTTCGAGTCCCCTGGTGACGCCGTTGCTACTCGGCTGGTGACTCTGCTGGGGCCGACTCGACTTCGCGTCGGCGGGCGACGAGCGTCCCGACGACCGCGCCAAGCCCCAGCAGAAAGATACCGACGTTGAGGAGGCCGCCGACGATCGGAATCTGCCACAGCAGGACCGCGAGCACGAGCCCGACGAGGAGCCCAGCCCACCGGTTGTCGACCGCGGCAAGCGAGAGCAGCCAGGTTCCGACGGCGAACCGGCCGTAGACGGTCCCGATCCAGACGAGCAACAGGAAGGCAAACACCCCGGCGACCGCGATGGGGATGCCGACGACCGTAATTGCGGTCGCGACGAGAAGGATCGGCCCCCCGAGGAGCACCCCCAGTCCGATGAGACCGCTTCTCGCGGGTCGAGTCGTGACGCGACCGGCGATCCGATCGGAGGCGTTCGGGAATAGTCCCAACAACACCACCCCGAGAAAGAGATTCAGGAGGAAGGCGTTGATCGCGAACGCCCACGTGGCGATCGGTCCGAAGTCCGCGACGATGTCCGGCCCGAGCGACCGATCCCTCGTGATCTCGCCCTGCACTGCATCGCGGGCCCCCTCGAGCCGTCCGTCGTAGGTCAGCGACCCAGCGATGGAGGCGTCCTCGCCGAGTCGGATGGTCTCGGCGCCGACCTCTGCGTCACCGCCGACGGTTCCGTCGATACGAACGGTCCCTGCACCAACCCTGAACTGCCCCTCGACGACGCCTGTCTCGGTGAGATGAACCGACCCGCTTCCCGTCGAGACGTCCCCGCGAACGGTGCCCGCGATACGAACGTTGCCCGCGGCGGCTTCGAGATCCCCCTCGACGATGCCGTCCTCCCGGATGATGATGTTCCCAGCGAGCCCCGAGATGTCTCCGTCCACGGTTCCTTCGACGACGATTGTTCCGTACGCGCCGGTGACGCCAGAGACCGTCTCGCCGCGCTCGACGGTCACCGATCCACCGACGCCAGACTGGGCTGCAGCGACGCCGGGAACAAAAGCGACGAGCATCACGGCGAGACACACGACGAGCAGCGTACCACGCCACGCTGAACGACCCATAGCCGTCGCGTTTCTCCGATGAGGATTAAGTATGGACTGCGTACCGATGATAGTGCTCGGATAAGCTTTGAACCCTTTGCGTGATCGTTCAGTGATGGGCAGAAAATTGGGTTCTGCTGGATTTGGGGCCGACAGAAGACCGTTCCGGGGAGTGCCATCACCGGCGGGGAGGTTGTCCGGCGGATCGGGCTCGTTGATCGCGCGCACCTCGGTTTGTTTGTGTGCCATGACACGTCCTCGAATCACAAGACGGCGCGGCTATCGGGTTGTAGCGTTTTCGTGCGTTATTGGACATCGTTTGGCTCTCCTGAAAAGGGCGAAATCAGCCGAGAGAGCCTGTAAGACCGCTTAAGCCTAGGCCGAGATTTGAACTCGGGGTCTCGTCCTTACCAAGGACGCGCTTTACCGCTAAGCTACCCAGGCACGCA
>CAYREK010000050.1:7972-16218 GCA_964423305.1 uncultured Halobacteriales archaeon | reverse complement strand
AGCAGGATCTGGTGGTTGGAGTTGAACGCCTTCGCGACGTGGATCTTGTCGAGGAACGCCTGGATGAGTTCCGCCATCGCCTCCTCGTCGTCGGGCGTCCCGTCGATCTCTTGGTCTTCCATCGCCGCTTCGAGGGCGTCGTCGGGGAGGCCACGGACCATCTCCTCGATCCGCTCGGGTCGGAACGTGTCCTCGCTGTCGATGAAGATCGCGCTGCCCTCCAGTCCGCCGTGTTCGGCCGGCAACTGGACGGTTACAGCCAGCTGGTGGGTCACCTGGGACTTGCCGGCCCCGAACTCGCCGTAGACCTCGGTGATCGACTGTGTCTCGACGCCGCCGCCCAGCAGCTCGTCGACCTCATCGACACCCCACGTGAGCTTGCCGATCTGTTCCCGGCGCTCGAGGACCGTCGCGCCACTCTCGAACCCGCCGATATCGGCCGCCTCCCGGGCCGCAGTGATGATGTCGGCGGCAGTCGACTCGCCGATATCTGCCGTGTTCGACAGCTCTCCCGGGCTCGCGACGGCGATCCCCTGGTAGTCGTCGAAGCCACTGTCTTCGAGCTTCTCTGCCGTCGCCGGCCCGACACCCGGCAGATCCTGCAGATCGTCAGTTGCGGACATACCAATTGGTTGTGCGGCCTGATACATAAAACCCCATTAACACTGTTGTGAAAGTAAAATAAGCGGCGACAAGACGGGGGAGATCGGCGGGGAATCACTCCCAGGGGTGGCCGCCGGGGCGGTCGGGCCAGAGCGGGTACCAGTACCCCTGGTCGTCTTCGACATCGAGTTCACCGTCGAGAACGCTCGAGAGTTTGAACTCGGTGGCGCTGTCCCGGTCGCCGTCGACGGGCGCGAACGGGTAAAACGAGCCCCGCCGGAACGAGTAGATCCAGTACGCGCGGGTGCCGGCGTCGGCGCCGGCCCGGTCGGTCGCCTCGAAGGCAAACGCCGCCGCGAGCAGGCGAGAGCCAAACTGCCGTTCGACGAGCGTGTCGGCCGCGAAGTACACACTCGAGACGAGGTCCTCAAAGTCCTCGGCCGCGAGGACGATCCACTGGTAGCCGTACTCGTCCTCGCGAAAGTCCGCAACCGTGCCGCCGCCGGTGTCGGTCTCGCCGAGCGCGAGCACCGCCTCGGTCTCCTCGACGGCCTCGCCGAAGGCGGTGCTGTCGACGTCCGCGAAACACAGCCCCGCGTCGCCGGTCGGGACGAAGCCGAGATCGGCCTCCATCGTGACGTAGGCGGTGCTCATCCCGAACAGGTCGTCGGGATCGGCATCGCGGGTCGCGGCCGACTCGGCACCGATTCCCAGCAGCTGCCGGAGGCGCTCTCGGAAGCCGGTCATAAGCACGTCACCGGCAGGGTCGGACGGTGATCGGTGGGTGCGGGTCGAGTCACGTCTCCAGCTCCCGTTCGAGCTCGCGGAGCCGGTCGACGCGCTTTTCCGTCGGCGGATGGGTGCGGACGAGCCGGCCGACGATGCCTTTCTTGATTGGAATCACAAAGAAGGCGTTCATTTCGGCCTGTTCGCGGAGGTCCTCGGAGGGTACCCGGTCCATCCGGCCGTCGATGGTCAGCAACGCGGCAGCCAGCGCCGAGGGGTTGCCGGTGATGAGCGCGCCGCCCCGGTCGGCGGCGTACTCTCGGTACCGAGAGAGCGCCCGGACGAGCAGGAAGGAGACGACCCAGGCCAGAAGCGAGGCCAGGATCGCCACGCCGACCGCACCGCCGCCGCGGCGCCGGCTGCCGCCGAACAAGAATCCCCACCGGACGACCAGAAAGGCGATCGTCGAGAGAAACGAGGCGATCGTGATCACGGCCACGTCGCGGTTTTTGACGTGGGCCAGCTCGTGGGCGAGCACGCCCTCGAGCTCCTCGGAATCGAGCACCTCGAGCAGCTCGGTCGTCACACAGACTGCGGCCGAGCGCTGTGATCGGCCGGTCGCGAAGGCGTTTGGCACCGACGAGTCCGCAACCGCGACGGTCGGCTTCGGGAGATCGGCCTGCTGGGCGAGCCGGTCGATCGTCCGGTGGAGCTGCGGGTACTCAGAGCGGTCGACCTCGCGGGCCCCCATGCTGTACAGCGCCAGTCGATCGCTGAAGAAAAACTGCGCCAGACTCACTGTCCCGAACAGGAGAGCGACCGGGAGGATCCCCGGAAGAGACTCCACGAGCACGGCCAGAAAGACCACGTAGACGACGCCCAACAGGAGCATCGTCCCGAGCATCCGCAGTCGGAGCCCCCAGTCGGTCGGCCAGTCCATACGCGAGTCTACGACGCCGGGAAAATAAACGACACCGATCGCAGTCGAGAGCCGAAACCGGTGTGCTTAGGCCGGGCGCGACCCTACTGCACGCATGAGTCGATCGGGAGCGTTCTGTCCGCGGTGTGGCGATCCGGTCGCGTCCGACCGGCCGGCCGCGCGGACGACCCGGGACGCCGCGCTCTGTGATGCCTGTTATCTCGCCGAGTACGATCTCGTCGACGCGCCCGACCGGATCGAGCTGACCGTCTGTGCTCGGTGTGGCGCCGTCGAGCGTGGCGCGGGCTGGATCGACGTCGGCGCCGACGATTACGTCGACATCGCCGTCGATGCAGTCCAAGAGCGGCTGGGGGTTCACGCCGACGCCGAGGAGATCAGCTGGGAGGTCGCTCCCGAACGGGTCGACGAGACGACGATCCAGATCCACGCCGGCGTCGCGGGGCGGCTCCGCGGGCGCCCGGTGACCGAAGAGCGGACGATCGCGGTCAAGATAGGACGGGGGACGTGCACCAGATGTGGACGCATCGCCGGGGGCTCGTACGCAAGCACCATTCAGCTGCGGGCTCACGATCGGGAGCCCGACGACGACGAGCGGGCCCGGGCGGCCGAGATCGCGACCGATCTGGTCGGGGAACTCGAGGCCGACGGCGACCGCGAGGCGTTCGTGACCGGCATCGAGGACGTGCAAGGGGGCCGGAATATCCGGCTGTCGACGACACGGCTCGGCGACCGGGTCGCCCGCCGGATCGTCGCAGAGCTGGGCGGCGACTACACCACGAGCGAGACCCTCGTGACCGAAGACGAGGACGGCAACGAGCTGTACCGGGTGACCTACGCGATCCGGCTACCGGCCTACCGGCCCGGAGCGGTCGTCGATCCGGGCGACGGCGAGCCGATCCTCGTCCGGAGCGCCGGCGGCCGGCTCACGGGAACCCGGCTGAGTACCGGCACGGACTACGACGGACCGGTCGAGGACGCCACGCGGCTGGCGGACAGCGAGGACGGCGTCGAGACGACCCTGGTCGCCGTCCCGGACGCACACGCGGCCCAGGTGCTCGATCCGGAGAGCTACGAGACGGTGAGTGTCCCACGGCCCTCGTATCTCGATCCCGACGCCGACGCCGTTCGGGTGATCCGGGCCGCGGGCCAGCTGTACGTGCTGCCGCCCGAGCCCGACGAGTCGTAGCCGGCCGCCACAAAAACAAAAAGAGCCGGGTTATTACGGGGCGAGATCGTTGTAGCAAATATGAGCGGCGTCCGCGCAGAACTGGTGGTGTCGGACCCGGGAGACTGTCCGGTTGCGGCCGCCTCGGCGGAGATCGAGGGGTCGGTGACCGACATCACCTGGACCGGGACCGGCGATCGCGTCACCGAGCAGTTCAGGACGGTCGAGGCGACCGCCGGGGGAGCGATCGAGGCCGGACAAGACTGCGAGCGGGTGTTCGAGTACGGCTCACAGACGGTCTACGAGTTCGAGCGCGAGCGGACCGACCCCTGCTTTTGCGAGCGCGTCGAGGCGGCCGTCGGGCCGGTGACCGACGTTCGGGCCGAGGACGGCCAGCTGCGCGTGACGCTGCACGCCGCAGAGCCCGAAGATCTCCGGCAGGCGATCGGGGAGCTCACCGACGCCTACGAGGACGTGCGACTCGAGTACCTCGTCCGGGAGCAAGCCGACGCCGAGGACGCGGAACTCGTCCCGGTCGACCTCCGGCAGCTCACCGACCGCCAGCGTGAGGTGCTCGCGACCGCCCGCGAGATGGGCTATTTCGAGTACCCGCGGGAGGCAAACGCCAGCGAGGTCGCCGCGGCGCTCGAGATTAGCGCCTCGACGTTTACCGAACACCTCAACGCTGCCCAGTCGAAGCTGCTCGCCGAGCTACTCTCCTGACAGAAATATCAACAGCAAGCATTAATATCACGTAGTATATTATCCTTGTGTATGGGACGAGAGAGCCTGTACACCGACAGCATCCACGCGGGGCAGGAGCCGGACCCGACGACCGGCGCACAGGCGCCGCCGATCTACCAGACGACCTCGTACGCGTTCGACGACCCCGAGCACGCGGCGTCGCTGTTCGCCCTCAAGGCGGAGGGCAACATCTACTCGCGGATCATGAACCCGACCAACGCGACCCTCGAACAGCGGCTGGCGATCCTCGAGGGCGGGGTCGCGGGGCTGGCGACCGCGAGCGGGATGTCTTCGCTGGACCTGGCGACGTTCGTGCTCGCCGGCGAGGGCGACAACGTCGTGACCGCCTCGTCGCTGTACGGCGGGACCTACACTTACTACACCCACACCGCGCCGCGGCGGGGAATCGAGAGTCGCTTTGTCGACACGCTCGATTACGACGCCTACAAGGAGGCAATCGACGAGGACACCGCCTACCTGCATGCCGAGACGATCGGCAACCCGGCGCTGGTGACCCCGGATATCGAGCGACTGGCCGGGATCGCCCACGACAACGGAGTGCCGCTCTTTCTCGATAACACGTTCGCGACGCCGGCACTGTGTCGTCCGGTCGAACACGGCGCTGACCTGCTCTGGCACTCGACGACCAAGTGGATCCACGGCAGCGGCTCGACGGTCGGCGGGGCGCTGATCGACGGCGGATCGTTCAACTGGGACGAGAGTTACCCCGAGATCGCGACCGACAACCCCGCCTACCACGGGGTGAACTTCAAAGAGCGGTTCGGGGAGGCCGCCTTCGCCTACGCGGCTCGGGCGCGCGGGCTGCGAGACCTGGGCAACCAGCAGTCGCCGTTCGACGCGTGGGTCACGCTGCAGAAACTCGAGACGCTTCCCCTGCGGATGGAACGACACTCCGAGAACGCCCAGGCCGTCGCGGAGTATCTCGCCGATCACCCGGCGGTCGCGTGGGTGAACTACCCCGGCCTGTCGGATCACGAGACACACGCCGCCGCGACGGAGTATCTCGACGCCTACGGCGGGATGATCACGTTCGGACTCGAGGACGGTTACGAGGCGGGCCGGCGGCTGTGTGACGAGGTCGAGCTCGCGAGCCTGGTCGCGAACGTCGGGGACGCGAAGACACTCGTTATCCACCCGGCGAGCACGACCCACCAGCAGCTCACCGACGCCGAACAGCAGGCCTCTGGCGTGACCGACGACCTCGTGCGGCTGTCGGTCGGGCTCGAGGACACCGAGGCGATCATCGCCGACCTCGACCAGGCGATCGACGCGGCGACGGCCTGACCGTCGGTCGTCTCAGGGAGACTCCCCAGACCACGCGGCGTCGGCCAGCGTTCGCTGGACGGCGGTCTCACCGACGGCGTCGGCCAGGTGCTCGTAGCCGGCCCGCTCGCGGCGATCGCCCGCGTCCGCGAGCAGCCGCGAGACGATGAACTCCGGGGTCGACCGGCCGACCGTCTCGAACCGGGGTTGGTAGTCGACCTCGAGTTCGAGGTCGGCGGTCAGTCCCTCCGCGAAGATGCCGTCGATCCGGGCGGCCTCGGGCAGCGGGCTCAGGTCCTCCGCGAGGTGCGTGACGTACACGCCGAGCGCGCCGCGGTCGACGGTGAGCGTGACGAGCCCGTTCAGCAGGTCGGCGGCGCGGCCCGGCTCGGTGATCGCCTCGAACTCGTCAACGAGCATCAGGGTCCGACCGGACTCGGTCACCGGCGGGACGACCGCCCGCAGGGTCGACTCGAGCACGCCGGCGTTGAAGCTGGCGTGGCGCCGGTGGAAGACGATCGTCTCGACCGGCGCGAGTTCGGCCCGCTCTGCCGGCACCGGGAGGCCCATCTGGGCGAGCAGCTGCACCTGACAGAGCGTCTCGAGCAGCGTGGTCTTGCCGCCGCTGTTGGCCCCGGTCAGGACGGCGACCCGATCGCCGGTCGGCGGTGCCGTCCCGGGGGTCGAGAGCTCGTGGTCGCCGACCGCGTAGGTGATCGGCTGGACCGACTCGCCGGCGTCGACAAGCGAGAGGTTGCGCGCGCCGACGACGGCGGTGGCCCGCCGGTCGACGAACTCCGGGCGGGTCAGCTCGAAGGCGATGGCAAACCGGGCAAGCGAGACCGCGAAGGCGATCTCGTCGACGGCCTCAACGGCCCGGTCGATGTCTTCGCGGGCGTCGGCGAGCGTCGTCTCGAGACGGTCTCGGACGGTTCGTTCGCGCTCGTCGACATCCTCGCGGAGGTCGGTCGCGAGCGCGCGGAGCGTCTCGCCGACGAACGACCGGGCGTCGGCCGCCTCCGCCGGCATCGCCTCACGGGTCCGCGCCGGATCGACCCCCGTCTCGGAGGCGACGTGGCGAGCGAGCGCCTCCCGGAGCCGGTCGGGACCGCGGGCGTCCTGGGCCGCGGCGAGTGCGTCGGCCGGCGCCGCCGCCGCGTCCTCGACGGCTCCCAGCTCGGACCGGAGGGTATCGAGGCGGTCGTCGGCACCCTCGAGGACCCGGCCGTCGGGATCCAGGCCGGCCAGGGCCTCCCGGGCCGCGGCGAGTGCGTCGGCGTCGAGCCCGGCGAGCGGCGCGAACGCGCCCTCCGTCAGGTCCGCCGCCCGGAGCTCGAGGGCCGCCCGGACCGCGGCGCGCTCACTGTCGGTCTCGTCATACCGGTCGAAAGCCGTTAGGACGGTCTCGCGGGTGCCCTCCTCGAGGGCCCGCCAGCTGTCCCGGGCTTCGAGCACCATCTCGAGGCGGTCGGTCATCGCCGACCGGTCGGACAGCGGCGTGAGCACCCGGATCCGGTCGGCGGCCGCGGCCGTGACCGCGTACCCGCTCGCGATCTCGAGCAGTTCCTTGTATACATTGCGAGCATCTCGGGTCGCCAGCAGCTCCATCGCCGCGCCGCCGTGGGCGTGTCTGAGGATTCGCGTCGCGCGACCCCGGCCGAGACCGGCCTCGACCAGCGTCCGGACATCGGCGGCCTCGATCGTTGCGATCGCCGGGCCGACGCCGAGTTCCTCGGCCAGCAGCGTCTCGGTCTTGGGGCCGATCCCCCAGTACTCCTGTAGCTCCATCGCTCCGAGTCACTCCCGGAACGGTCTTAGGCGTGGTGATCGATCGCTCCGACCAGAGGAAACGACAGACGTATGTCCGCAGACGGTCGGTCTCCTGTGTGTCAGAGCGCCGGATCGTTCTCGAGCGGGGAGACGGAACCGAACGCGTCCTCGCGACCGACGTAGAGATCGCCGACTCGATGCTCTCACAGGCAACCGGGCTCATGGGACGAGCCGAGCTGTCCGAGGGGTACGCTTTAGTGCTCGAGGTCGGCGAGGGCCTGTTCGGCCCCTCCCGGCAGGTCGTCCACATGCTGTTCGTCCGGACGCCACTTGACGTGCTCTGGCTGGTCGACGACGAGGTGACCCGGGTCGCGCGGCTCCGGCCCTGGCGGGGAATCGGCATCGCGCGCGCCGACCGGATCGTCGAGTTGCCCCCCGGCGCCGCCGACGGCGTCGAGCCCGGCCACGCCGTCCGGCTCGTCGGCCAGAACGAAACTGATTAATAACCCAAAACAGTAAGTTATTATTGTATACCAGTGGCTGGAGACAACGTACGAACCGAGAGCGGAGTCGGTAGAGTCGGACTGCTCAGAGAGGGCAAGGTACTCGGCGCCGTCGGGCTCGGGACGTTGCTCGCGCTGTCGATCGCCGGCGTCGCGACCGGCGTCGGGTGGAAGCTGCTCGGCATCTCGTGGGCGGCATTCGCCGCGATGATGATCGGTGCGCCGCTCGGAGCGCGGGCGACCGGCAATCAACACCCCTTCGAGCCGGTCTGGGGATACGGGCTCGCCAGCGGCGCGATGATCGCGAGCACGGCCGTCTTCCTGATTCCCCAGGCGATGGGCCAACACCCCGATTTCGGCAGCCTCGGGATCGCTATCGGGTTTCTGGCCGGCTACGCGGGGCACACGGTCGGACACCGATTTACTCACCTTGATCTGCCGATCGAGCACACGGCTGTCGAGCTGACAGTCCACTCGCTCGCCGCCGGGCTGATTATCGGCGCGATCTACA
>CAYREK010000050.1:0-7962 GCA_964423305.1 uncultured Halobacteriales archaeon | reverse complement strand
CGGCGAGCGCATTTTACGCCAGCAATGAACCGCGCCGTTATCGCGCGAGCGCGCAAGTCCTCCTGGATCCGCCACAACCCGAGATTTCGCCCGTCATTTTTAATGAGCCGGCGACCACCGAGATCTACACGGCGATGCCGTCGCTGACCTCGCTTCTGGGCGTGGCGCTTATCTCACACAAGGCGCCGGCGGGATACGCGGCCGCCCGGCGACTCACACAGGACAACCGAGAGGTCCTCTCGCTGGTGTTGCCGGCGACATCGGTCGGGATCGCCGCGTTGACCGTTGGAATAACCGGCGTCTCCCCGCCCGGGACCCTCCGGGGACTGCTCTTTGGCATCGGCGCCGGCGTATTCTTGCACGTCGCCGTCGACCTGCTTCCTGAGTGTACGACCGGCGGCGAGACCTGTCCGACCAGCGTTGAGGGCGTCGCCGACAGCCACCAGTTTCGTGACCGACTCCGGATCCATGCCGCGGCGAGCGCGCTGGTCGGCGGCGGGCTCGTCGTGGCCGGGTGGGCGATCGTCGCCTGAGCGTCCGAGTCGAGCGATCGGTCTCTCCCGGAGATCTCGGGACCGAGCCGGCTCGAAAAGCGTATACGACGGCCTGGGCAAAGAGTGGGCATGCGTGAGTACAAGATGGGGCGCGGAAAGTACCTCGATGAGCGCGTCGAGGATCTTGAGGGGCTCGTCGAGGAGTACTTCGGCCCGGTGACCGGGACCGAACGGTACAACGACAGCGAGCTGTACGTCGTCGGGTCGCCCGACAACGCGGTGTTCTCGCAGGTCACGGTCGGCGGCGTCGAGTACGCCAGCAAGAAGGACACGCTGGCGCTCGATATCGAGGAGCGGCCGGCCGAGGAGGTCATCGCAAGCGGCGACGTCGCGGCCGCCGAGGAGGCCGTCGACCTGAAAAACGAGTTCCTCAAGGAAGTCACCGGTCGGGACGCGAAGGCGCGCCGCGACTCGATGAAACGCGACGTCGAGGACGAGGAGACTCCCAAAAACGTCTGATCAGCCGTCCAGCCGTTCGCGGCTAATAGCCACGCCGCTGGGCGTAACGATCAGCTGGTCGTCGTCTTTCTGGACGATGTCGCCACCGACCTCCTGGGCGACCTGCCGGAGCTCGTCGGTGATGTGTTCCATCGTCCGGTCGGAGGTAGTGTGGCGGGTGATGTCGGCGATCACGATGTCGCCGTCGTAGACGGCGTCTTTGATCGCGATGACATCGGATTTCTCGCTCAGCTGTGCGATGCGGACCCGCGTGTTGACGGCGACCTCCTCGGTGGCCAAGTCGTCGGCGGTCAGCTCCACGTAGTCGGTTGGCTGTCGGGATCCGCCGCCCCCGAGGATCTTGCTCATCAGTCCCATGTCACGATAGGCGGCCGGCTGCTGTTTAGGCCTTACGTCAGACGCGGGCTCGCGGGCGATCAGGCAGAGAACTCGAACAGCTCGTCGCCGACGTGGTGGACCGACTCGACGACCCGGCCCTCCTCGCCGGTCAGCTCCGGGCCGTCGACGAGCGCCCGGCCAACGGCGAGGGCCTTTCCGTGGGTCTGTTCGGCGATCACGACCAGGTCGCCGGCAGCGATCTCCTCGTCGGCCGCGACGATCCCGGGACGCATGATATCGGCCCCGTTGGAGACGAACTCGATCGCGCCGGCGTCGACGGTGACGACCCGCCGCTCGGGCGGGTAGGCGTTCGCGCCCGCGACGGTGAGAAAGACCTCCCCATCGAACTCCGCGACCAGCGGCTCGCCGTCGACCAGCACGACATCGCCGCCCTCGACGGTCTCGACGGACTCGAATCGGTCGCCGTCGAGATCGATCCCCAGCTGCTCTGCGAGGCTCTCGCGGAGGTCCCCGATCGCGTCCGACCGGAGGTGATAGCGAGACTTTATTTCCATGTCCGGTCGTCGGTGGGCTCGGATCATAAACGGCTCGTTCGTCTGGCGTCCTCCCATCGCTTAAGTAGCGCGGTCGTCTACGCCTGGTCAAGACAGTGGCGGACAGACAGGCCCCGCAGACGGCGTCGACCGACGGACAGAGCCGGCTCTCGGGGGTCAGAGAGCGGCTCTCCCGGACCGCCCGAGCGCTGGTCGGCTCCGATATCGACGTCCCGGAGTACGATCCCCGGGCACACGGCCGACTCGTCGAGTTCGCGGGCCTCGAGGGGCAAGAAGAGCGCGATCGCTACTGGCTCGACGCGCCTTATGCCTTCGTCTCGATCAACTACGACCCCGAGACGACCGAACACCGCTATCACGTCGTCGAGCCCGAGCTGACCGACCTGGAGGCGGAGCTGCTCGACCGGCTGTACGAGGACATCCGGGGTCCGCTGTTGTACCGCGAGGACGTCGCCGAGGACCCCGAGCGGGCGCTTCAGGAGGCGCTGTCCGACCGACTCGAGGAGTACGGCGTCGAACTCGACGACGAGACGATCTTCCGGCTGTACTATTATCTCAACCGGTCGTTTCTGGGCTACGGGAAAATCGACCCGCTAATGAGAGACCCCCACATCGAGGATATCTCCTGTGATGGGCCCGGGCTGCCGATCTTTCTGTACCATGACGAGTACACCGACATCGAGACCAACGTCACCTTCGAGACCGACCGGCTGTCGGATTTCGTCAGCCGGCTGGCACAGCGGTCTGGCCGGCACGTCTCGGTCTCGGATCCGATGGTCTCGACGACTCTGCCCGACGGCTCTCGTGTCGAACTGGCCCTCGGCGAGGAGGTCACGCCGAAGGGGTCTGCCTTTACCATCCGGAAGTACGCCGAGGAGCCGTTCACGCCGATCGATCTCTTAGAGTACGGTACCGTCTCCGCGGAGATGCTCGCCTACACCTGGCTCGCGATCGAGCACAACAAGTCCCTGCTGTTTGCCGGCGGGACCGCCGCGGGAAAGACGACCACGATGAACGCCGTCTCGATGTTCATCCCACCCCGGTCGAAGGTGATCACGATCGAGGACACCCGGGAGCTGGCGCTGTATCACGACAACTGGCTGTCGGCGATGACCCGCGAGCGCGCCGGCGAGGACGACATCACGATGTACGACCTCCTGCGTTCCGCGCTGCGTCACCGGCCGGAGTACATCATCGTCGGCGAGGTCCGCGGTCAGGAGGCGATCACGCTGTTTCAGGCGATGAACACCGGCCACACGACCTTCTCGACGATGCACGCCGACTCGGTTCAGACCGTGATCAACCGGCTCGAAAACGAGCCGATCAACGTCCCCCGGCCGATGGTCACATCGCTGGATCTGCTCTGGGTGCAGGTGCTGACCCGCTCTGAGGGCGAGCGGGTCCGCCGGGCCAAGAGGCTCGCGGAGATCGAGGGCATCGACCAGCGGACCGGCGAGTTAGATTACTCGACGAGTTTCGCCTGGGACGCCCCCGAGGACGCCTTCTCCCGGCGGGGCTCGGCGCTGCTCGAGGAGATCCAGGAGGAGCGCGGGTGGACCCGCTCGGAGCTGTTGACTGAACTCCGCAACCGGAAACGGTTTCTCGCCTACCTCCGGGGCCAAGAGGTCAACGACTACCGCCGGTTCACCGCAATGGTCCGCAAATACTACGCGGATCCCGAGGAGGTCATGGAACGAGTCGACGCCGCCGGCGTCGAGACACCGGGCGAGCCCCGCGAAGTCTAACGTGCCCGGGGACACGCTCGGTCGAGACGGAGATCCGAGGCCGGCTCCCGGCGAGCTGGTCCGGCAGGAAATCCGAGAAGAGAGACGAACGCTTCGATGACCCCACTCTCCGTTCTGCCGCTCGTCGTGGTCGCGGGCGCGCTCGGGGCCTACGTCGGCGGGAAGCTCAGCCGGCGGATCGACCGCCGACTCGACCGGATCGCGACGGCGCTGTTCGGCGACCTGATCGAGCGAGACGCCGACCGTGAGTCCCGGATCCGGTCGGCATACATCGAGACGAGCTACCGCAGCTACGCGGGCAAGACGCTGTTGTTCGCGGCGCTCGCGCTGGTCGCCGGCGCGGTCGCCGGCGCATACCTGCTCGCGGGCGTGCTGGCGGTCTTCGACGCGATCGTACGGGCGCTGGCCGGGCTCCCGCAGACGATCACGACCGCGCTTGGGATCCGGTCGGATTTCACGCTCGTGCTCTCGGACCGGGCGTGGTGGACGATCGTGCTCGGTGGCGGCGGGCTCGCCGGGATCGCGGCCGGAGCGGTCGCCTACCTCGCGCGGTGGCGACTACCGGCCAGCGACGCGGTCGTCCGCCAGCGGGGAATCGACGAGGGGGTGACCCGGACGACGGCGTTCATGTATGCGCTCTCCCGTGGCGGGATGGCGTTCCCGCAGATCCTGGCGCTGCTGGCCGCCCAACGGCGGGTCTATGGCGAGCCCGCGCGGGAGCTGAGCGTCGCCGCCCGGGAGATGGAGCTGTTCGGACGGGACATGGTCACCGCGCTCCGCCGGATGGCCGGCCGGACCCCGAGCGACCGGTTCAAGACCTTCGCCGAGAACCTCTCGAGTGTCCTCCAGAGCGGGAGCGACCTCCCGACGTTTCTCAACGCGCAGTACGAGCGGTTCCGCGACGAGGCCGAACAGCGCCAACAGGAGGTCCTCGAGCTGCTCGCGACGATCGCAGAGGCGTACGTGACCGTCTTCGTCGCCGGGATGCTCTTTTTTCTCACCATCCTGCTCGTGTTCGGGCTAACCGTCGCGGACACGCTGTTGTTCGTCCAGCTGCTCGTGTACGCGATCATCCCGCTTGCCAACGCCGGCTTCGCAATCTTCGTGGCACAGCAACTCGACGCGCTCGGTATCGCCCGCCGGAGCGGGGGCGACGTCCTCTCGACGCTCACGACGGGGACACCGGCACCCGCAGAGCCGCCCGTCAAACGCCGTCGGGCCGACGGCGGCGCACTCGCGGGCGAGGATAGAGACGCCGAGAACCGACGGCTGCTGGCCTACCACGACCGGCTGGCGTGGGTCAAGCAGGCGATCCGAAACCCGGGGCAGGCGCTTCTCCGACAGCCGACCCGTGTGTTGTGGGTCCTCGGCCCGATCGCAGTGCTCGGGCTGGCCGTGCGGCTGCCGTCGGCGCTCGCGGCCGATGGGATCACGATACGGGTACTCGACGATCTGCTCATCCAGTCGGCGCTGCTGGTCGTCGGCGGCTACGCGATCGTCAGGTACCTGTACAAGCGCCGGATCGACCGGCTGGAGGCGGCCGCGCCGGAGTTGTTCGAGCGGTTGGCGAGTCTCAACGAGGCCGGCATGTCCGTCGTTCAGGGGTTCGACCGCGTGCGGGGCGGGAACCTCGGCGCCCTGGGCCCTGAGGTCGATCGGATCTGGCGGGACATCGAGTACGGCGCGAACGTCGACGACGCCTTGGTGCGGTTCGGCCGGCGGGTCCGGACGACCGCGATCACTCGCGTGGTGACGCTGGTCACGAACGCGATGCGGGCGAGCAGCGAGATCGGGCCGGTGTTGCGGATCGCGAGCGAGCAGGCCCGCGCGGAGATCCGACTGCGTCGCCAGCGCCGCCAGGAGATGCTGACCTACCTGATCGTCATCTACGTCGCATTCGCGGTCTTTCTCGTGATCATCGTCGCGGTCAACGAGGTACTCGTTCCGAGCCTGCCCGACGCGGTGCCGACCCCAGAGGACGGGGCCGGCGGGCGTGTCGGCCCCGGCGCCAACACCTTCCAGCAGCTCGGCCAGGTCGAGAAGCCGGCCTACACGCTCGTCTTTTTCCACGCCGCGATCATCCAGGGGGCCTGTGCGGGGTTCGTCGCCGGACAGCTCGGCGAGGGCACGCTCCGTGACGGCGCCAAACACGCCGCGATCATGATGGCACTCGCCTACGGGTTGTTCATCCTGCTGTCCTCGCCGGTGGCCTCGCTCGCGGTGGCTGACCCCGTCTCGGACGGGCAGACGATCACCATCGAGGGCGCGTCGCTCTCGGAGGGCGGATTCGTCGCGGTGTACGACGAGGATGGACTCGAGGGCGAGCTGCTAGGGGTCTCTGAGTACCTCGGAAAGGGCGCCCACAGCAACGTCGCGATCGAACTCGACCGGGAGCTCGAAGGGAGTGCCGTCCGGATCGTCCCACATCTGGACACGAACGGAGACAAACAGTTCGGGTTCGACACGGCCGCCCCAGAGGGCCGCGACCGACCGTACGACACCGTCTCCGAGGGCGGCGAGTTGGGCGTGACCGTCCGCTTTGACTCCCAGGACTGAAGCGCCCGATTCATATAGCCGGCCGACCGAGCGCGGACATGACCAACCGACGCCGGAGGCAGCCGTGAGCGACGCGGCGACGGGCGTTTACACCGTCCGGCTCGAGCTCGCAGACCGGCCCGGCGAGTTGCTCCGGGCGCTCGAGCCGATCGCGGCCAACGGCGGCAACCTCCGGGCGATCCTCCACGAGCGCGGCAGCGTCACCCCGCGAGGACAGATCCCCGTCGAGGTGGACCTGCGGGCGACGGCCGAGCAGTTCGACCGGATCGTGACCGCCCTCGAGGCGGCCGGCATCGACGTGATCCGGGCCGGCGAGGAACGCTACGGCCAGCGTCTGACGGTGCTTCTAGTCGGACACCTCGTCGAGACGGACCTGTCGGAGACGCTCGCGGGGATCCAGGCAGCGGCCGGCGGCTCGGTCCAGGGACTCTCGCTGTCGGCGCCGGCCGGCACAGACGAGCCTTCGAGCGCCCGGCTCCGGCTCGCGACCCAGGCCGACCGGACCGACGCGGTACTGGAGACGGTGCGATCGATCGCCGCGGAGAAAGAGCTTCGCGTGATCGAGCCGCTCCCGGAGGGCGAGCGATGAGACTCGCCGTCGTCGGCGCCGGGGCGGTCGGGCGGGCGGTCCTCGAGCTGGCCGGGGAACACGGCCACACCGTGACGACGATTGCCGACTCGACCGGCGCCGCGGTCGACCCGGAGGGCCTCGACGCCGCAGCAGTGGCCGAGCGCAAGGCCGATCAGGGCCAGGTCGGCGACCGGCCCCGCGAGGACGCCATCGAGGCGCCCTACGACGCCCTGATCGAGGCGACCCCGACCACGCTGGGAGACGCCCAGCCGGGCTACGGCCACGTCCGGGCCGCCCTCGAGCGGGGCCGGGACGCCGTGCTCGCGAACAAGGGCCCGGTCGCAGAACGGTACGACGAGCTCAGAGCGCTCGAAGCAGAGAGCGCCGGCCGGATCCGGTTCGAGGCGACCGTCGCCGGGGCGATCCCCGTGCTCTCGACGATCGAGGACCGCGGCCCCGGCCAGATCCGTGCGGTCCGGGGCGTGCTCAACGGGACGGCGAATTTCATCCTCTCGCGGATGGCCGCGGAGGGACTCGCCTACGACCAAGCCCTCGCGGAGGCCCAGGATCTGGGCGTCGCAGAGACCGATCCGAGCTTCGACGTGGAGGGGACCGACGCCGCACTGAAGTGTGCGATTGTCGCGAACGTCCTCGATGGCGGCGGGTACAGCCTCGCGGATGTCACCGTCGAGGGGATCGCCGACCTGCCGGTCAGCGCCCTCGAGTTGGCCGCCGAAGACGACCAGACGGTCCGGCTGATCGGCGAGGTCGCGGACGGCGTTCGGGTCGGCCCGCGGCTCGTGCCCGAACACGGCACGCTCGCGGTCTCTGGAACCCGCAACATCGTCCAGTTCGAGACGACCCACGCCGGCCTGCTCAACAGCTCCGGCCGGGGCGCCGGCGGGCCCGCGACCGCAACGGCGGTGTTTGCCGACCTCGCCCGCCTCGAACTGTAACCGGCCCCGAGAGTGTCTGTCGCGTGCGAGACACTCACAAAACCGCAAGAGGGCGTCGGAATCGCAGACGGGCAGTATCGTAATGGTTTTATGAACAACCACGCTAACTTAGCGATACAGCGCCTCTGCGCGTGAGATACCAATGAGCGAGGACCTAGCACACCAGAACCTGGCCATCATCGGCCACGTCGACCACGGAAAGAGTACACTGGTCGGACGGCTGCTGTA
>CAYREK010000049.1:0-16946 GCA_964423305.1 uncultured Halobacteriales archaeon | reverse complement strand
GCGGACTGCGGTGCTCGTTGAGGGAGGGGGCTTAGCGCCTGCATTCAGCTAAAGCACTCGCCGTGCTCGACCTGTGGACTCGACGGTACAAATGGCGCTCGTGAGCTGATATTCTGCGGCCGGTCGGATGGACGCTGACGAGATAGCTGCGTTGCAACGGCCCTTCAGCGGGCGCCGAGGCGAGCGGGAGACGGCGGTTCACGTCCGGGTGCCCCTCGTGCGGGGACTCTGACAAAGCGTTTTCAACGCTCGCCGGCGTGGTTTGGATATGAGACCCGAGGCGGTCGCCGATCTTATCGAGTCAAACCTCCCAGAGGCCCGCGCAGAAGTGACGACACCGCGACCAAACGACACCGACCATCTCGCGGCCACCGTCGTCAGTCCCGCCTTCGAGGGCAAGGCGTTGGTCGATCAGCACAGTCTCGTCTACGACGCCGTGGGAGAGCACCTGACGACGGATATCCACGCGCTCAAGCTGACCACGTACGCGCCCGAAGAGGCCCCGGCCGATGCTCCCGGCGTCACCGAGCGGCCTGGGGACGGCCGGTGAGGACGCGAACGTCCCAAACCCATTTACCCGTCCTCCGTTGACCGACCGGCATGGCTCACGACCGGTCTACGGCCACCGACACGAGAGACACGGCGACACAGGTTACTCGGCTGATCGAACAGGCCCCACGAGTACTGTTTATCAAGGGGACCCCGGAGAGGCCCCAGTGTGGCTTCTCTCAGCGAGCCGTCGGAACGCTCGCACAGTATGGCGTCGACTACACAACCGTGAACGTCCTGTCGGCGCTCCCGGAGTACCGCGACGCACTCGAGTCCCACAGCGGCTGGGAGACCATCCCGCAACTGTACGTTGACGGCGAGTTCATCGGCGGCAGCGACATTATCGTGGAACTTGCCGAGCGTGGAGAGCTTGAAGACCGATTGGCCGTCGAGTAGTCGTCGTGTTCAGGGCTAGTTTTAGACGCCAGGCGCGCGTAGTACGTGGATCCACTCATCTCGTGTCGGCTCGGTAGTGTTTAGTTTGGAGCATTGTACCAGCGAGCGAAGCTTTGGAGCCACTTTTCAGCGGTGTCTGGTTCGACGTGACTGAAACAGTTTGAGAACGAAGTGGTTCGGCGTTTTACCTCTCGAAAGATACGTTCGACAGCATTTCGATTTCCATGTCGTTCGGTTTGAAATCGGAGCCCTGCTCGGTGGAGCGCGGCTTGGAGGTGGGTCGCACCATCAACAAGAAACATGGCGTCTTCGACATTGTGTCTCTGGCGAAGTTCTCGCAGAAATATTTCAGTAAGAGCGGTTGTCGTGGTGGAAAACAGCCGCAAATGGAGCAATTCGTTCGTTTCTGGATCAGCAGCAGCGTACAGCCAGTACTGTTGATCGTTGATGCGAATCACAGTCTCGTCAACCGCAACGTGATTGGGATCTTTGCCGCTAGTCGGCTGTAAATCGGCTTTCTGCACCCAGTCGTGAACCGCCTTTCGAGAGCGTTGGACACCCAACTCATCAAGAACAGAGATGGTATTCGAAAGTGATAGTCCCGCCAAATGCAGCTGAATACCAAGCTTCATCGCTGGCTCGGGTGTCCGCTCTCGCTCCACAAAATCCAAATCAATCCAGTCGTTACTTCCGCTGAGGCGTCTGATTTCGGGCATTGACCACTCAGAAATCAGTTCGCCTCACTCTTTACGATTAACTAAACACTGCCGTCGGCTCCGTCACTGCTCTGAATACGGCGGGCGGCATAGAGAGTATCCCGACCGACGGGAGACAGTGATCGGGGTCCCACGCCCGGTCTCCGAAACGGTGTCAACGCTTTTGTACCAACAGTACGAGCATACATTTACGAGAACGTCGCCCGCCGACCCCGCGACGGTCTCGCCGAACGGCCCCACGAGCGCGTGCGACTCAAGGCCCCTCAACTGATGGCACACCACAGTGGCGAACGACGAGAGCGCGGCCCCGGAGGCAGATTCCCGCACCGACCGGTTGCCACCGGCCCCGGCGGGACACAACAGGCGTACGCTCGACGACGGCTCGCGGACTCGCCGCTCGTCGACGGCGTGCTCGCGGTCTCGCGGTCGAGTCTGTACACCCACAGCTTCCACGCGTCGCTGACCGATCAGCTCGACGCGCCGTTCGGTCCGACCGGGGTATCAGTCATAGTCGGGAGTTCCGCGGACGACTCCGGCAGCCGACAGTCTGCAGAGACAGGCGAGGCGGGCACGCTGACGATCACAAACCGTCCGGTCCCGGAACTGGTCTTGTACACCGACGCCTCGTACTACCAGGCCGACGAGGTGGCGACGACGGGCGTCGTGATCGAGGACGGCGACGGACGAGTGCTTCACACGGCCGGCGTCGAGCTCAGCGGGGTCTCCGACAGCGTCGCCGCAGAGCGGTACGCCCTCGCTCACGGCCTCGTGGAGACGACACACTACTTCGGCCGAGCACACATTCAGGCGTACGCCGACTGCAACGCGGTCATCGAGCAGGTCCGCTCGCCTGACCGCCGATCCGGGCCCGCGCGGCGGGCGCTCCGGGACGCTCTAACAGAGATGCACGTCGTCAGGTTCGACCACATCAACAGAGCGTCGAACGTTCACGCCGACAGCGTCGCGACCTACACCGCCGACCTGATCCGGAAGTGACCAAACGACGGGCTACTTCTGGCGGGGCGTTCACGGGTCGCGGTACCCGGTGTGACGCGGGTCGACGGCCGCTCCCGGTCGACGATCAGGACAGCGTTCCGTAGTCACAGAGCCGGAGCCGCCCGTCGAGTCCCACGACGTTTTCGGCCGTAATGTCTTGTCCCCGTGTTCCGGTCAGTCCGTACGTTTCGGCGACGCGCTCGGCGACTGCTCGCAGCCGGTCGGCGTCAGGATCGACCGACTCGCCCAGCGGCATGATCAGCCACCGTCCGCGCCGATCGGCCGCGACGATCGGCACGAGCAGGCGGCTCGGCCGGCGCTCCCACAGCTCGGCCTCCGCGCGGTTCTGTGCGCGGCCGTCGCGGTCGTGTCCGTATCGGTCGTGACGATCCGGAATCGGTAGCTTGAGCGCGTATCCGCCGTCCCGGCCGTCGGCGTATGCGCGTTCCGGGAGCCGGTAGACGATCCGACCTACCCCAGCACCGAGCGGCGTCCCCTCGACGAGCCGCGACCGGAGCCGCTCTGCCCGCTGCCGGTTTCCGCGGGCCGTCGCTTCGTACTGTGCGTGGCTTAGCCTCGACAGTCGCCGTCGGTACTCCGGCCGGAGCCGAAACGTCGAGTCGCCTGTCTGGCCTTGACTCTCCGTCGAAGCCTCTTGCCCCCTGTCCCCCGAGGACATCGGTACCAGCACTAACCGATCCAGACAGGTTAGTGTTGCCGTCGTCTGGGTCGGCTCAGCGTCGATTCTCCCGGTGTTTCCGGGTACCCGGCGTCGAGTTCCGGTGCTGCCTCGGACGGACTACCGGCGGAATCGTTCGATGGCAAGTGGGTTGTCTCCAACCGCGAGGACGACACACAGCAGACAAAAGTACGTCGCGATCCCCCAGCACAGCGCGACGACCACCGCCGGCCCGACGAGTGCGTAACCCAGAGCGCCGCCGGCGGTCACGACGAACGCACCGCTCAACTGTACGGCCGGCCGGCGCCACAGCCGTGCGACCGTCGCGGACCGCAGGAACGCGACCTCAACTCTGAGCGCTCCGGCGACGCCGAGACCAGCTGCGACCGGGTCGAACAGACGCGCCGCGGCGTCGGTCGCCGCGAGAACGGCGACGAGCCCACCGAGCACACAGCCGGCCAGCAGCGCGTCCCGACGGAACTCGGTCACGGCGAGGTCACAGCGTGATCGAATCGCCGTCCCTGACCGCGGTGACGACCCCGTCGAAGGACTTACTTGCCTCCGCTTCGAGTCTGTCCTCCTCACCCTCGTGTCTGGGCGAGATATGGGTGAGCCAGAGGCGCTCGCTTTCCGACTCT
This sequence comes from uncultured Halobacteriales archaeon, assembly GCA_964423305.1. Classification (GTDB taxonomy): domain Archaea; phylum Halobacteriota; class Halobacteria; order Halobacteriales; family Haloarculaceae; genus Halovenus. The sequence goes on along the minus strand of CAYREK010000049.1, from coordinate 12,972 downwards.
GAGGCGACCTGACCTGCCTCCCTGGCCGTCGAGTGTCCGGTCGCGCGGGCTCGCTCCGACCGGTCGTCGGTGAACATCGCGTTGTAGATCAACAGCGCGGAAGTCGACGCCGCGTCGACCACGGCGGGGGTCGGACGGGTGTCTCCCGTGTAGACGATCGTCCGGCCGGGTTCGGGATCCGAGAGCACGTCGTCGGGCTCGACGACCGTCCCGTCGTCTGTCTCGACGGGCTGACCGTCCTGTAGCTTTCCGTACTCCGGTCCCGGGTCGACGCCCAAATCCCGCGCCCGCTCGAGCAGAAACGTTCGCTTGTCGGCCTCCCGGACGCAGATCCCGTGTGAGTACTCGGTGTACGGCGTCTCGAACGCGCGGACGCTGTACCGATCTGTCTGTCTCATCGGATCATCGTCGTCGTACCCGCGAACGGTGATCATGTAGCTGGGCCAGCCGTAAGCGCCCTCGATCAGGCGGCGGGCGCGCTCGGTTCGGCCCTCCGGGACGTGGATATCGAGCGGGCGCTCGCGCTCGTTCATCTCCAGAGCCTGGAGGAGTCCGGGGATTCCGAGCGTGTGGTCTGCATGGAAGTGCGTGAGAACGACCGCGTCAACGTCCGGGGACGTGTCGTATCTCATTAGCCGCTGTGCGGATCCCTCGCCGCAGTCGAGCAGAATCTCGTCTCCGAAGCCGTTCAGGTGGAGGCAGCTGGTTCCGTACTGTGGGGTGGGGACGCCACCGCTGGTCCCGATGGCAGTCACGCGCATGCTCTCGTTACGCGGGAGCGATCCTAAATCGTGTGCATCGGGTGCCGGCTTCGTCTCGGACTCGCGGAGACGCCGGCTGTGGAAGCCTGCGGTCGGCAACGGCTCACTCGGCCATCCGCGCGGCGATGAGCACGGTCGGAATGACAATCGGGACGGTGAGAATCGCGCCGGTGATGATGACGAACGGCTCGGCTCCATCGGCCGAGTACGACACCGCATCGAACACGACCCAGTCGACGACGCTGAACATCGTGAGGTATGCGACCCCGGCGAGTGCCACGATCGTGGTAAAGGCGACAGCAACGATCACGGGCAGGGGTGGGCTGGACTCACCTGCTGTCTGTGTGGTTGATTCCTGACTCATCGCTTGGGCTAATCTGTACAATACTGTAGCCTTCGGCTGTTTAATTCAATCGATCGGCACGCGTCGGTTTCCCCCAGTAAACCACCCGGACAAGTGAATTAGTCCGTCGGGCACCGCGCGAACCGCGATGTTATCCGCCCGCAATCTCACAAAGAAAGATGTATTCAGATGGGAGCCATCTACAATCGCATGGCAACAAGTTCGGGTGGGTTCGACACCGCGGAACTCACGAGAATTAGTGTCGGTGGCGCGGTGGTCGGTTGGATTGGGACGATCGCGTTGGGTGCTGGACTCCAGAGCGCCGTGTCGCTCGATTTCGTCGTGCTCGGAATCAGCCTGTTCTGGTTGGCACTGACCGCCGGCGTGGTCGCGTACGTCGCGCCGACGACCCCGCCGTCGCTGAGTCGAAACGTCGTCTGGCGGTACTGGCTCGTGGCGAGTGTCGTCGGGGTACTCATCAACATTGTTGCGGCGCTGCTGGTCACAGCCGGCGTCGCGAGCGGAGAGCCGATCGAAGAGACCGCGCCGATGGAGTTTGGAGTCGTTCTCCCGTGGCTCGTGATCTACGCGGGCGGGTACCTGCTTCCTGCAGTCTACAAGCGAGACCGGCGAGGACTCAACCGTCTCGAGCGGAGGATCTACGGGATCGCGGGGATCGTGAGTCTCGGTCTCGCAGCCGCTCTCGCCGCCGTACCGGCAGCGTACCCCGCAATGGTGCTCGCACTCGCCGCGTTGAGTCTCGTCCCGCTGTTGACACTCCGGTTCCGGGAACGATCCTGAGACTGGGGGCGTTCACGGCTCTCCCGGGGTGGTGGTCCGTGACGAGAGCCGGCCGCGTATCCGAAGGAGCTGAGCGCGGGCAGTAGACGGCGTTTAGTTGTAACTCGGAGTGAAAACTACTGACGACTGACCGTTGTCGGTCGAACCGCGTGCCAGCGCGTGGAATCCCTCGATTACACCGTTGCCCGGTAGGCGCGTTGTCTCGGTCGAGCGGTCCGGGAGTCTGGCACTCAGGTCCGTGCTCGCTCGGAGAGCGCCGACAGCGTCGACGCCTCCCGGAGGTCGGCGACCGTACAGTACCAGGCGCCCCGGACGCCGTTCCCGTCGTTTGCGACCGGACGGTCGAGCGCAACGAGATCGTCTAAGCCGAAGACAACAACCCGATCCTCATCGGAAAACGGCTCGATGAGCGCGGTCCAGTCGTCCTCGTCCATCGGTCCGGGCTCGCCGCGGGTCTGTTCCACCCGGTCGGTGACACGCCCATAGTGTGTAACGCTCGAGACCGGCGCCGTCCGGTAGAACGCCATGTATTCAAACGACTCGCGGGTCCGCCGGTAGGACCGCGGCGCGGGGTAGATCCTTTCTCGACACCGACGGAAGGTATCGGGTTGGGTCGCGACGACACAGACCGACGCGTCTCCCGGCGCGTCGTCGGCCGGGCCGTCCTCGGCGAACCGATCCAAGTCCATGTCTGTGCGTGGACCTCACGGTTCATTTAGCTGGCGCCCGCGATCTACTCCTCGAGTTGTCGGGCCTTTACACTCAGATGAAAACACTGACAACCCGAAGCCACGCTCGTGACCGATTCGTGCCGTGTCGACCGCTCAGGAGGACCGACGGCGAACGGAGACGGCGAGTGACGTCGTTGGAACGACCGAGAGTACGCCGAGAACCCGGACCAGTCGCACGGGATCGACGGGCCGGCTCGTCCAAAAGGCCACGAACAGCCCCAGCGAGGCGATGCCGGCCCCGAGCGCGACCGCTCTGTCGGTCACAGTCAGCGCCGCGTTGCCCCTGTCGTAGACCGCGGTGAACAGGTACCCACCACCCAACAGGAGAAACCACGGGTACAGGTAGCCCAGCTCGACGAGCGGTTCCCGGACGAGAGCCTGTGGCGTTCGCCGGAACAAGACGAGGTTGAGCCCGAGTCCAACGGCCCAGACGAGTCCCCAGACCTGCCAGACGTGGTTCCGGTGAAGCCCAGAGACGAGCACCCCCGTGAGGACCACCACGACGAAGGCGAGCCCCCACACGCCGAGGATCTCTCGTACGAACACCCGCTTGGTCGTTACCCACCACCCGATTCCTGCGGCCGCCGCGACGGTCCACAGGAGGAGTTCGGTCTGTCTGTCGGGGGTCATGAGAGTTACTGGGAGAGCGACCCGCAAGAGCTCTGCGCAACGGCACCCCCGGTCCGAGCGTCGTCACGGACCACAGGAGGTCCCCGGCGGCAAGACCGGCCCCGGGCGTTCACCCGTCGTCGAGTCGCCTCGAGAGCCGGTCGAGTTTCTCCGCGATTCGCTCGCGGCGGTCGGCAGTCTCACCCGGGCCTGGAGCGATCTCGACGAGCTCGCCGTCCGCGATGGTCACCTCAAGCACGCTGCTGGCCCCGCAGTCAGCTGGCAGTTCCTCGACTGGACGGGTGACCTGCTCGATGACCGCGTCGTCGTCTTCGATCAGCAGGACCGCCGTCTCGCCGTCGACGATCCGATCGACCGTCGCGGCGTACTCACCGTCCGGGAGCGTCATCCGGTCACCCCTACAGCAACTCGCGGATCGATCGCCTCGTTCGCCGCCTCCGATTTCACCCCGAGCAGCTCCATCGGGTCGGTCGGGGCAGCTTCGGCGGTCGCGACATCGATCGTCGAGCCGTCGGTCGTCACGACCACGTCGCCGTGAGCTCCGGTCCAGTAGGTCTCGAGTCCCCGATCGGCGAACCCCCCGAGGGTTTCGTCGTGGGGGTGACTGTACTGGGAGTCGAGCGCGCTCGATATAATAGCGATCTCCGGGTCGACGGCGTCGAGAAACGCCGCCGAGGAGGATGTCGAGGAGCCGTGGTGTCCCGCCTGGTAGACATCGGCGTCGAGCTCGCCGGCCCAGCGATCGAGCAGCTGTGTCTCGGTCTCGTGTTCGGCGTCGCCGGTGGTTAGGTATCGCACGTCACCGAACTCGATCAACATCCCGACGCTCACGTCGTGAAGATCCGCTCCATCGACGCCCTCAGGCGGGTTCAGAACGGTCGCGGTGACGTTTTGCCCCGCGAGGGGGAGCTCGTCGTCGCTCCTGACGATCCGTAGCTCGTGGCCGTGCTCGTCGACAGCATCCAGGTAGTTCTCGTAGGTCTGACTGGTGTGAGGCACGCCGGCGTCGTAGATGGTCCCGATCCCGTCGCGGTCGGTCTCGAAGGCCTCGATGATCGCCGCGTGGCCGCCGATATGATCGGCGTGTGGGTGCGTCGCGACCAAGTGGTCGATCCGATCGACGCCCAGCTCGTCGAGGTACTCGATTACGTCACTGCCCTCCTGGCCAGTCGCCCGAGTCGATCAGGATCGTCTCGTCTGCTGGAGTCCGAATCAGCGTCGCGTCGGCCTGTCCAACATCGATGTGGTGGATCTCGAGCTGTCCCATCACCTCGACCGGGCCGGTCTCCTCGTCTGGTTCGACACCCTCGCCGTCCTCTAATGCCCCCGGATCGACGCAGCCGGCCAGTCCGACCACACCGACGACGAGTGCGATCACCACGATCCGTCTCATTGCATCATCGTCTCCGCTCGCCGGGTATGTGCGTTCCGACCCTCGAAATCGGCAGTCCCCCCGCCCGTAGGTTTAGGTCACAAGGGGCGACCACCGCTCCCATGGCCGAACGCACACAGATCGGCCGGCGTACCGCACTCACAACACTCGGCGCCGCAGCGGCGACTGCGACCGGCCTCGCCGGTGCCGCCGGGGCGACGACCGACGAGCCCGACCCAGCGAGTCACGACGACGGGCTGACCGGCATCTACGACGGTACGGTCGACCGGATCGTCGACGGTGAACACGTCGTCATCCTCATCGAGGAGGGCGGGGCAGTGATTGACCAGCAGGTGGTCTCGGCCGACGAGTATCCCGGACTCAACGAGGGCGAGACCGTCACGGCCTTCTTGTACCGGGGGGAGATCCGCTCGATCTGGTGAGCTTTTCCCCGGCAGCTATTGGACCCGGCGGCCCAGGCAACCGGCATGGGCGAGCCTCCCGAGACCTTCGACTGTACGGTGACCGACTGGGCCCACGTCGATGAACTCTCCAGAGCGGTATCCGAGGCGGTCCGAGACGCTGAGTTCGAGCCCGACGTGATCGTCGCGCTGGCCCGCGGCGGCTGGATTGCCGGACGAATCTGCTGTGATCTCCTCGGGATCGACGACCTCGTGAGCCTGAAGATCGAACACTACGTGGGCACCGCACAGAAAGGAGAAAAGCCCCGGATCCGGTACCCGCTCCCGGAGGCGACGGTCGGCGGCAAAGATGTCCTGATCGTCGACGAGATCGCAGACACCGGCGAGACGATCGAGCGCGCACGCGAGTACGTCGCCGCCCGGACCGACGGGACCGTCCGGACCGCCACGCTCCAGCTGACCGAGGGAAGCGCCTTCGAGCCGGCCTTCGTCGGCGAAGTTCTCGCCGAGTGGACTTGGGTGATCTACCCCTGGAACGTCGTCGAGAACCTCATCGACCTGAGCCGCGGCGTTCTGAAGCGTGCCGACGGGCCACTCGGCGAGTCGACAGTTCGTGACCGGATCGCCGTCGATCACGGGCTCGATTCGGCGGCTCCACAGCTCGCTCGCGTTGGCGAAGTTCTCGCAGAGATGGACCGCCGGGATGAGGCGACTCGGACCGACGACGGTCGGTGGCGACTCGCTTGATCAGCTCCGGCGACGCGGCCGCTCAGGGCCAGTTGCAGTTTCGGCAGGGCGTGCCCTCGCCGCGCTCGACGCGGTCCCGGATCTCAGACCAGCGCGCGTCGAGGTGCTGACCCTCCGGATCGACGCCACAGCCCCGTGCTCCGAGCAGGTGCCACGTGCCAGTCTCGTCGTTGCGTGCTGCCTGCATACCCGAATCTGGGCGACTCTCAAATAAAAGCCTGAGGCCTATACGGAGAATCGAGGAGTATTTTTCTGTCGACACGAACTGTATACTATGTTCGTCGGCCACGGACTGCTGGCGTTTGCGCTCACAGCCAGCGTCGCGGCCTACTGTGGCTGGGACGACGAGCGTGCGCTCGCGATCGGCGCGATCGCGGGGCTGTTTGCGACGTTGCCGGACGTGGATGTGCTGTACGCGCTGACTGGCGTGGCGAACGCCGAGATCTCGGGTGCCGACTCGTTCTGGGCCGTCACAAACGAGCTCCACCGCGGGGTGACCCACTCGCTCGTGATTGGGGGTCTCGCCGCGGTCGGATTCGCCGCTTGGCGCGGGCGAGCGGACCGCCGGCTCGGCGTGGTGGCGGCGGTTCTGCTCGGAGCGATCGTCGTGCTTGGGGTTCGCATCGGTCCGGCCGTCGGCGCTGTCCTCGCGGCCTTCATCGTCGCCGGCCTCTGGATTGTCACCGCCGCCGCGTCGCTGCGTCTCGGTCCGCGAGCTGTTCTTGTCGCCGCCACCGCCGGGCTCGTGACTCATCCGTTCGGCGATCTGTTGACCGGTTCCGCACCAACGCTTCTCTTCCCGGTCGGATCGCTCTCGCTTACCCGGGTGTCTCTTCACCCGGACCCGACGGTACACCTACTCGGGGCCGTCCTCGTCGAGCTGACGATCGTGTGGGCCGCGCTGTTCGTCGCCGTTCGGCTCGGCAGCGAGACCCGGATCCGCGACCAAGTGCGACCGCGTGCAGGCCTCGGCGTCGGATACGCCGCCGCGGTGCTTGTCGTTCCGGCGCCGACCCTCGAGACCGCCGCGCCCTTCGTCCTGAGCGTCCTCGGGCTCGGCGCGATCACGACGCTGCCCCGCGCGACCCGCCCACGCCTGATCGCGACCGCCGCGACCGGGTTGACCGCGATCACGCTCGCGGTGTTCGGATACGCCGGCGCGTACGCGATCCTCCCGCCGGCGTAGCGAGTAGCGACATGCTTTAGCCGACACCGGCCCCATCCAGAGTGTGTCGGGCCGAAACATCGACTACCTGCTCGGAAGCGAGCGCCGCAACGCGATCGCGGCGTGGCTGGTCGTCGGCGTCATCGGGCTCGTGGTCGCGGGAAGCGTCCTCACCGGCGATCCGCTGTGGGCCGGATTCGCGGCCGCAGTTGCGGCACTTGCCGTCCTGCCGCCGATCGCCGCCCGCTCCTGGCGGCGTATGCTGCCCTGGGAGATCCTTACCCTCGGCGGCCTGCCGATTATCGGACGGCTCGTCACGAGCGTGCAACTCAACAGTCAGGTAGCGACGTACCTCTCGGTGGCGGCGCTGGCCCTGATTGTTGCCGTCGAACTACACGCGTTCACCGCCGTGCGGATGACACCGACGTTCGCGGTCCTGTTTGTCGTAGTCGCGACGATGGCGACGGTCGGGATCTGGGCGGTGGTGCGGTTCGCGCTCGATACCGCCGTCGGGACGTCCTTTCTGCTCGATCCGGCCCGCACCGACGAGGCCATCGAGCGGTCCGTAATGATCGAGTTCGTCGCGTCGACGGTCGCGGGAATACTTGCTGGAATCGTCTTCGAACTGTACGTTCGTCGCCGCGCTGTCGTCGGACCCGTTGCTCCCGGCGATTCGGCCGGTCGGGGGAGATCCTGATGCGGCTTCGCGACCGGATTGTGATCAGCCGGCGACGGCAGAAACAGCTCACCCGGCTGATGGAGGTGCTGTTGATCGGGTTCGTGTTCGTCGGGATCGAGCGCGGGAGCACGACGCTGATTATCAACGCGGCTATCGCGCTCGGGATCGCACAGCTCCCCCGCGTACTCGAACGCGAATACGACGTGCCCCTGGATCCGGCCCTAACCCTCTGGATCACGGCTGCTGTGTTCTTTCACGCCCTGGGCGTGGTCGGATTGCCGGGCAGCGAGCAGAACTTCTACTCGACGATCTGGTGGTGGGATCACTTCACCCACGCACTGTCGTCCTCGGTCGTCGCGGCCGTCGGATACACCACCGTTCGTGCCTTCGACGTGCACTCGCCGGATGTCTACTTTCCCCACCGATTTATGTTCCTGTTTATTATGCTGTTCGTGATCGCCTTCGGTGTCCTTTGGGAGGTACTCGAATTTACTCTGACCGAGGCGGCGGCGGCCGCGGGCCAGCGGACGATCCTCACGCAGTACGGGCTCGATGATACGCTCCTCGATCTCACGTTTAACCTCGTCGGCGCTATCATCGTCGCGACGTGGGGTACCGCCCACTTGGCCGACATCTCCGGACGCGTCGCCGATCGGATGGACGACCGTCGGGACGCCTCGGACTGAGATCCGGGCACAGGCGGGACAACCACCTCGAGGTGAGTCAGGAGTCGAGTCGTAGCTCCTCGATTGTGACTTCTATTCTGTGCCGTCGGACCTCGAGGCCGAGTTTCTCGTAGTATACAAGCGCACGCTCGTTGTCGATATCAATATTCAGCGCGAGCTGCTCGCGCCCGTGCTCGCGGGCGAACGCCACGGGGCGTGCGATCAGCCGATCGGCCAGCCCGCCGCCGCGGAAGGACTCTACGATGTAGAAGTCGCCGACGACGAGGCTATCGGGCCGATCGAAGGAGGACGGCGCGGGATCGAGTTCGGCACCGACGAACCCGGCGAAAGTCGCCTCGACCGCCCCGAGCGGCGCCGTCGGCTCGTCGATGTCCTCGAGCGCGACCCAAAGCCGACTGTCGGCCGCGCCGAAGCGGTCGATCTGCCACTCGATCTCGGCCTCGAGGTCGAACTCGGGGGACAACCCCTCTCGTTCGACCACTTCTTCTGGTTCCCGCCTGTACGGCAGCCAGAGCTCCTCGACGTACCGACGGATCGGCCGGCGGCCCCGACACGACGGATCTCCATACAACAGCCGGGATCGAGACAGGTAATTAACCGTTACGACCGTCGACGCCACCCATCGTGGGATCGTTTCGGAGCACCAACGTTCCGGCACCGACTGCTACCCGTCGGCGACCGCCGTCAGAAACGCGCCGACCGCACCGGCGGTCTCGTCCCACCCGTGGTGTGTCTCGAACGCCTCCCGGGCGGCCAGCGAGTACTCAACGAGCCGATCACGGTCGCCGGCAAAGGGTGCGATCGCCGCGCTGACCGCCTCGGTGTTCCCAGGCTCGACCAGTCGGCCCGTCGTGCCGTCGGCAATGACCTCGCTGGCCCCGCCGGCCCGGGAGCCGACCGCCGGGAGTCCGTACCCCATCCCCTCGAGGTAGGCGATGCCGTAGCCCTCGTACCAGGAGGGAACGGCGAGCACGTGGTGGCGCCGGTACAGCTCCGCGAGACGGTCCTCCCCGACGTGTCCGGTCAGGGTCACCCTCTCATTGAGGCCCCGGTGTGTGACCAGCGATCGCACCCGAGCGACGTACGCTGGGTCGATCGAGGTGTCCCCGACGACCGTTAGTGACCACGCGAACTCTCCGTCCGCGAGTCCGCGGATGAGCGTCGTCAGGCCCTTGCGCTCGACGACCGAGCCGACGAACAAGACCTGCAGCGGTCCCGACTCTCGCCCCCGCGAGCGAATCGCCGCGCGGTCGATATCCGGGCGGACGTGATCCACGCCGGGCGGGGCGAGCACGCAGGATGTCTGGCCGACCAGCGACTCGACCGTCGCGCGGGTCGCCCGGCTGTTGTAGACGAACCCGTTGACGGTCTCGAGGTAGGCGCGCTCGATTCGCCGGTAGATCGCCGCCTCGAACGACCCCCAGCGCTCGGAGGCCCGGAGGTGATGGACGATCGAGACGATCGGTAACTCGGGAAATCGGTGGCGGAGCCGGCGGTTCGGGAGCACGAGCGACGGGTGACACAGCTCGTCTTCGAGCAACAGGTCCGTTCGGTGGGCGAGCGCCGACAGCTCCTCCCAGACCGCCGACGAGAGGCTATCGAGCAGATCCCGGCCGTACCCACGCCGCGGGATCGCGACGGTGGTAACCGTGTGACCGCGATCGCGCAGCCCCGCCACGATCTGTCGGTCGTACAGGTAGCCGCCGCTGGTCTCGTCGAGCCCGTCGTAGACGACGAGGCCGATCCGCATCAGAGCCCGGTGGCGCAGGTCGCGGCCGCCGTCTCGTCTTCCCAGGTCCGCACCTCGAACTCCAGGAGCTCGGTGAGCGTCGTGTCGCGGTACCGGGCGTTGAGCTCGTCGGGGGTCTCGTCCACGCGGTCGATATCAGCCGAGTGCTCGTACTCGTCGATCCCCGGCCTCTCGACGGTGCTCTCGGCGTGAAACTGGCGTGAGCGATGCTCTCCTTCTGGCCGGGGATCGGAAGCGGTGAGCCAGCCCCGGACGATGAATTCGAGTCTAACCGTGACTGCGTGCATACGGCGTGATCGGCGGCGGCAAATAAATGCACCACGCCCGGCGGTCGGGACCCCACTCAGTAGGTCAAAACCACCTGGACAGCCTCCCCAGGGCGCTCGTCGAGCAGTTCGTAGGCCCGGGGTGCCTCCTCGATCGGAAGCCGGTGGGTGATCAACGGCTCCGGGTCGATCCGTCCGAGGTGGGTTTTGGCCACTCCGAGACGCCGGTCTTTGCCCCACCGGCCGCGCCGCGCCGGTGCGATCGTGCTCACCTGGCTGCTGACGAGTTCGATCCGGCTCCGGTGAAACTCGCTATCGAGGGACAGCTCGACGGGTTTTGTCCCGTACCACGAGCCGACGACGATCCGGCCGGCGTAGCCGGTCGCGTCGATCGCGGCATTGAGCGCGTCGGGGTTGCCCGACAGCTCGTATGCCAGATCTGCGTCGGCCTCTCTCTCCCAGGGCCCCTCGGCCGCTCGCTCCGGTCTGAGACTCCGGTCGGCGCCCATCGTCGTCGAGAGTTCTCGACGGTTGTCCTGTGGTTCGACGGTGACGAGCTCCTGGAGCGGGTACTCCGCCAGCAGGCTCGCGGTTAGCAGCCCGACGACCCCCTGACCGAACACGACCGCACGCTGGCCCACTGCGGGCTCGCCGTCCAGCGCGAGGTTGACTGCGGTCTCGACGTTGGGCAACAGCGCCGCACGCTCGGGGGGCAAGTCTGGAACCGGAACCACGCTCTCTGCTGGGACGACGAACTCGCTCGCGTGGGGGTGGAAGGCAAGTACCTGCCGCCCGCGAAGCTGGGTCGCCTCCGAGCCGGCCGCGATCACCTCTCCGACGGTCGCGTACCCGTACTCGACGGGGTAGGAAAGCGAGCCCGACAGCGCGTCGATCGACTCATCGGCCGCGACTCCCTGTTCGATGTCCCCGCGGTAGACGAGCAGCTCCGTTCCCGGACTGATCGCCGAGACCATCGCGCGCACCCGGATCTCGTCCGGGCCCGGCTCCGGAACCGATCGCTCTCGGACCGCGACCTCGCCGGGACCGGTGAAACACACCGCGCGAGCGGTCATCAGTGTGCCGCCGGCTCGGCGCCCAGTTCCACCTGTTCGCCGCTCTCCCGGCAGTGCTCGAGCGCTTCCTTCGCGCCCATTCCCGCCTCGGTCGCGGTCGAGCCGCTGTCGACGCCGACCCTGAGTTCAATGTCGGCCGTTTCCTGGACGTGCTCGACAGCGTCCTGAAAGTCCTCGTGGGTGAGATCCGGGGTGACCGAGATGACGTTGTCTCCGCCGACGAAAAACGCCAGCGCGCCGTGAGCCTCGAGCATGTGGCCGGCGAGGGCGACGTACCCGCGGTTGATCTGCTGGTAGACGGTAAAGGCACTAAGCTGGTCTGTGTACCGCTCGGTCGCGCTGTTGACATCGAAGTGAGCAACCTGGACGCCGGCCGCGCCCGGGTCGACGATGTCTCCCCCCAAGATCTCCGTTCGGTCGCTGTCCTGTGCGCTCCCGGCCGCCTGGAGCCGCTCGGTCGCGTCCGACAGGGCGGCGTCGGGCCGATCGCCGACGCCGGTGGTCAGGCTGATCGTCACGGGATACCGGTTCCGGATAGACTCCTGGATGCGCTCGTGAGCCGCCATATCGAGGGCATTCGTAACGGCGATCATGTTGTCGAACCGCGTGTAGAACACGTACCCCCCGTCGCGGCCGATAAGCTGCGAGAGGTCCGCGTACAGCCGGGACTGAAGCGTCTGGAGGTCCACTTCGGGGCGAGGATGGGGCGTAACCGTCCACGGGCCGTAGTTATCGAGCTGAATCAACGTGAGTTGCGTTCGGGTCATCGTATTACAAAAGCGGTCAAGGAAAATAATAGGCACGCTTGCGTCCCACAGTTTCGTGAATGATATCGAATGTAAAGATACACAACGGTAATATGGTTTCGCCACATCGGGGTGGGTACTGTGATCGCTCGGGTGCCCGAACAGAGGGTCATCGACCACTGGCTCGCCTGTGAGGGATACGATCCAGCCTCGATGTGCAAATCGGAGCGGTTCGACTCGCTGTTGGCCGCGAAGCCGGGCGCCGCGGCGTTTCTGTGGCGCGAACGGCCCGTTGACTGGTACCGGACACGGATCGACTGGGCGTCGTTTCGACGGCTCCGTCCGATTCGTGGGCCCGAGCAGCTCCAGTGGCGGCGACTCTCGACTGACGGTACGATCGTCGGCGTCGCCGAGCGGCTACGAGCCGGCGGCGAGCCCAACGACGGGGTGAGTCAGCAGACCATCGACCGGTACCGCGACCAGATCGCCCGCGGGGAGTCAGTTCCGCCGCTGATCGTCCGGACGGTTCGGGGCGCGGCGCCGTGGCACGTGGTCGACGGCAACCACCGGGCGACCGCGCTCGCGTGTCACGCCTTGGAGACCGGCACGTACGAGCCCCAGTCGGCCTACGTCGGGATCACGGGCCGATCGGCGCTCCGGTCGGCGCTCGACCGGCTGCGCGGATTCCTCCAGCGGCTCCGTGGCGACCCGATCGGCCGCCGGTGAACTACCCCACCCTACTCGTGCTGACGCGCTCGCTGAGGGTGGGGCTTCCTGCTTCCACGACGCGCTTTGCAGGA
>CAYREK010000048.1:0-17696 GCA_964423305.1 uncultured Halobacteriales archaeon | reverse complement strand
TTTCAAGCAGAAGACGGCATACGAGATCAGCCTCGGTCTCGTGGGCTCGGAGAAGGGTATAAGAGACAGGGCAAGACCACCGTCTCCAGCGCGTACGCACACGAGTGTGCCCAGGCGGGTCAGGACGTGCTGCTCGTCTCGACGGACCCAGCACACAGCACCGCCGACGTGTTCGACCAGGCGTTCGACGACGAACCCAGCCCCGTCGATGGTTACGACTCTCTCTCGGCGATGGAGATCGACCCGGAGACGGCCGTCGACGAACACCTGATGGGTATCAGACGGTCGCTAGGCGATCAGGTGAGTCCAGCCATCGTCAACGAGATCGACCGCCAGATCGAACTCGCCCACCGAACCCCGGGGGCTCACGAGGCGGCGCTGTTCGACCGGTTCATCGAGGTGATGCGCGACGCCGAGGCAGACCGAGTCGTGTTCGACACCTCCCCGACCGGCGGGACGCTCCGGTTGCTCTCGCTGCCGGAGTACCTCGGCGGGTGGATCGACCGGCTGCTCGCAAAACGCGAGGAGAGCGTCAAGCGCTACGAGCGGGCCGCGATCGGGGGACGGGAGCCGCGCCGCTCGCAGGTCGGCGACCCGATTATCGCCCGGCTCCAACAGCGCAAGGAAAACTTCGAGTTCGCCGGCGAGACGCTCCGCGAGGACGCCGTCTTCTTTCTGGTCGCAAACCCGGATCAGCTCTCCGTTCGGGAGACATCCCGGGCGGTCGAGCAGCTCAGAGAGTACGACCTCGCGGTCGCCGGGATCGTGATGAACCGGCTCACGCCCGAACCCGATCCGGAGGAGAACGGCCGCGGTGCCAGGTACCTCCGGGACAGGATCGAGACCGAACGCGCCCGGCTCGAACAGGCCCGAGAGACGGTCGACCCGCCGGTGATCGCGACCATCGAGTCTCGGGTTCGGGAGGTAAAAGGCGAACTCCTCGAGTCGGTCGCCGAGGAACTGACGATCGACCCGGACTGAACCCACGGCCGCTCACGCCGCGTGTTTGGCCGTGAGGCGGCCGCTCTAGCCGAAACGCATAAGTCCTTCATGAATGTTTGTGATGGTACACCATGGTCAGCGTTGTCACCGTCGTGGTGCTGTCACTGGTAACGTTCACGGTCGGATACCTCGCGTACGCGCGATACCTCTCACAGTTCGTCGAGTTAGACGACGAAACCGAGACACCGGCTCATAAGTACAACGACGGGCAGGAGTACGTGCCCTCGAAGAAGCCGGTGTTGCTCGGGCACCACTACTCGAGTATCGCGGGCGGGGCGCCGATCGTCGGCCCGATCACCGCGGGGGCGGCGTTCGGGTGGCTGCCGGCGATCGCGTGGATCGCGGTCGGCAACCCGCTCTTTGGTGCCGTCCACGATTTCATGTCGCTGTCGGCGAGCACCCGCCACGAGGGGAAATCGATCGGCTACATCGTCGGCGAGTACATCGGCGACCGCGGGAAGGACATGCTCCTGTGGTTTGCCTTCCTGACGATCATCCTAGTGATCGCGGTGTTCGCGCTGGTGGTCGGGATCGTGTTCAATGCGTACCCGGCGGCGGCCACGGCGAGTCTCGTCTACATCGCTATGGCGTTGCTCTTTGGCGTGTACCTCTACCAGTTCAACCTCCCGTTCCTGCCGGGCGCAATCGCGTTCGTCGGGCTGGTGTTTGCCGGCGTGTTCGTCGGGCTGGAGTACCCGATCGCGCTGGTCGAGACCGAGTCGACCGCGGCCGAGACGATCGTCCTGCTGGGCGAGGCCTCCAGTTGGGACTGGCTCCCGCTCGCGGGCGCACAGGGGGCGAACGTCGCCGCCTGGATCCCGGTCGTGATCGCGTACGCCTTTGTCGCGAGCGTGCTCCCGGTCTGGGTGTTGCTCCAGCCTCGGGACTTCCTGACCTCGAGCCTGCTGTACGTCGGGGTCGGGGGCATGTTGCTGGCCGTGCTGGTCGCGGCGGGGTCGGGACTGATCGGGAACGGGTTCTCGGTGACGGTGCCCGACTCGTACACGCTGGGGGACGGCGCGGCACAGAAGACGAACCTCAACATGGAGATCCCCGCGTTCAAGGGCTTCACGAGCGAACTCGGGCCGATCTTCCCGTTCCTGTTCGTGACGATCGCCTGCGGGACGATCAGCGGCTTTCACTCGCTTGTCTCCTCGGGGACGACGGCGAAACAGCTCGATAAGGAGACCGACGCCCGCGCGATCGGGTACGGCGCGATGCTCGGCGAAGGGTTGCTCGCGACCACCGCCGTCGCGGCGCTCGCGCTGGTCGCGTTCCAGACGTTCAACGCCGGCGTGGTCGGGGCGCTCGCGAACTTCCCGGTTGGGGGCGCGATCATGCTCGGGGCCGGCTTCGGGATCCCGGCGGATATCGGCGCGACGTTCATCGGGTTGGTCTTCGTGAGCTTCCTGCTGACCTCGACCGATACCGCCACGCGACTGGGGCGGTACATGCTCGAGGAGATCGTCGGGACGCCCGAGACGAGCACCCAGGAGATCGCGGTCAACCGGTACGTTAACACCGGAGCCTTCCTGTGTCTCCCGGCGTACGCGCTGGTCGGCAGCGGCGAGTGGGCGACGCTGTGGCCGCTGTTTGGCGGCGCCAACCAGACGCTCGCGGCCTTAGCGTTGCTCTCGGCGACGCTCTGGCTGGCCAACTGGGACGAGTCGAAACAGCTCGTCAGCACCGGCGTGCCGATGGCGCTCATGCTCGCGGTTACCGTCACGGCGCTGCTGTGGATCGGGCTCTACCGGGCGCCGACGGACGCCCTCGACGCGGCCGACACTGCCGGGACAGTCTCGGCGGGGATCCAAGGGGTGATCGCCTTAGTACTCGCCGGACTGGCACTCGCGCTGGCCTGGATGGGGTACAAAAACATCACTGCGGCCCGGGACAGCTACACCGGCGCGGTCACGAGCGACGACTAAAGGCCGCACGGAGCCGGTCGAGCACACCCGCCGATTCGGATCGCTCGGCGTCGTCCCACAGCCGAAACGCCTGGAGGACATCAACGCCTGAGCTGGCAACCGCGTCGGTCTGTTCCGGGGCGACGACGAACAGCCGGATGGCGTAGTGGCCGTGGTAGCCGTACTTTATCAGCGTCCGCGACTCGAACCCGGAGACAAACTCCCGAACCTCCTCGGGGATCTCGGGGGCGACGACCCCGAAGACAAACTCCGTACCGAAGTGTTCCGCGTCGGGATCGATCCACGCCTCCGCCAGCTCGTCACCGAGCGCGGCCAGCCGCTCTAGCTCCGCGACCGAGATCGCCGACTCGCGTGTCACGAACAGGTGTTCGGTCGTTTCGTGGTCGGCGTAGGTAACGGACGGGTGGAAAAACTGCTTGTGACTCTGGATCTCTAAGCGTCCGTACAGCGAAAACCGGCGACCCCGGACCGTCCGGTCTCGTTCGAGATCGTAGCTGTGGAGCAACCGGTCGCTCACGCGGTCGAGATAGTCGTCGTCCCAGTCGGGGACGGCAGCGAGCGGATCGTCGGCTTGGTCTCGGTCCCCCTCGGCCATGCGACCCGCTCGGCCCCCGAGACTCAAAGTCCCCCCGGTAAACTGAATCCGCCGAGTCGGCCGCCGGATCGACAGTCGACGCCCGAGAGGGCGAATCGCCGATCGTCCGCGGAGAAACTCATAAGCCACGGCGAGACGACAGGTTGGTATGGGACAGAGTAGCGAGGAGAAAGAAACCTGCGGTCGGTGCGCGATGAGTTCGGTTTCCGAGGTGATGGACGACAATCACGATCCGTTCGACGGCGATCGGATCGAGATCGAGGAGGGCGAACTCAGAAAGATCTCACCGAGCGTTTTTCTCGGGCGGGTCAAACGCCGAGTCGACGGGGTCGTCGGGAAGCTCACGTACAGGCGTTGAACTCTCGCGGCACACCTCTCTACGCCGGCACTGACGAACGCTCTTTCTCACTCGACGCGATAGTCTCCGTATCAGTGGTCTCCCCCGTGGTCGATGGGTGTGCCGAGATCTCGCGAGTCGGTCAGTTTCGGAACACAGACAAACGGTCTGCGCGTCTCGGGTCACCAGAGACATCGCTGGCGTGGCGGACCGGCCGCAAGACGACACGGACAGCCAACCATACATAGGCTGATCAAGAGCCGAGTCAGTCGGTCGCCCCGCCAGCGCCGGCCGGAGGCGTCTCACGGTCGGCGTCTAGCCCGCGGACGCGGCGCATCCGCTCGGGGATCGGCGGGTGATCGTAGTGAAACGTCTCGTACAAGGGGTGTGCGAACGGAACGCTAAGATTGTCGGCGGCGAGGCTCGCGAGCGCTCGGGCCATAGGTTCGCCGCCGACGATCTCGACGGCGTAGGCGTCGGCGTCGCGCTCGTAGGCCAGCGAGAAGTAGTTCTCGACCGGACTGGTCAGCCGGTTCACCGGCAGAACAAAGAGGAGCCCGACGAACAGACCGACGTAAGGCGTCTCCGGCGCGGCGACGGCGTCGTAGGCCACGCCGAACTCGAGTAACGCCGCGAGCGCCGCGACGACCGCGCCCAGCCGGACGATCGACAGCGCAATGAACTTCCAGATGTGGCCCTCCCGCCAGTGGGCCAGCTCGTGGGCCAAGACGCCCTGGATCGCCGCCACGTCCAGCGAGTCGGTGAGCGTGTCGTACAGGACGACCCGCTTTGCCGGGCCAAAGCCGCTGAAAAACGCGTTCGAGTGTCCCGACCGGAAGCTTGCGTTCATCTCGTAGACGTTCTCGGTCCGGTAGCCGGCGGTTTCGAACACCTCCTCGACGCCTTCGCGGAGCGGGCCGTCTCCGAGCGGTTCGAACTCGTAAAACAGCGGGAGAAGTACCCGCGGGAGCAACACCTGCAGCGCCACCACGACCCCGACCAACAGCGCCCAGACCGCGACCGGCCACAGCGACACGGTATCGACGAGCCAGACGGCGGCGACACCGAGGGGAACGGCGAGGGCGACCGCGACGAGCGTGCCGAGGACCCAATCGCGCAGCCAGAGCCCGAGAGACTGCTCGTTGAACCCGTAGGCCTCCTCGATGGCAAAGGTCTCGACGATACCGAAAGGCGCGGAGACGGCCCGCACCGCGAAAACGACGCCCCCGACGAAGACGGCCGTCTCGAACAGTAACGCGTCCCACTCCGCGAGGGCCGTCGTCGCGTCGGCGAACACGCCGGAAAACACCACGAGCACCACGATCCCGAGCAGCGTCCACGACCGGAGCGCGCCGAGTCCGGTGCCGAGCCGCTCGTAGGCCAGCGCCCGGTCGGGGTCCTCGATCCCGAGTTCCTCGATGATCCACTCGCGTTCCTCCGCGACGACCCGCCGTTGGTATCGCAGGTTCGTCGCCGACAGCGCGGTGAAAAACAGCTCCGTTCCAACCAGTAACGCGACGAGCGTGCCGGCGATCAACAGACTGGCCATGCCAGGACCGAGTGTGTCACAGTAAAAAGTCTCCCGACGACTTTCCGAATGGGCGGCTCCGGAGCGAACGCGACCGACCCTGCCTCCGACATCGGCGGCCGAAATCTGAGGATCACCGACGCGGTGGTTGCCGTTCGGCTTCGGTCCGGCCGATACAAACAGCTAATCCGCGTGATCCCCAACGTACCGATATGGATCAGATGACGCTGGACGGAGACGACATCTCCGGGGTGCGGGCGGAGTACGACAGCAAGGTCCACACACGGCTCCCCGAACGGGCACAGGCCGAAGACGGATGGCCGATTCAACTGGATCACTGTTTTGCCCGGGTCGTCCTCGATAACGTGTTCGAAGACGAGTGGTACGAACACGTGAACGGCCGACCAGCGTACAAACACCTCTCGACGGAGGAACTCACCGCCGCCATCGATATCGCCGATCAGATATTAAACGGAGGTCAGCAGGTCGCCGCGGAGCTGAACGAACGGTCACTCGAGTGGCGGAGCCCGACTGCGTAGCACCCGCCGTCTACCCACGTGCGATCGGGACGGTCAGTCGGCGGTGGACAGGGCGCGTGCGAGCGCGTCGCAGTGGGTGGAACTCCACTCGTTGCACGAGGTCGTCGCGGTGTGGAAGCTCCGGCAGGTCGGCACGGACGGCGATCCGGCGAGCGAGACGACGGGATCGGTACGGCGTTCCCAGCTCAGCGTCCACGGCGGGGACGGGTCGACGCGGACGTATTTTATCGTATCGGCGGTCGTCTCGATTTCGTCGGGAGTGGTCCGGTACCGCCCAGCCGCGTCAGTCGCGTCGACCGTCAGGGTCGCCGTCGTGGGGACCGCCTCTGCCGTCCGGAGGGCGGCGACGAACCGCTCGAGTCCGAGTGCGGTCCAGCTCAGGCTGACGTGACTCCGGTAGGTCTCGACGTGAACGGGCGGGTCGACGCCGATCGACGACGGGGAGTCGTCGCGAGGCGTGTCCCGATCCACTGTTGAGTACTCGCGTGACAGCGTGAAAAACACACTGCACCCGTACGTGCATCTCGCTCCTCGACGCACGGGCAGGCGAGACGAAGAACGGAAACAAACAGTTCCGTCGGCGAGCCGACGACCCCGAGACAACACACAAGGGCCTCTCTACCCTGAGGATGGTAGTGGCAATGTACAGCCGGGTGGCGGGCGTCCTCGCGCGAGCGAAGATCATCGACCGCGAGCGGCTGGACCGGACGGTCGAGCTCTCCTGGCCCCGGATTATCACGGGGGTTGCGATCATGTCCAAACAGACCGTCGACCTCGCGCTCGTCGGCTGGGCGGTCGGCTCGGCGGCCGTCGCGGGGCTTGCCTTCGCGTACGCGTACTGGACGCTCGCGAAGTTCGTCGGCATCGGCCTCGCGGGCGGGACCGTCGCGCTGGTCTCGCAGAACTACGGCGGTCAGGCAACCGACAGGGCCTCGACGGTGGTCAAGCAGGGCGTCTGGATCGCGCTTGTAATCGTTGTTCCGATCGTCGTCTGTTTTCTCCTGTTCGCCAAAGGGTTGATCGGGGTGTTGGGCTCGGATCCCGCCCCGATCGGGTACGGAACGACGTACCTGGTGGTCGTCGCGCCGGCCCTGCTCTTCGAGTACCTGAACCTGCTGATGAGCCGGACCTACGCCGGCGTCGGCGACACGTTCACACCGATGGTCGTTCGGGCGGGCGGCGGACTCGCGAACATCGTCCTCAGCGCCGCCCTGATTCTCGCCGGCGCGGGCGTCGCCGGCGTCGCGCTCGGGACCGTCCTCTCGACTGCCGCCGTGTTGATCGTGCTCGGGTGGGGCTGTCTCGGCCGGTCGTACCCGGTTCCGGGCATGCGTCCGAGCCCGGTTACCTTCGAGCTCGGTGGACCGCAGTTCGACCGCGTCCTCGGCCGGCAGCTGCTCGCGGTCTCGGCGCCGCTGATCGCCCGGCGGATCGCCGAGATGGCCGTGGTCTTTCCGCTGTTGTGGATCGCCGGCACGTTCGGGACCGTCGTGGTCGCCGCCTTCGAGGTCGGCCGGCGGATCCGTGATCTCCTCGTGAGCTTCAACTGGGGGTTCTCGACTGCGGCGAGCACGCTCGTCGGACAACACCTCGGTGCCGGCGAGGAGACAGAGGCCGCCGCCTACGGCAGCGCCATCGCCCGCCTCTCGGTGGTCGTACACCTGCTAGCGGCGGCTGCGGTGTTTCTCGCCGCGCCGGTGATCGCGCGGGCGTTCGTCTCGGGGCCCGAAGAGCTGCGCCAGACCGCGGCTTTCGTCCGGGTGACGGCGGTCACGGCCGTGCTCCTCGGGCTCGACGGCGCGGTCGTCGGGGCGCTTCGAGGTGCCGGCGACACGCGCTGGCCATTTGCCGCGACGCTGGTCGGACAGTACGCCGTCGCGCTCCCGGTGGCGATCCTCGGGATGGTCACGCCGCTCGGCGTCGGCGGGTTGTACGCCGCGCTGGTATGTGGCGCCGCCGTGCCAGCCGCGAGCAACCTCTGGCGGTACCGGATAGACCGATGGAAGACCGTCAGCCGCGCGTACCGTCCCGCCGACGACTGACGACCGTCGAAGCCGATTGACTGTATCACCGACTCAACCCGACGTGGGGCGTCTCGCCGTTCTGGCGGTGATCAGAGTCGATCGACGACATCGTCGAGGATCTGTTTTCCGACCACGCGGTCGAGCGGATCGTTCCGGTTCCCGCAGTGTTCGGACATGATACAGAGTGGACACCCGCGCCGGCGCTGGCAGTCACACTCCGCCAGGTGCTCGCGGGTCCGTTCGGCGATACTGTCGAAGTTGTCGTAGATCGCCCGGGAGAACCCGATCCCACCGTCGATGCCGTCGTGGACGAACCAGACCGGGCCGGGGATCCGCTCGTCGGGGTGGCTGGGTGTCGAGAGCCCGCCGATATCGCCGTTGTCGATGATCAACTCGAGGGGGGCCAGCTGGATGACGCCGTGCTCGGCGGCGTGGATGCCGCCGCCGTAGGTGTACCGCTCGGGCTCGGTGAGCCCAGCATCCTCCCGGGCGTGTTTCGTCGGCTCCAAGAGCGGCTCGTCGAGTCGATCGATCGTACTCGAGAGGTGATCCTCCGGGAGAGACACCCACAGCAGCTCGGTATCGAGAGACAGCGGCGGCGACCCCGTCGGGTGCGGTCCGCTCTCGATCTCGCCGGTCGAGATGTCGTGAACGAGATACTGGGCGTACTCGACGTCCACGTCGGCGCGGCCGAACCACAGCCGGTAGCCGTCGCCAAGATCCCGGGAGGTCTCCGGGCGGAGATTCGAGATCCGCTTGTCCGATAGGGTCTGTGTGTACCGCCCCGTCTGTCGTTGTTCGACCAGGATCCGGGACATCGGACCGTCGTGGTCGACCTCGACGACCTCGTACTGCTGGCCGTCGTGTAAAAAGAGCGCCCCCTCGTGGTAGTCGCGGTAGGCGCGTTCCTTTGCGATCGGGTCGTGGTCGATCTCGCCGTCGAGACAGTCGACGACGTACTGTCGCCCGCCGGTCGCGTAGATCGAAATGCGGCTCTCGGGGCGCGGATCTCCGGTGTAGTGAACGCCGGCCTCGAGTTCGGCGTTCTCCTCGAGCACGCCGGCTGCCTGCCACATCGACACCATCTCCGAGAGCCGGTCCTCGTCGCCGAGCACGCCGGCGTCCTCGTCGGTGAGCGGTCGCTCCTTTGCCGCGACACACAGGTGATCCGCGTAGACCCGCTCGTTTTCGATCGAGACGACCGCGTCCTCGACGTCGTCCTCGAAGAGATAGGACGGGTTGTCGAGGATGTACGAGTCCATCGCGTCGGCGCCGCCGACCAGCACCGAGAGTGCGTCGGTCCGTCCGCGACCGGCGCGGCCGATCTGCTGCCAGAAGGACTGTCGGGTGCCCGGATAGCCGCTCGTGACCGTCGCGTCGATCCCTCCGATGTCGATGCCCAGCTCGAGGGCATTCGTCGTGGCGACCGCGTCGACGGTGCCCTCCTGGAGTTGGGTCTCGACCGCCCGTCGGGTGCGTTTGCCGAGCCCGGCGTGGTAGGCCCTCGTCGTGACGTACTGTTCCCGAGGATGGTCCCGCGCGCCGCGACCGATCTTTTTCGCGGCAATCTCGGTCCCCTGTCGGGCCGAACAGAACTGAAGCGCCTGGCGCTCGTTGACCGCGAGGTGTGCGGTGACCCTCGCGGCCTCGTCCCCGGTCGAGACGCGAAACTCCTCGAGTCCGGCCCCCGGGGAATCCGCGGCGTCCTCGGGGCTGGGAACTGCCGTCTCCTCGACCGGCGGTTTCCACAGAACGATATCGCGCCCGCCACGTGGCGACCCGTCCTCGTCGATGACGGTAAACGCCTCGCTCGTGAGCCGGGCGGCGTGTTCGGCTGGGTTGCCGATGGTCGCCGTCGTGAGGACGAACTGCGGATCCGCGTCGTAGTAGTGCAACAGCCGACGGAGCCGGCGGAGTATCCAGGCGACGTGAGTGCCCGTGACCCCGGAGTACTGGTGGGCCTCGTCGACCACGACCAGCTGCAGGTTGTCGTAGAACCGCGCCCAGCCGCGGTCGGTGTTGTGCCGCGGGAGATACACGTTCAGTCCCGCGGGATTGGTGAGGATCGTGTCGGCGTTGGCCCGGACGTCTCGCTTGCGGTCTCGTTTCGTGTCCCCGTCGTAGACCTCCGTCCGGGTGTCGACGTTCCACTCGGCGAACCGGTCGTTGAGCGTCTGCTCCTGGTCCCGGGTCAGCGCCTTCATCGGATAGAGACAGAGTGCCGTTGCGTCGGGATCGTCCAACTGGTTCCGGGCGATCTGGAGCGCGTAGATGCGAGTTTTGCCAGACGACGTCGAGGTCGTCACCACGACGTTTTCATCGTCCGCGAGCGCGCGGAGACCCTTCGCCTGGTGTCGGTACAGGTCGGCGTCGAGCCGGTCGGCCAGCTCGTCTCGGAGCACCGCCGCGGCCGGGACGGTATCCGCGGCCCGCGGGGGGACGTGTTCGCTCGCGGTTACCTGCCCGGAGTAGTCCGGGAACGATTCGGTCAGCGCCTCTTCGGGGAGAACGTCCTCAGGTTGTGGTGTGTCGTAGCTCATTGCTGTCAGGAGAACTCCGAAAGTGACCCTTGCCTGCTCCGGTCGGCCGGTCGACTCGTCGTCTCCGGGCGCCGACGATTCGCGTCTCGCAACGCCTCGTAGATCGTCGCCAGCGCCCGCACGTCGTCCTCGCAGTAGGCCTCGAGGCGCTCCCAGTCGGGCCGATACTCGTCCGGCCGGTCGGCGGTCCGTCGCCACGCGTTGTACTCTCGTGCGGCGGTCGCGCCGTCAACGCCGGTCGTCGTCGGCTCCCAGCCAAGCGCCGTAGCGACGGCCTCGAGCCGGTTGCTCCGACCCGGAAGTGTGGCGTGTCCCTGCGTCGCGGCGTAGTACAGCGGGTCGAACTGGTACCGGCCCTCCCAGTCCTCGACCCACTCGGGCGCGTCTCGTTCGAGGTGGCGTCTGATCACGGGAAAATCAAACTCGTAGCCGTTCCAGGCGATCACCGGTCGACCGCCCGCGGCGCCGGTCAGCCAGGACATGAACGCGTCGACGTGTTCGGTCGTCTCATCGCGCTCTCGCTGGCGAAAGGGGAGGTACTGCCCCTCGGGTCCGCCGTCGAGGACGCCGACCAGCCACGCGATGTCGCCGTTGAGACCGTTCGTCTCGATGTCGACAAACACCGGGTCGCCGTTCGGAAGCGTTCCGCCGTCGCCCGGGACGATCTCGCCGGTCGCGACGGCCCTCGCGGATCTGTGGACCGTCTTCGCCGTCTGTCCGCCGAACCCGCGGATCTCGGCGATCGCCCGCGGCGTCGCCTCTACGACCGCCCCACGGGAGTCGAGTCCGTGGTCTCGGAGGCGGTCGGCTTTCCGCTGGCCGACTCCCTCGAGTCCGCGAAGCCCGAAGTTCGTCGGGTCGTGGGTCGTCGCCCTGACCGCTCCGTTCGAGTAGACCGACAGCTCGACGAGCGGGCGCTCGCTCTCGTCGATCGCGGCGCCGAGGGAGCTGGTCGGCGGGCCGGCGCCGTGGACGGGATAGGCGCCCGTCGCCCTCTCGTACCGCGTCTGGTAGGCCGCCCGGACCCCGGTCGAGACGTGTGTCACGGCCGACTTGTCGTGCCATCCCTCCGGGAGGGCCTCGAGGTACTCTTCGATGCCCTCGAGTCGCGTCTCTCGACGGTGGGGGTCGACGGTCAGCTCCAGACGGTCGCTCACGAGATAGTAGTGCTCGGCGCCCACAGGCTCGTCCTCTCGCATCCACTCGGGAACGTCCGACGGCCTCGGGGGTAGCCGTTCCGGCGTCGGAGCCGTTACGAACAAAACGCCCGTGTCCACGGTGTGATACGTAAGAGACCGGCTCGGATCGACGACCGGAACGCCCGCGAGCCTCGCGACCGGCCCGAGAGCCGCGTGTGCCGAGTCCGGCGGGGTCGCGACGATCACGTCGGGCCCGACGGCCTCGATCGCGTCGGCGACGACATCGCGAACGTCGTATCGCTTCGCCACCGCTCCCGGAACGGCCAGCACCGTCGCCGACCGCTCGCCGTCCGGCGGGAGCCTCGTTCCTGGGAAGGCGGCGGGATCGACCGGTGGCATCTATTCTCTACTGTGGTCTCGTCGGGTAAGTGCCTGTGCCTGCCGGGGCGAAACTGAATCAGGCGGCTATTTTTACTGAGATCAAAAACCTCGCGGTTCAGCGCGGAGAGAAAGTCAATCATCGCAGGGATAGAGAGTGTCGGTCGGACCGAGACCATCAGGGCAGAGCGAATAGCGACGGTCCGAAGCGGATCAGCCAGAGCGTGCCCATGCCGACAAGAATTGTCGCGAGCACGTCCTCGGTTCGCCACGCGACAGCCGCGGCGACAACACCGGCCGCCAGACGGTCGTCGAGCAGCGTCGCCTCGATCGTCGGTTCGACGGTCACTATCGCGGGGACGACGAGCGCGGCAAGCACGGCCGCCGGGACGTAGCCCAGTACCCGCTTTACTCGCGGTGGCATCTCGTCGATTCGACCGAACAAGTAGATAAACGAAAAGCGGACCGCGAACGTACAGAGACCGATGATCGCGATTGCCGCCCAGATACCGACGTGAGACCAGGTCGTCATCCGCGTTCTCCGGTGGGGGCCGCGAGACCGGCGAGGATGCCGGCCACCGCTGCGAGCGGGAGATCGAGGCTGAGCGGGACTCCGATCCAGGCGGCAGCGAGTGCAACCGCGCCCGCACTGATCGCGGCCGTCGTCGTCCCCCGATCTTTCATCGCCGGCATCAACAGGGCGAGAAAGATGAGCGGTAACGCAAACTCCAAGCCAAGCGCGTCGGGGACGCCCGCACCGAGAACAGCCCCAGTAACCGTTCCGGCCTGCCAGACGGCCCAGAGGGTGAAGCCGATCCCGGCGTAATACCACAGTCGGTCGCGCTCGTCGTTTCGTTCGTACTCGGCCACCGACATCGCGTAGGCCTGGTCGGTCAGGACGTACGCCAAGACGGCCCGAAGTCGCGCCGAGAACGGCTGAAAGTACGGTGCAATCGAGGCCGAGTACATCATCATCCGGACGTTGATCACGACTGCGGTCCCAACGACGACCGCGAAGGGAGCGTTCGAGTCGATGAGATCGATCGCCGCGAGTTGCGAGGCCCCCGCGAAGACGATCGTCGACATGCCGATCGCCTCGGGAACCGTCATCCCGGCACGGACTGCGGTAATGCCTGCGACGAGTGCAAAGGGAATTATCCCGAGTACGATCGGACCCGCCGCTCGAATGCCGGCGAACAGGTCCGGATGGAACTTTTCACGAATCGACATACACCCGATCGCCGGTACAGGCACGAAACCGTGCCGGTCTCTGACCGTGCGTTATCGGGGGGAACAGGTCAGACTGATACACGGGAGCCGTGGCTTCGGGCGTGGGGAGACAACGGGCCGTTCGGTCAGACAACACCGGCGGCGACGAGCACGCCGAGAAGTGCAAGCAGGATCACCGCGATACCCCCGCCGACGAGAAACTCGTTTTCCATCGCCTTCCGGTGGAGTGGCATCTCGGCGTACTCCTCGCGAAACGTCTCCAGGTTCTCGGTGTCGTAGAAGTACTTCGTTCGTAACGCGAACCGTTCGGTGACCGCACAGCCCGTACAGACCGGCGCCTGCTCGAGGCGCTCGGTCTCGATGTGATCCTCGCAGGCGATCGCCCCGCAGTTTGCACAGTACGTGTAGGTGTCGTCCTCACCGCTCGTCTCGCAGTGAACGCAGCGACGGATCCCGTCTTCGGTTGTCACTCGAGACGGTCCCGCCGCGTAGTACTCGTAGGGATAGCTGTACTCGCCTAACTCGGTCGTGTGCCGGACCTGTGGGAGATAGACCGGATCGATCGACTGGACCGAGATCTCAGAGAGATTCGGCTCGCAGGTCTTTGTGTAGGTGACGTTGTTATCGCCGGTGTAGCTCACGGTCGTCGTGTGGTGTGCTCGGAGCCGGTCGACGGCCCACTCTTTGTACTCGGTCTGTGTCTGTCCGAACCGGCGCTGGTCGATCGTATCGAAAACCTCCTCGAATTGATCCTCACCGAGCTCTACGGTCGTGTGGTGGTTCTGTCCGACCAGCGTCGCCACGTCGTCGTCGGCAACCCGTGGGTGCCCACGGTCTGCGTGGACGACAAACTGCGTTTGTTCCTCGATACGGTGGATAACACCCACCGACGTTTCGAACACGGCATCGGTGTCGGCGGCGATCAACACGACGGGCCGAAACGTTGCCCGCGAGTGGGGTACCGGCAGGTCGGCCGGCGCGATGTTTTCGATCTCGCGAAAGGCCGCCCGGACGGGCGTATCGACCTCGCCGGCTGGATCGTACGGCCGTAGGGTCTCGTCACAGAGAATCTCGATCCGGCCGTTGTACAGATCGAGCCCGATCTCGTCGGCGATCTCCCGGAGGTCCTCACCGTCCAACAGTGCGATCCGGTGTGGATTGTCGGTCTCCTGCAGCCGGGTGGCGTACTCTCGCGCCGGCGTGGTGAAGCGACCGGTGGTGACGACCATCCCGCGTGTCGGCCCGTCGAACTCGAAGGTGGCGACGGCCGAGTGTAACTTCTGAACGACCGGTCGGCCGACCGTCCCCGTGTGCTTGCACTCGACGACGATCGCCCGGCGAGTCCCGT
Organism: uncultured Halobacteriales archaeon; assembly: GCA_964423305.1. Lineage (GTDB taxonomy): Archaea > Halobacteriota > Halobacteria > Halobacteriales > Haloarculaceae > Halovenus. The sequence goes on along the minus strand of CAYREK010000048.1, from coordinate 3,108 downwards.
CCACGACTTCTTCCATCAGGATATCACGACCCTCGTCGGCCGTGCGGGCGGCCTGACGGACGTTCTCGTAGCCAAGATTTCTGAACACGTCTTCCATCAGATCCTCAAACTCAAACCCCGAGAGATCGTCCAAGACAGCCATCTTGTGTCTCCGGGTGTAGCGTATATCACGAGTGTCATATACGTTATCAAATAGCAGTACGACCACTCCGTTTACCCGGGATCCGGCATACCACCAGGATCCGCGACTATCGAAGGAGCCACGAGCAGTCTCGGGACGAGTAGGAGAGACCACGAGACGTTAGACGGACTGACCGACCTGACTCACGCGGGCCGGTGGCTGTCGCATCTACGCATCGGCCGAGACGCGCTGTACCGCTTGCTCTTTGCCGTCACATTCAATCATTACGTCGGCGCCATCCTGCAACCACTCCGGAACACGGTGAACGAACGACGCGTGGGTCTGCGGTCTGTTCGCATCCTCTTCGTGCAGAATCGCCGGCTCGGAGTAGTGGGCAATCGGTTTGCCGTCCCACGTGGGGGCGGCCAGTTCGAACGCCTCCCGATAGCTTCGTCCGGTCGGTGAAAATGAGTGATGGTGGTAATCGAAGGTTATCGAACACCCGGTTCTCTCGTGAATGTCGGTCACCAGTTCAGTTACCGACCACAGGTTCGGGCTGTCGTCGTTCTCGATGACGAGTCGGTCGGAAACGGACCGACTAACACCGGTCATAAACTGCTGAAACCGATCGGCAGTCGCGGACTTGTCTCCGTAGTGGCCGCCGATGTGGACGTTAATCGGGAACTGGGTGCTCCTCGGGAGGTTCATCAGATCCAGCCAACTGCCGTGGTTTTCGAGACTGATACGAGCCGTTTCTCTCGTGTCCGCACTGGTGCTCGCCGGCTTGACGAAGTAGTCCGGATGGAACGATAGCCGCATCCCGCGATCGCGGATGAACTGTCCACACCGTTCTGCGATCGTCCGGATCCTCTTGATGTTCGGGAGCTCGGAGAGTGAGTACTGTGAGTGCCACGGAATAAACGACTGTGACGTACAGCGGTAGAATCCGATCTCGTGGTCGTCGTTCCACTGTAGAATCGCGAGTAGATCCCGAAAGTTCTGTTCGGCCAGCTCACCCGCGTACTCCAGTCCCCGCTTTTCCCACGTTTTCTTCTGCATTCCTCTGTTACACCGAACCGGCGGGTCCTCGTCTCTGAGCGTGTTGTTTCGACCGGCGTACCCGAGCATACAATTATCCAGTGTAAGTCACCACGGTGAAAGCCAGTTTCGGACCCGAGCGAGGCGCTCGCCCAGACCGGCAGTGTCGTCCCACCGTGGTATTGAGACGGATCCACGGGCGGCTCTCCTTGGGGTCGCGCCTGACCGACTGTCGTCGTCGCGGGCTGTGACTGTGTTGGCCGACGAAACACTGACGCGTCCGAGCGCGAGGCAGGTCGCCCGCACGACGGCAGCTCACCGGAGTCCCGATGAACTGACCGCGCTCACGCCGGGTTCGGCGTTCGGAACTGCGGGCAGTCTGGTGAGATCGTCGGTGGCGTGAGCCGAGCTGACCGGTAAAACGAACGCCTACGTTGTTCTGGATCGCCCCGAAGTTCACCGGCGGACGATGCGTGTGGAAACGACCGTAGGCGGAACAGCTGTTACTCGGTTAATCACATAACAGCTCTGTGTAAAATACTTGAGGAATTATGTCCGCTCCAACGAACAGTTCGTATGAGCAACGAGGTAGCTCAGTCAAGCAGAGCTACGTCAGCAAATAGATTCTTCTCCGGCGTTCACGGGACTATCTTACACGTCGATGACAGCCCCGAGCTGCGTGAGATCACCGAGGAGTACATCACACGTCGGCTGCCCCGGTATACAGTTATTAGCACGGCTGACACGTCAGCGGCAGCCGAGCACCTTGATAAGGGGGTTGACTGTGTCATCAGCGATTATACCCTACCGAACTCGAACGCGCTCGAGTTGCTCGCAGAGGTGCGCGCACACGATCCGGATCTACCCTTTATTCTGTACACGGGACGAGGAAGTGAGGAAGTCGCAGCCAAGGCACTCAACGCGGGGGTCACCGGATACTACCAGAAGGGCGGTCCCGATCAGCTCGATCGACTGACCAATCGGGTCGAGCACGCCGTCGACGAGTACCGTGCCGCACGCAACTCGCGGCGGTACAGAACCGTACTCCAAGCGCTCGGGTACCCGATCTACGTGGTCGACGGAAACGAGCGGTTTACCTACGTTAACGAGAGCTTTACCGAGCTCACCGGGTACAGCCGCGACGAGCTGGTTGGCGCCGGTCCGGCATTGATTAAATCCGACGAGAGTGTTGCCAGGGCAAACGAAACCGTGCGCTCGCTCGTCTCGACGACCGGACCCGAGAGACAGGCGTTTCGCGTTGACATCCAGACGAAAGGCGGCGACGAGGTCCAGTGTCGCGATCACATGGCTGCACTCCCCTTCGACAACGAGTTCCGTGGATCGGTCGGTATTCTTCGGGAAGTCACGGCCGAAAAGGAACGGTACGAGCAGCTCGAGCGAGAACGGGATCGACTCAGTGAGTTCGTTTCGGTGGTCTCTCACGACCTCCAGGGACCGCTCAGCGTTATCGGTGCTCGAGTCGAACTACTGGAAACCGATCACGATAGCGAGCACATCGAGCCGATCGAGCGGAACATCGATCGGATGGAGGCGATCATCGAGGACCTGGTGACCCTTGCACGAAACGGCGACACGGTAGGCGAACCCGAGCCGGTAGATGTCGCGGAAGCATCCAAGCGGTGTTGGCAAAACGTCGTGACCGACGACGCGACGATCGAGGTTGGCACGGCACGTTCAATCTACGCCGACAGGAGCCAGCTCAAACGGGTCTTCGAGAATCTCTATCGGAACGCGATCGAACACGGGGGAGACGGCATCGACGTTACAGTTACTATCGGCGAAAGAGAGGATGGGATCTTCGTGGCGGACGATGGTGTCGGTGTTCCCCCCGAGGACCGAGAACAAATCTTCGAGACAGGGTACTCGACGACCGAGGACAACACGGGTTTTGGACTTCGAATCGTCGAGCAAATCATTGACGCACACGG